>NZ_LMVQ01000144.1 GCF_001545925.1 Mycobacterium sp. NAZ190054 | reverse complement strand
CACCGCCAGACAAGGTGTCATAGAGCCGCATGACAGCTGCGGGGCTTTCGGTCACGACCGGCCAGCTTACCGGCCGGTTCAGGCAGAACCCGCATCGCCAAGAACCAGTTGCCGCCGCAGAACACCATGCCCTCGTAGAACGCGAGCAGTTCGCGCAGGCGGGCGTCTTTCGGTGGTGGGTATGCCTGCTGCTCAGTGATGCCCAGCCGGAACCGAGACTTGTTCGGACCCTGCCAGTTGAGGTCCATTGCGGTACCAGACAGATGGTTGCTCGACGCGACGTCGTTCGTCGCGGTCCAGCCGCCGGTGTCCTCCTGGCGTAGCGGCTCGACGTGGGCGTTGAAGTCGGCGGCGAACGCACCCAGGATCTTCTCGGGCTGGCCTTCGCGGAGCCAGATGCGGACGCTGGTGCCTGGGATGAGCACGTGGCGGCACGATCCTTGATCGACCATGCGCCAGCCGTTCTCGGAGTGAGTTCGGCCGTAGACGGTTCTGTCTGCCATGGGGGCTATTCCTTTCGGGGGCATGGCTGGTGACCCTGCTGCGGGGAAGTCAGCAGGGGGCAGGTCATTTGGTGGTCAGCCGGTGAGAATCGCGACCAGCGCGGCGAACCGGTGCCGAACGCACGGGTGCTCGATCGCGGGCCGCCCGCACAATGCGAGCGGGCACGCACCGTGCCGAGGCTTGTGAAACTGGTCGCCGTCGGTGGCGTACCGGTCGAGCCGGATCAGGCCCACGGATCCCACACGGGCACAGCGGCCTGGCGCACGGCCTGGCCCGCGGCGGTAACCCCGGCGCCCGGCGCGGTCCACTTGGCACCGGCCACCGGCAGCGACGTGTACGGCCGCTCGTACGCGCTCTCGACCTCGGCGCGGATCTTGGCGTCCTCCAACGCTTCCCGCTCCGGTCCCCACCACAGCTTGATGCACTGCGGCATGACCGCGCTCGGCACCAGGATGTAGTGATGGTTGTTCGTCGGTCCCTCGATGTGCACCGCGTTGGCCGGGTCATTGATCCGCACCGCCGAGTAATCCGAGTGGAACGCCGGGCGGAACTTCAGCGGATTGAGCTCGGCCCACACGTTGGCCATCGCCTTGCTCGTGCGCTGCGTCGGGCAGTCCTCCGGGAATGCGTACTGCCGCGCGACGTCGAACACGCGGAACGGGCAGTCTTCGGGGATGCCAGGGCCGCCGTAGTCGGCCGGCATCAGCCCGACCACCGACGCGCCGCCGTACTTGCGCTCCTGATTGCCGGTCAGGACGAACACGTTGTCGTCGACGTCGATGTCGGGGTTGGTGCGTAGGTAGCGACACAGCGCCCGGGCACCGGCCGAGTGGCCAAAGAAGATCTTGCGGCCGGGCTTGGTGGCGATGTCGGCGACCTTCTCGACGGCGACGTCGATGTTCGACAGCGGCACCGTGCGGTTGGGGTAGATCAGGTCGCGCCGCGTGTACGGCGTGCGGAACAGCTGCGCGGCCAGGTGGTCGTTGCGCATCCGCGGGTTGGTCGACATGCCCGCGAGGCAGTAGACGGGGACGGTCATGGCCAGGCGCTCTCGGGGAACGGGCCGACGCAGGGCCACCAGTAGGCGACCGCGATGCCGGCGGTGAGCGCGATCGCGGTAGCGATCACGACGAGGCGAAGTGCTCTGATCATCATCAGTACGAGGTAGCCAGGCTGTAGACGACCGCTGCGTCAGCATCGCCACCGGCAATCACTGGCCAGATCACCATGCGCACGAGTTGTCCGAAGTGGCGAATCGTGCGAGAAACCGTTAGCGGCAACGCATCGGTGTCCCTGCAGATCACATTGGCACTCGAGGTGATGGTCGTCGTCTTCGTTGAGCTGGATGCTCCTGCGGTGCCGGTCCACGCGTAGGCGATCTCGTCTGTGTCGGTGCTGTCGCCGTCGAAATAGCCACCCGGGGCGGTGCCGGGGCGGTAGAACGGCGCCGAGGCTTCCACCCAGTCGCCGACCTGCCACAGCGAGGCGCCGTCGCCGGTAACCGAGACCACCGACATGAAGATGTGGTGCGTGTTGGCCGGCGACGTCGCGGTGCACGTCAGGCGAGTGAGTGTGCTCGCTGCGACTACCGTGCTGGCCCCGTACTTGGTGTCAAGAAGACTGCCACCTTCGTCGTAGTATCCGATCTTCAGGCGAAGTCGCTGTTGCTTGGAACACCTGACATACCAGGAGAATGTCCCCTGCTCGTTGGCGGCGACGAGAATGCCTTGAGAGTCAGACACTCTGATCCCGCCGTTGTACCCGGTTGATGCCGTGGTGAATGTTCCGCGGTAGGCATTGCGGCCACCGTAGCCGGCCCCCGATGACACGGAGCTGGAGGCTGCGCCACCGCCGGACGCCAGGTCGAGAGAGTAGCCGGTAGTGGCCAGCACCTGCGGATGGATGAACGGGTTGGCTTCCAACTCCGGCGGTGCGACGCCGCCATACCAGTCGACGCCCTCCGCGATCATCTTTGCGATCTGCTCCGGCTGCATGTCGTACCAGCGGAACGTCGAGTAGCCCGCTCCGCTGATGTTCATCACGCCGAGTTGGAACTTCGCCATCAGCTTGAACGAATCCATTGACCCCTTAACGCCGTGCACGTCGAGTGTCCACGTGAGTCCGTTCGCGGATGCCTCGGAGAAGTCCACCCAGCATTCCGGCTGACCGTGCGCCAACGATCCCGTGCCAGCGGCGTTGACCGGCATGTCATGGACAATGACGGAAGTTCGATGAACGGTCACGCCCCACTCCTCGGGTACCAGGTGCCACGCACGCGGCCGACGAGCAACCATGACGGGCCGGCCGCGGTGTGAACGGTGTTGTTGGTCATGCCGATGCCGAAGTTCAGGCCACCGGCGAAAGATCCGGCTCCAACCGACGAGCCGATCTGCGGGTTCTGCTTACCGCGGCCCGCGCCGAGTCCGGTCAGGTCATACACGTCGGCACCGACCTGGGCTTCGTGGTAGCTACCCGGGGCACCGTCGCTCGACACGACGGTGTCTAGATCGACTGTCAGCGCGATGTAGTTGAAATTCATCTTGTTCTCGTTGTCGCCGGCATTGGGCGGGTTCGGCGACAGGTTCACAAAGCTGCCCACGTCGTTGGTAAGCGCCCACTGATCTGACCTCACGGGGGCTTCGCCCGATCCTGTGAACTTGCGGAACCTCAGCTTGAAGAATCCGCGAGAGCTGTTGTCCCACCGTTGTGTATCGATGCCGATGAACCAACTGTTCGGGCTGTTGTCGAGGTCGGCGCCACCTTGGGCAATCCACGTCTCGAACTTCACCAGGCCGGAATCCACCCAGCGCGACAGGTTCTTGTACGCGCTGACTTCGGCGTGCGGAATGTTCGCCGAGGAGTTCGGTCGCGCACCGGTTGAAAGGACCAGCGAGTGGGATGACCCGTCGAGTGTCCGGAGCGCGGTCCGTGACAGCGGCGCGTAGGCAAAGGCGGCGCCCTGGTGGTCACGCCATCCGCAGAACCCCTGGTCGAAGTTATCGTCGAAAAGCACCTCTGGGGGCTGGAATCCGCCCCGGTTTCGGCCGGAGTCTGGCCATCGCGGAGGTGGCAGCGTTTCGTCAGCGGCCAAATGGCGTGTCATACCAGCGGTTCTCCGTTCGCATAGAGGGTTGTCCCGTGCTCATCGGTCACGACGGTGAGGTTGGACGAGAGCGGCAGTGACGTTGTGGCCACCAGTTCCCCGCGGTAGAAAAAGTGGAGGTTGCCGTCTTCGTCGGCCTGGACGTCATCGATCGTCAATTCACCGGCGTGCTGTTCGACATACAGGCCCACAGCCGCGGCCAGGCGGGCCTGGGAGGTATCTGGCGGGTACGCAACCCCCGCCTCGATGACCTCCCACAGCGGACTGTCCACGAGCGGAATCGTGACGAGCCACCGCTGTCCATCGGGGTTCTCGATGTAGCCGCTGATACCGCCTTCGAGCTCGGCCGTCAGCACGCCGTTGCTCGGGATCAGCGGCCTTGAGCGACGCGGTGTGACGACGCCGGGATTGCCGTTCTGGTAGCCCTCGGGAGTGAAGTACCAGGGCCGGTTGTCCTTGCGGCCTGAGCCGTCGCGGATCGTGTCGCCGGTGATGGTGACCAGTGCCATCAGTTGCTCACCCCTGCAATCCAGAACGTGCGGTCATGGCGGCGGCCGAGCTTGGTGGTGAGCCGCACGCGCACCGGGTGGTTGCGGGTGATCGAGCCACCCGAGAGCCAGACCTGAGTGGCGTTGGGACGGAAGGCCTCGAACCGCACACGCAGCGACCCCTCGGTGGTGTGCTCGACGTGCACGATCTCGTCGTCGTCGGCGAGGTGGTTCTGCCAATGCAGCGTGTATTCGAGCGTGTCGTCGAGATCCTTGTTCCACTGCGGCATTGCCACGCCGTCGTTGCTCACCCGGAAGTTCCCGGCGAGCATGCGCGGATCGGCCGAGCCGACCGGCGGGACGATGTACTCGCGGTCTGGGTGCGGCTCAATGAACTCCCGGTGCGCCATGATCGACGCGCGCAGCCTCACCGGAATCTTCAGCGTCACGCCGATCTCGACGATGCTCGGAGTCAGGGCGAACCCGATCGCGCCCCAGTTCGCCGACGCGGCGTTGTGCACCGCGGTGGCCACAACCGACTCATCGCCGGGTGCGTCGCCGACCAGCAGCGCACCGCCGCCCAGCATGGTCTCTGACTTGCGCTTGGTGAGCGTGTAGCCGTCCTTGGTGAAGCCGCGCAGCTTGCCGACGGCGTGACCCGACAGCACGCGGTGAGCCGGTCGCACCGAGGGCACCGTGACCGTGTTGTTCAGCGTGGACCCGCCGACGGCCGAGATCGCGGCGGCCAACTCCTCGTAGCCCGAATAGGTTTCGGTGATGGCCATGAAGTTGCGGGTGCTGAGGAACTCCGTCGGCATCGAGGAGAACGACGCCACCCAACCCTGCGAACCGCGCGGTGCATCTTCGAGCACATGCACGCCGAAGTAGCACTTATCGGAATCGAACCGCACCGCCTCGTGCTCGACCATCGGCTGGCCGCCGAACTCCCCCGCGAACGTCGCGCCGGTCGTGTCGGCCTCCCCCGTCCACAGCATCCACATCGCCGCCAGCACCCGGTCGCGGGCCTGCGTGGAGACGTTGTGCTCCCGCTCGATGTCACCCGAGGTCGTCCCCGAGCCGACGAGCAGATGGCCGCTCGACGTCGAGTCGAACTGAACCGGCATCAGTCGTCGACCTCGATGCGGAACGTCGCCAGCGCGATGGTGTCACCGTCGGCGACCGTCACCGGCTGGTCGAGACGCTCGTAGCCCAGAAAGTTCCCCGCCGACAGCGCGTCGTGGAAGCTCATGTACGCGACGGTCGCGCCCTCCTCGCTGACCCACGTGGCGTCAGCGCCCGTGTTGATCCCCACGCCGTCGACAGCCTCGGCCGCGGTGATCTGGTCGCGGTCCTCCTCGACGTCGACCGTGTTGTCCGTGCCCGACGTGCCCGGGACGCCGTCGTGCAGCTGGGCCGCCAGCACAGGCACCACGAGCGGCTTGTTACGCGTGATGCTGTCGACGATGCCGTTGCGGAGGTACTCAGAAAGCATGTGAGAATCCCTTCTCTCTAGGTCTGGGCGGCGATTTCAGCGAGAGCGTCCGAGGCGGCCTGCCAGTCCCCGTCCCACTGCGCGATCCAGTTCGGGGAGGCGTACAGCAGGTAGGTGTCGGTGGACTGCTCGTCGTAGTCGGCGGTGGCGTAGCAGTCGCCGTTGCTGTCGCGCCACCAGTACGGGCCATCGGTGTCAGCCACGGCAGCCAGGGCGGCGATCTCGTCTGGTGTCATCACGGGCTCTCCAGCGCGTTCACCGACACCGCCGCATAGGGCAGGAACCGGTTCTCGCGGGACAGTGCAGCGAAGCTGATCGAGGAGGGGATGCCCTGCGAATGGTTCTGCGCGACGTAGCACGCTGCGTCCAGTAGCGGGACCGTGCGCGCCTTGTTCAATTGGTCTATGGCGGCGAATCGGCGCGTCACCTGCAGGGCACTCGGTGCCGTCTGCTGATGCGCGACGAAGAGGATCTGCCCCGGGGTGCACTCCTGGTCGATTCCCATGGACACGAACACCTCGGCCAGCGTGGTAGTGTCCGCCGCACCATCCTTGATGTCGCCTGAGCCCCAGACCTTCTCGACGTCGCCGGTGTCGGGGTTGTAGATGCACAGCGCCATCTCGTAGTAGTTGATCGAGAACAGCGAGGTGTCGGCGCCGACGATCCACCGAATCCTGTCCACGGTGCCGCGCCTGTCGACGATGATCGGCGTGTAGTAGATGTGACCCTGCGAAGAGCCGGTCACCTTCACGGGGCGGATCGTCGGGCAGATGCCGCGATGCAGCCGGTACTCCGACGTGCCGCTGCTGGACACCGAGTCGTAGTCGAGAATGTCCCGGAACTTCGGTGCCGATGAGTTGCCCGTCAGTGCAGTGGTTTTCACCAGAGCGCGCGGAATCGTCGCCATGTCTTCGAGGTCGGACACCCACGCGGCGGTGACGTTGGTGGCCGCGGCGATCTCTTCGAGGTTGGCGATCGCCTCGGTGTTCGCGGTGATCGAGTTCTGCAGGTCGGTCGACCATCCCGAGAACCACCCCCACGGATCGAAGTCAGGTCCGGTGTCGACCGCCCCGTGGGCGACGGCGAGATTCGCCGCGTTGCGCCGGTTGATCTCGGCGCTGCGCGCAAACAGCTCAGCTTCAGTGAGCTGCTGCTTACTGCCGGCCGACTTGCCGGGGACCTGGGCGACGCGCTTGAACGTCGGCCCCCAATCGGGTCCCTCGGTCACGCCTGCGTCACCAGGACTGAGCAGCTGATGTAGTCGTCGAGTGCCGAGTACGAGTTGAGGCTGCCCGACTGCCGCTCGGTGTTGAAGAACACCGTCGCACCCTCGCCGCCGTTGATGACGCTGAGCGAATCGTCTGTTCCCGAGCAACCGCTGATGTTCAGGCGCTCTTTCGACGTTCCACCGACGCCGCGGCAGATGCCGATGACCGGGCCGTCGTTAGCGTTGAGACGTGCGACGAAGTTGACTCGCAGCGATGGTCCCGCACCTTCGACGCGGCACTCGCCTTGCGGCATCAGCTTGAAGTCGTTGGCGTAGGTGCCCTCTTCGATGTTGACAACCGCGACGGTGAACGGCGAACCCGTGGTACCGCTGGGCGCCGAGGAGATCTCGGCCGGATGATGCACACCGCCCAGTTTCGGAGTGCCGAGGGCGAACCCTGTGCCCGCGGTGTTGACGATGAGGAACTGGCCCGGGGTGGGTGTGCCGTAGTCGCTCGGTGTGATGATCGCTGCGCCGGGCTCCCCCGCCGCACCGCGCCGGATCGCGAGGTCCAGCGCGTACACCGCACCCGCCGCGTCGGTGGCCGGCACGATCTCGGTCAGGCTCGCGGTGCCCGGCGTCGGGTGGTTCGACGGCAGTTCCTCGAAGCTGTTGAGGATGATCGACGGCGACTTTCCGGGCGGACCTTCGGCCAGCGCGGCGAACCCGCCCAGACCGCCGGCCGGCGCGGCGATCAGCAGGTACATGCCCGACTCGGGGTTGGAGTCCTTGAGCATGCGGAACCGCGCCAGATCGACCTCGATCCACGTGCGCCCGAACTCGTCGACGACCTCGCGCGCAGTGGCGACAGGCTGTAATGGCATGTGTCTCCTACGAATTCGGGGTGAGAGTGAGCGAGTTGAGACCGGCCCAGAACTCGCTCACGTTGCGGCGCAGCGTCTGCGAGTAGTGCTCCAGCGGCTTGCCGTCACCGAGCTGCAGCGTCAGCTCACGCTTGGTGCGGCTGGCGTGGAACTTGACGAGCTCGATGTGATCGGTGAACAGCTTCGTGCGCGAGGCGTAGACCAGCGTGGCCAGCGCGCCGGGGAAGATGTCGCGGTAGAGCTTGTAGGGACCGTTCTGACCGCGGAACGTTGCGATCGCGGTCGTGTAACCCCTTGAGGCCCAGAGCACCTGGATGAACTGGAACAGCGCCTCGATGTTGTACGGCGACGAGTTCGTCGGGGTGACGACTTCGATTGCAGGGTGGTACGGCCCGACGTCGTTGCGCCGCTGGTAGTGCTGGATCAGCTGGAACGCGAAGAACGCATCGTTGAGGAAGCCGTCGAGCAGGTTGCTCGGCACACCGGTGAATCCGATGATGATCATCGCCGCGTCGATCACGAATGACAGCCACGCGTTGATCAGGTCGTTCAATGTTCAGTTGGTCTGTGCCCCACCAGTTTCCCGGTGGGGCACAGACCAACCACTTGGGGCTCTTTCCGCCGATAATGTGTTGCCACCCAAGGGGGGTGGAGTGCTTGATCTTGCAGCTGATCAGCGGCGAACGATCACGCACCACCTCGCCGTCGGCCACGATCTTGTCCGGCGTGATCAGCACCGCGTACGGCGGCACGAAGTTCACGCCCAGGCTCGGCGCGATGTGCAGGCCCTCGGGCGCGTACTCGCCGTTCGGATTCAGCAGCGGGTCAAGCGTTCTGCCCAGCAACGAGCCCTGGGTATCGACCACCAGGCGCAGCGCCGAGTCGAGCACGTTCTTGAACGGACCTTGAATCTGGCTGCGGTCCTTGACGACCATGACGTAGGTCGGCCGGTCGAGGTTGGCGTACCCGTCGGGCTGCGGCATGCCGGGCCGCCACAGGTAGACCCGCACGTCTACGCCGTAGGCCGGGGTGATCTCGGTGATCATCTGGCCGACGGTCGTCATGCGCACCGTCTTGACGAACAGCGGCGACGAGTCCTTGAGCAGGCCCGTGCGCACGACGTAGAGCGGGTGCTCAGTCGCCGCAGCGCCCGCGCTGTTGTTCTTGATCCGCTGCAGCAGCGTGCCGAACCACGTGCGGGCATCGGGATTGAGCGACAGCGCGTTGTTCAGGAACTCGTTGACGCCACCCTGGATCGCTGCATTCAAGTCGACGACGCACGGGTCACCGCCGCCCTCGACGCGCTGCGCGGCTGGGCCCAGCAGCAGGGCCTCGGCTCGTGGGACACCGACTACGGCGATCTGCAGTTCAC
>NZ_LMVQ01000143.1 GCF_001545925.1 Mycobacterium sp. NAZ190054 | reverse complement strand
TCGGGATGTTGTCAGGGGATTCCTGTTCCGACAGCGCCGACATCGCGACCCACTCGTCCCACGGCACCGCCCAGTCCCAGATGTCGCCGTCGGCGTAGGACAGCTGGATGCGGGTGCCGGTCACCTCGACGGGATCCCCGTACATCGCGGAGTGGAAGTACTGCTCGGCGTCTTCCAGGGAGAGGTTGATGCAGCCGTTGGTGACGTTGCTGCTGCCCTGGGCCCCGAGACTGGCCGGGTTGGCGTGGATGAACTCGCCGTTGTTGGAGATCCGCACCGCAAAGCGTTCCCGCAGGTTGGCGTAGCCGGCAGCGGGATTGGTCATGTAGAAGTCCTCGTACTTCTCGGTGACCACGTGGATACCGCTGCGGGTCACGTTGCGGTCCAGGTCCCCTTCGCCGTAGCTGCACGGGAAGTCCATGATCACGCCCGCGTCCGTGACCACCTGGATGCGGTGGGAGGAGGCCTCGGCCTTGACGACCTGGAAGCGGCCGATCGAGAAGTCCAGCGTCGAGTCCGCCGCGCCGTACGCGCCGTCGCCGAACGGCACGCCGTAGAGCTTCGCGTCGACGTGCACGGTGGTGCCGGCCGGGTAGTACTCCCGGGTCCGCCAGTGCACGCGGGATCCGGCGGCCTCGTCGGGCAGCCACGCCCAGCTGCCTTCGACCGGCGGCGTGGTGGTCACCGTCAGCGCCTTCTCCACCTCGGCGCGGTCGTCCTCGGCGATCGAGGCGTCGAACTGGATGATGATCGGCGCGGCCACCCCGACGGTCTGTCCGTCGGCCAGCTGGAACCTGCCGCCGACCTGCACGGCCGGGTCGACGGTGACGAACGACGCGGTGACCGGCACGGCCTTGCCGTCCTGCCCGACCGCGGTGCCCGCCCAGGTGTACTCGACGCCGTAGCCGAGCGGCTCGGTGACGGTGAAGACGGTGCGGTCCCGGTTCAGTGAGCCCGCGACCACCTTGCCGTCGGGGTTGGTGAGCGTGACCTTCTGGAACCAGCCGTCGGCGACCTCGACGCTGACCGGGGCGGTGGGATTGACGTCGTCGGTCAGATTCTCCGGCGCGTAGGTCAGCGTCGGCGCCTTCGGCGCGTCACCGGCGGCGGGAGCGCCGGGCGAACCGTCGTCAGTCGACATGCAGGCCGCCAGCGTGCCCGGTGCGACGACGCCGACCGCGAACGCCGCGAGGGCGCGCCGCCTGGTGATCGACGGCAGCGGTTCAGCAGGGCTCACGTGAACCCACGGTACCTAGACCGAGCAGCCGACCAGCACCGGTTCAGGTGTGAGTTCGATCCCGAAGGCGTTCCGCACCCCGTCGCGCACCGTCCTGGCCAGGGAGATCACGTCGGCGGTGGTCGCGGCGCCGCGGTTGGTCAGCGCGAGCGCGTGCTTGGTGGACAACCGGGCCGGCGCGTCGTGACCGGGGTAGCCCTTGCCGAAGCCGGCCCGTTCGACGAGCCACCCGGCGGCCAGTTTCACCCCGTTGGGGGCGGGATAGTTGGGTACCGGTCCGTCGACGGCGGCGGCCAGCCGGTCGAAGTCGGCGACGCTGACCACGGGGTTGGTGAAGAACGAGCCCACGCTCCAGGTGTCGTGGTCGGTCTCGTCGAGCACCATGCCCTTGCGGGTGCGCAGCGCCAGCACCGCTGTGCGCACCTGCGCCGGGTCGGCGCGCCGCCCCGGTTCGACGCCCAACGCGGCGGTCAGTTCGCCGTACCGCAGTGGTGCGCTGCGGCCCGCCGGGTCGAGGCGGAACTCCACCTCCAGCACCACCCACGCCGACGAGTGTTTGAGAATGCTTGTCCGGTAACCGAATTCGAGGAAGTCCGGGGACACCCAGCGATCGGATCCGGTGGTGCGGTCGAGCAGCCTGACCCGGCTGATGGTGTCGGCGACCTCGGCGCCGTACGCGCCGACGTTCTGCACCGGTGTCGCGCCGGCCGACCCCGGGATGCCTGACAGGCACTCCAGCCCGCCCAGCCCGTGCGCGAGCGACGCGGCGACGACGTCGTCCCACGCCGCACCGGCCTCGGCGCGCAGCACAGATCCGTCGACGGCGATGCCCGTGTTGGCCAGTCGCACCACGGTGAGCCCGGTCAGGTCGTCGGCGATCACCAGATTGGACCCGCCGGCCAGGATCAGCGCGTCCGGTCCGGCGGCCCGCACGGCGGCCCCGATCTGGGCTGTCTCGGTGCAGGTGATCAGCCGGCGCGCCGACGGTCCGACACGCAGCGTGGTCAGCGGCGCAAGCGGGACGTGCTCGGCAACCGGCACGCCGCCCGACAACGAAGTGACCACGGCGGCTAACGGTAGCGTGACCAGCTATGCCGCGTTCATTCGACATGGCCGTTGATTTCGAGGGCACGGTCGAACAGGTGCACAGCGCGTTCAGCGACGAGCAGTACTGGCGGGTCCGGCTCGGTGACTCCGGCGCCGACGATGCCACCCTCGACGAGCTGGTCGTCGAGGAGGACGGCAGCGTCCGCATCAAGACGACCCAGGTGCTGCGCGCCGACCGGCTGCCCGCGCTGGTCACGCAGTTCCACCGCGGCGACCTGAGTTTCGTGCGCGAGGAGATCTGGACACCGGTCACCGACGGACGGGCGTCAGCGGTGGTGCGCGGCGCGATCCCGGGTGCGCCGGCCGGACTGACGGGCGAGGCGCAGCTGGCCCCGGTCGGCGCCGGGGCGAAGATGTCGATGACGGCCACGGTCGAGGTGCGGGTGCCACTGATCGGCGGCAAGATCGAGAACTTCATCGGCAGTCAGTTGGTCGACCTGGTGCTCGCCGAGCAGCGGTTCACCACGGTGTGGATCACCGAGAACGGCTGAGCCGGTCTCTACCATCGAGCCATGACAGCCCCGATCGGACAGGTGACCAGGGGCACCACCGGTCACAATCGCCTGCGCCGCAGCGATCGTTGGCTGGTGCACTCCTCCCGGGTGCGCACCGCGCTGCAGGCCGCCGCGGATCCGCTGGTGGTGGATCTGGGCTACGGCGCCAAACCGGTGACGACGCTGGAGCTGGCGGTGCGGCTGCGCCGGGTGCGCACCGACCTGCGGGTGGTCGGCCTGGAGATCGAACCGGAGCGGGTGCGCGCCGGGCAGGCCGCCGTGCGGGACGGGGCGGCCCCCGGCGTCGAATTCGCGCTCGGCGGTTTCGAATTGGCCGGACACCGGCCGATCCTGGTGCGGGCCTTCAACGTGCTGCGGCAGTATCCGGTGGGTGAGGTCGGCGACGCCTGGGCGGCGATGCAGCACCGTGTGGCGCCGGGCGGGTTGATCGTCGACGGCACCTGCGACGAGCTCGGCCGGCTGTGCTGCTGGGTGCTGCTGGACACATCCTCGGCGGTGAGCCTGACGCTGGCGTGTGACCCGTTCGCGATCGAGCGGCCGTCGGATCTGGCCGAGCGGTTGCCGAAAGTGCTGATCCACCACAACGTTCCCGGTCAGCCGATCCACACCCTGCTGCGCGCGGCCGACCGGGCCTGGGCCAGCGCCGCCGGTCACGGCGTGTTCGGGCCGCGGATCCGCTGGCGCGCGATGCTGGAACTGCTGGTGACCGAGGGCTTCCCGGTGACCTCACCCCGGCGCAGCCTGCGCGACGGAATCCTCACCGTGCCGTGGGGATCCGTGGCGCCCGTCAGCTGAATGCACTGCGCTACCCACTGATTCCCACCGCCGACGCGACCGCAGGGGTACGCCGTGCCGCGCGCACACAAGGCACGCGATGGGCCAACCCGGCTGCCACCAGCCAGGCGATGCGTAGGCGTCGCATGGCGCCGCACAGTTTCGAAAATAGGATTGACATTTCGATACAGTTGGGGTGTGATTCAGGCGACAATGCAGTGCGTCGACCGACGCGCGTCTCACTCAAGGGAGGGTGCCGATGCCCAGCTATGGCAGCTTGATCGCTGCGGCCGCCGTAGGAGCCGTGGTACTCAGCGCATGTTCGCCGACGAGCACTACGGCAACCCAGGGGACGGCCGAAGGCGATGGCTCTCCTGCGCCTGTCGGCTATTCGGCCCTGTTTCTCCAGGATCCGGCCCAGGCGGCGATGGTGGACGCTTTCACCCGCGCCGCTCAGGAGCAGGGGCAGGCGACGCTGCCGCCTACTGGCGCCAACGGCAATGCCAGCCAACAGGATTCAGATATACGCAATCTTGTGACCGCCGGCGCGCGCAGCCTCCTGGTGGTCCCGGCGGACGCCAGGGCGGTGGTGCCGCCGATCGACTTCGCACGGCAGCGCGGGTTGCCGGTGGCGACGCTCTTTCTGGGCCCGAAGGGCGGCAAGGCGGATGTGGCGTTGGTTGCCGACAACATCAGCGTCGGACAACAAGCCTGCGAGTTCCTGGCCGAGAAGGTCGGCCCCACCGGCACGGTGCTCGAAATCCAGGGTGACATGCGGCAGAGCACAGCCCAGGATCGTTCAACGGGCTTCCAGCAATGCATGAAGAGCCAGTACCCCGGCCTCACCGTGCTGACCAAAGATGGCGGACAGTGGGATCCGAACACCGCCGCCTCCAGCGCCGCCGCGGTGCTGGCGAGCACCCCGGACCTCGGCGGAATCTTCATGGCCAGCGACGGCTACGTGCCGAGCGTCTCGCAGACCATTGCCAACGCCGGCCGGCAGACGCCGCGGGATGCCGACGGCCACATCTTCACCGTCGCGGTCGACGGCACACCCACCGGGCTCGACGCGATCCGGCAGGGCACGCTGGATGCCGATCTCACTCAGCCGGTGGACCAATTCGTCACCCACGGATTGGAGTACGTCGCGCTGCTGGCCAAGGGCGGGGAGATCACCGAGGGACCCACCGATCACGGCAGCGTCGTCGTCATGACCGAAGACGGTTATCCGGCAGACCAATTCCCGTCCGTCCTGGTGACCGAGGAAAATGTCGTCGATGCATCGCTGTGGGCCAACGCGCTGTGACCGCCACGTCGACCACGAGTCACGCCATCACCGCATCGCCGAATTCCGGGGCTTCTGCCCTTGTTTCGATGCATCACATCAGCAAGCGCTACGGCGCCACGCAGTCGCTGAACGATGTCTCGCTATCGGTGGCGGCAGGTTCCTCGCATGCGTTGGTCGGCCGTAACGGCGCAGGAAAGTCGACCCTGGTGGGAGTCCTGACCGGCATGGTAGAACCCGATGCCGGCACGATCGAGATCGAGGGTAAGCCCACCACAGCGCAGCAGCGGCGATCAGGTGAGGTCATCGGGTGCGTGTTCCAGCGGCCCCAGATCCTGCCGCACCTGACCGTCGCCGAGAATCTGTTGCTTGGATCGACGACATTCCAGACGCCGGTGCGGTGGCGGCGCGTGCACCGCAAAGCCAAAGAAATCCTTGACGACTGGGGCGTTCCGGCCCGCCCCGGCGATCTGGCGCGCGATCTGTCGGTCGAACAACGTCAGATCGTGGAGATCGCCCGGACGCTCGCGAGGGGCAGCCGGGTGGTGATCCTCGACGAACCCACCGCACAGCTGGACCGGACAGCGAGTACGCGGCTGTTCGAGCGCATCACCCAGCTGCAGGATCGTGGTGTCACCTTCGTCTTCATCTCCCACCATCTGCACGAGATATGGGAGGTGTGCGACGAAGCCACGGTGCTCCGAGACGGGCGGCTCGTCGCATCGCACCGGGTCGCCGACATCAGTCCCTCGCAACTGGTTTCGGACATGGTCGGCGACGGGCACACCGCGCCCGCACCGGCAGCGGACAGGCTGTCGCGTCCCGTGGCAGGGGGAACCCCCGCGCTGGCCGTCACGTCATTGTCCGGTGCAGGTTTCCAGGACATCGACCTCGAGGTCGCGGAGGGTGAGATCCTGGGCGTGACAGGTCTTTCCGGCAGTGGCAAAAGTGAACTGGCCGAGACCATCGCCGGGTTGCGGTCGCCGACATCAGGCAGCATGGCGATCGGGGGCCGAACCTGGAAGACCGGACGGCTCGACGCCGCCATCGCGGCCGGGATCGGCTATGTGCCCGCTGACCGCCACGTCGACGGCTTCGTTCCCGGGATGTCGATCGAGGAGAACATCACGGCAACGGTCACAGGAACTTTCGGTCGCGGCGGATGGATCGCCGCGCGGCGCCGCAAGACGGCCGCACGTAAGCTCGCCGACCGGCTCGCGGTGGTCCCGGCCGACCTGCGCACCGAGGTGCAGAACCTCTCGGGCGGAAACCAACAGAAGGTGGTACTCGGTCGCGCGCTGGCGAGCACACCATCGGTGCTGGTGTTGATCACCCCGACAGCCGGGGTCGACATCGCCAGCAAGGAGCGCATCTACGCGCTGATCGACACGCTCCGGCGTGACGGGATGGCGGTGCTGCTGGTCAGCGACACCCTCGACGAGTTGCGGCTCGCCGACCGTGTGGTGGTGCTGTTTCAGGGCCGTCAGCATGCCGAGTTCACCACTCCGGTGGGCGATATGACTCTCATCTCCGCGATCGAAGGCGTTCCCGATCCCGAATCCACCGACACCTCTGAGAACAAGAAAGCACCATGAGCACGCCGACTCTCACCAGCACACCCCCGTCCCCGACCGCCACCGGTCGGACCCAGTTGGCCACGCTGCCCTGGCGCAATCTCGGCATGATCCCGGTGATCATCGCGGTGATCGTGATCGGAGCGCTTCTCAACGACGCCTTTCTGACGCAGGCCAACATCATCAACGTGTTGCAGCAGTCCTCCGAGCTGGCGATCCTGGTCGTCGCCGAGGTGTTGCTGCTGCTGTGCGGCAAGTTCGATCTGAGCCTGGAGTCGATCGTCGGGTTCGCCCCGATGGTGGCCGCGTGGCTGGTGGTGGTGCCTGCCGCGGGTGGTCAGGGAATGGTGCTGAATCCGTACCTGGGTCTTCTCGTCCTGTTCGGCGTGGGCGCGGCAGTGGGGCTGGCCAACGGCCTGCTGGTGGTCAAACTCGGCCTCAACGCCTTCATCGCCACCCTCGCCGTGCTGATCCTGCTTCGCGGGGCGACTCTGGGTGTGGCGAACGGACAGACGATGTCGTCATTGCCCGCCCCGATGACCTACCTGGGCAGCACGTCGATGCTGGGACTACCGCTGGCGGTATGGATCGCGGCCGCTGTTTTCGTCGGCGCCGGCCTGTTCCTGCGGCATCACCGGCTGGGCCGTGGCGTCTACGCCATCGGCGGGAATGCGGCCGCCGCCCGAGCAACCGGGCTACGCGTGGACCGCCTTCTCATCGGCGTGTACATCTCTGCGGGTCTCCTGGCCGCTCTGGCGGGGCTGCTGTTCATGGGCCGGTTGGCCTCCGTCACGGCCAATCAAGGGCAGAACATGATCTTCACGGTGTTCGCTGCCGCGGTGATCGGTGGAATCAGTCTCAACGGCGGCCGAGGCTCGATGGTCGGCGCCTTCACCGGGGTCCTGCTACTGGCGCTGATCTCGAATGTTCTCACCCTGTCCGCGGTTTCGACATTCTGGATCCAGGCCGCCCAGGGTGCGATCATCCTGCTGGCACTGGTACTGCAGCGCCTCACGACGGGTGAACGGGATGATTCGTAGCATCCTCGAGAAGTTTGTCGGTGGTGCGCCGGATGTGCGCCCGCAGCAGGCTGTCGGCCAGGGCGGCGTCCCGGCCCACCACCGCGTCGAGAATAGCCTTGTGTTCACCGGCGATGTCGCGCGCCTGGTCGTGCAGCGGGGCAGACCAGCGCCGATACAGCTCGGCGGCGTCCCGGAGATTGTGCGCAGCGGCCAGTATCCGCCGGTTTCCACAACCCGCCATCAGTGCCGCATGGTAGTTGTTGTGGGCGATCACCCATTCCTCACTGAAACGCAAAGTCCCATCGACGGTTTCGTACATCGGTGTGCGCTCCAGAACGTGATGCGCTGAAATGGCGTCGGCTTCCCACCGCACATCACCTGACGAGATTGCGTAGCGCAGTGCCAACGCTTCGATCTCGCACCGCGCATCCGTCAGCTCGATGAGGTCGCCGGCGGAGATGTCGACGATCCGAAACCCTTGCTGCCACTCGCTCTCCACGAGTCCCTGCTCTGCCAGACGCTGCAGGGCCTCTCGGATCGCCCCGATGCTGCACCCGTACTGCTCGACCAAGGCGGCGAAGCGCAGCCGTGTCCCCGGCTCGATGCGGCCCCCCAGGATGTCGGAACGTAGGCGTTCATACGCACCGCTGCGCTGCGCCCGCGACTTCGCTACCGCCGGTGTCATCTCGATCCCCTTCTTCGTCTTCCGTCGAATCTTAGCGGGACATACCCATCGTCGTTTTATTTTCGAAAGTACGGTTGACCATTTGATGGTCAACTGGTTTCATGGACCGTGGCGGTCCGAACGTGCCGTAATCCCCTTATCCACGAAAGGGACGTGAACTTCAGTGCGCATCATCAACATCGCCGGCCGTCTGCATATCCAGCTGGACGACGGCACAGCTTTCGACGTCGCCACCGCGAGCGACGGTCGCTTCTCACCTGACCCACAGGCGATCTACGCCCGCTGGGCCGAGTTCATCGATTGGTACCGATCGTATGACGGCGTGGCGCCCACAGTGGGCATCGACGGGGAGATCGGCGCACCGGCACCGCGGCCCGCCCAGGTTTTCGCCGTCGGACTGAACTACAGCGCCCACGCCGACGAGTCCGGATTCGCCGCGCCTGAATCGCCGGTCATCTTCACGAAGTTCCCGTCGTCGATCACCGGGCCCGTGACCACCGTGGCGTTGCCGGACGGCAATGTGGACTGGGAAGTAGAACTGGTCGCGGTGATCGGCCGGGGCGGGCGTGACATCGCTGCCGCCGATGCCTGGCAGCATATCGCGGGACTCACCGTGGGCCAGGACATCTCCGAACGTGCGCGCCAGCACTCCGGGCCCGCACCACAGTTCAGCCTCGCGAAATCCCACCAGGGATTCTCGCCCATCGGGCCGGCGCTGGTCACGCTCGAAGAGTTCAGCGATGTCGACGATCTGGGCATCAGCGCTTCCATCAACGGCGAGGTGGTGCAGCGGGGCCGCACGTCGCAGCTCATCTTCCCGGTGCCACGCCTCGTCGAGGAGCTGTCCAAAGTGGTGGAGCTGTTGCCGG
>NZ_LMVQ01000142.1 GCF_001545925.1 Mycobacterium sp. NAZ190054 | reverse complement strand
GGGTCACAGGTCATGCGGAGGCAGATGCGCCGCGAATCCCTCGTGGCCCATGCGATCCCATCGCCGGCTATCACGCGGCCTTTGCAACACTCGTTGCGCTGTGGTCGCGAATGCACTCGGGGAGCGGCGCATTTGTCGAAGCGGCGATGGTGGAGGCGGCTCTCAACGTAACCGCTGAACTCACAGTTGCGTACGGTGCTTACGGCACGCTGATCGTACGTGACGGCAACCGCAGCGCCGACGCAGCCCCTCAAGGGCTCTACGCGTGCCGGGGCTTCGAGCAGTGGCTTGCGCTGTCGGTCAGCACCGATGCGCATTGGGACGCGCTTCGGCAGCTGCTGGGCTCGCCCGCGTGGGCCGATGACCCTGCGTTGGCGACCCTCGAAGGTAGGCGAGCCGACCACGACCGGATCGACGTCGCGCTGCAAGCGTGGGCGCAAGATCAAGACTTGGACGACGCCGTCGAGGTTCTCGTCGCAGCCGGCATTCCGGCCGGCCGCGCGACTGACCCCAGACTGACCGGGGCCCACCCGCAGCTCGCTGCACTTGGTTTCTTCGAGGAGGTCGACCATCCCGTGGCTGGTTCGCACCCGGTTAGCACGTTGCCGTTCCGCTACAGCACCGTGGACAGGTGGATCCGCCGCCCAGCGCCAACTCTCGGAGAACACAGCCACGAGATTCTGCGCGACCTGCTCGACCTCGACGATTCGCAGATCGATGACCTCGAGAGGCGGCGAGTCACGGGAACAACTCTCTAGATAGGACTCGGCTCGCAGGGCGGAGCGCCAATAGCTCGGACCAATGGGTCGCTATCCTAGCCATCTAATCAACCTGGCTCGTGGTCGCCCAGAGCCCCATTGTCTGCGAGGTCCAACATGCCGACATCTCGGAAGGCCGGAGGCCCGGTCGACGATGACAACGGCGAAATCAGGCGCCGAATGACCGGAGCCGAACGGCGCGAGACGATCCTGCACGCGGCTCGGATTTCCTTCTTGGAGGCCGGAGACATCGGTACGACGACGACCCGCAGCATCGCGGCGCGTGCCGGCGTGACCGAAGCAATGATCTACCGTCACTTCGAATCAAAGGACGAGTTGTTCAAGGCTGCTGTCGTCGACGAGCTGGATCGCGTACTGCTGGCAGCAGTCGATCGAGCCGCTCACCTCGAACGGGCACAGTCCACCGGCCAGGAGGTCTCGACGCTGGCCGGCTTCGTCGCTGAGCTGATTCAGATGATGGACGAGGTGGGCCCACTGCTGGGACTTGTCTTGTTTGGGCCGCCCGAACGAGCACAGGTTTTCTATTCCGAGCAAATCGTGCCGTTGGTGGCGAAGCTCGAAGCGGCAACCCAGCCCTACCTCCAAAGTCGGCACTCAGAACAGCTTCCGGTGGGTGCGTTCGTCCGATCTCTGCTCGGCATCACGCTCATGGCCTCGATCCAACGACGGCTCGGCGCTGACCCGACTCCGCTCGACGCGATGGCGCACGAACTTGCCGCCATGCTGTACCACGGCGTAGGAGCCGTCCCCTCAGACGAGCGGCATCTCGATGCGGGACCCGCGAACAAGACCCGCCGTTGACGGTGTCGGCGTAAGTCACGCGACCTCGCACGCGACAGTAATCGTTGCGCCCGGACCGGTCCCACGGCGATAGCTGCTGACCAAACGCAGCAACAGAGTCATTGCGCTGCAGGCGGTTTCGGTGCGTTCAGGGCACCGGCCCGCAACGCTAGACCCGGATATCGCACGCATCGTCCTGTTGGTGCCCGCTGCACAACTGTTGCTCGCTTACGCCCGCACCGTTGAACGCGGCACTTCCTTGACCTTCCCCAAGTGCTATGAGACGATTTGGTTTGTCTGCGTTTACTTACCTAATGCGCGCATGGCGGGGACCGCGATCGACAGGAGTTCTTCGATGGAAATGAACGACATGATTCTGGTCAGCACCGACGACCACATCATCGAGCCGGCGGACATGTTCGACGATCGCATGCCCGCCAAATTCAAGGACCAAGCGCCGAAGATGACACAGCTTCCCAACGGCGTCGATACCTGGGAGTTCTGCGGACAGAACGCCGGTGCGATCGGCGTCGGCGCGGTTGCCTCATGGCCGAAGGAGGAGTGGGGCATGGACCCCGTCGGGCACGCCGAAATGCGTCCCGGCTGCTATGACATCGATGCGCGCGTGCGCGATATGGATGCCAACGGGATCGCCGCATCACTGAACTTCCCCACCATGGCCGGATTCAGCGGTCACTACCTGGCCAATGTTCCAGATAAGGAGCTTGCCAGTGCGGCCATTCGTGCCTACAACGACTGGCACATCGACGAATGGTGTGGCAGTTACCCGGGCCGCTTCATTCCGCTGTCCATTCTCTCGCTCTACGACCCAGAGGAGATGGCTCGCGAGATCCGGCGGGTTGCGGTCAAGGGTTGTACGGCCGTCACGCTGCCCGAAGTGCCCTATCTGCTCAACCTGCCCAGCTTCGGGTCGGATTATTGGGAGCCAGTCTTCAAAGCCGCGTGTGACACGGATACCGTGCTGTGCTTGCACATTGGGCTCGCCATCAACATCATCCCGAACCCCGACGGATTCCAGCCCGGCCGTTTGATCATCATGGGCGCGCAGATGACGGCCATGACGTTCAACGATCTGCTGAGCAACGGTGTCTTCGCGCGCTTCCCCACCCTTAAGGTCGCATTGTCCGAGGGCGGCATCGGATGGATCCCGTTCTACATGGACCGAGCCGACCGGCACGTCGAGCAGCACGTGTGGACCGACGTACCCGGCGCGAGCGAGATGCTTCCCAGCGAGGTTCTGCAGAAGAACACACTCGGGTGCTTCATCACCGACCGCAGCTCGCTGCGGATTCGTGACCGCATCGGGGTGGATTCGATCGCGTGGGAGTGCGACTACCCGCACTCGGATTCGACCTGGCCACTGTCGCCGGAGATGCTGTGGGACGAGCTCAAGGAAGCCGAGTGCACCGATGAGGAGATCCACAAGATCACGTGGCAGAACTCCTGCCGCTTCTTCCGGTTCGACCTGACGAAGCATCGTCCGTTCGCTGAGTGGACGGTGGGCGCGTTGCGGGCCTCCGCCACGGACGTCGATGTCAGTGAGACGTCCAAGGCCCAGTACCGCGAGAGGTACGAAGCACGGCACGCCACGACGGTCGACGCCTAGGCCGAGCGCACCGCGGATCGTCAATTTCGTTGGGCACTTCGGGCGGTCTTTGCGCCGCAGCGGCAGGCATAGATGGGAGCACACCCGCATGGTCGTGACCAAAACCCTCACCGAAGAGGACGTGGTCGGTTTCATGCAGGACCTCAGTAACTGGGGTCGGTGGGGCGACGACGACGAACTCGGCACCCTGAACTACATCACGCCTGAACGGCGTCGGGCCGCGGCAGCGGAGGTGACCCTCGGTCGTTGTGTGTCGCTGGCACACGACATCAACACCCAGCAGCAACCGAACAATCCGCAACCGGCGATTCACTTGATGCTGCACTCGCCGTACGCACCGGTCGATTTTTTGGGCCTTCCCATACACGGAGTCTCAACAACTCACATCGACGCCTTGGCGCATATGCACTGGGAGGGCAGCGCCTACAACGGCCGCCCGCTCTCGGACCTCTCTCACCTAGGTGCACTCAGCAACGACATCGTCGCGTGGCGTGACGGAATTGTTGCCCGTGGTGTCCTGCTCGATATTGCAGCGGCTCGCGGCGTGCCATGGCTCGAGGCGGGGACATGGGTCCACGCAGAAGATCTCGAAGCAGCGGAGCAGTTCGGCAATGTGCGCCTCGAATCCGGCGACATCCCCATTGTTCGGACCGGGCACTGGGCCCGAATGGAGACCGAAGGTTGGGAAACACCCGACATCGCCGGGCCGGGCAGTGTGCGCACCGGGCTCGCCGCGGACTGTCTTCCGTGGCTTCACGAGCGCCAAGCCGCAGCATATGGCGGGGACTGCGTCGAACGGTATCCGTCAGGTTTCAATCGGGTGCTCGCACCGCTGCACATGATCGGCCTGGTGGCAATGGGTTTGCCGCTCGTCGACAACGTCAGCGTGGAGCCCCTTAGCACCGTCTGCGAACAGGAGAAGCGCTACAGCTTCCAACTCATCATCGCTCCCTTGCGGATCCCAGGCGGGACCGGAAGCCCGGTCAACCCAATCGCAATCTTCTAACTCAAAACCGCATCAGACCCAATCCGGCGTCCCGGCCCGGCCGGCGTCGCCGCCAAGAGCAAAGGATGTCATCGCTTGGCGCAGTGGAAGCAAATCAATGCAAGCGATGAGTTCATCCGCGAAGCGCTCGCGCAGGCGGACCCGATCGTCTTGCGCGTCATCCTTCACCAGCTCGGCGACAGCGCCGCCGACGACGTCGAACTGGTGACGGTCCCCGGCCCGCTTATCGGAACAATGTCGATGGTTGCTGATCCAAGCACCATCGCCAGACTTCAAGACCGGATGCTGCACCATCTGCGCCGCAGTCGGGATGAGGGCTTTGAGTTCCCAGGTTTCCCGTCGAGCCGATCCGAGCTACATCGCCTCGTTGAAATGGCGATCTGCGCTCCGGTGTCCGACAGGGATCTGGATTTTTGGATCGAGGAAGCGGCGATTCGGCCGATGCAGCGCGAGGTCGATTGGGGCACGGTGCCTTCGGAGGCGCGCGAGCAGTTCAGCGTCGTGATCATCGGCGCCGGCATGTCTGGGCTCAACGTTGCGATCCAACTCAAGCGTGCCGGCATTCCGTTCGTCATCCTCGAGAAGAACGCATCGGTTGGCGGTACTTGGTTTGCGAACACCTACCCCGGCATTCGCGTCGATGTTCCGAGCAGGGTGTACTCGTACTCGTTCGAGTTCGACTACCCCTGGAAGCACATGTTCGCGCCCCAGTCCGAACTACATGCCTTCATCGAGCATGTTGTCGACAAATACGACCTGCGCGGACATATCCGCTTCGAGACCGAGGTGCGCGCGGCCGAATGGGACGACGAGGACCAGGTGTGGGTCGTCCGTACAACAACGGCGTCTGGGTCATCTGAGGTTCTGCGGGCCAACGGTCTCGTCAGCGCGGTCGGATTGCTCGACCGGCCGCGCATGCCCGAGATCGAAGGGATAGAGACATTCGCCGGACCCAAGATCCACACGGCAAATTGGGATCACAGCGTTGAATTGTCTGGTTTGCGCGTCGCTTCGATCGGAACTGGCTCGAGCGGCCTGCAACTAGTGCCCGATCTGGCCCCTCTGGTCGAACATCTGACTGTCTTTCAGCGAACTCCCGCCTGGGTCGTCGGATTCCCGGGCTACCGCGATCCACTTCCCGAGCACGCCGCGTGGCTCGACAGCACCGTCCCGTATTACGCCAACTGGTCGAGGCTGAGACTCGCATACGCGTTTGGCGACCACCTCGCGCCGTATTACGAAATCGACGCGGCATGGCAAGGTGACGGTCCGGACGTTAGCGAGGTGAATGCTCAGCTGGTGGCGCGCCTTCGTGGCTACATACGCGAGAAGCTGGACGGCCGAGAAGATCTGATCAAAAAGTGCACACCGGAGTACGCCCCCCTGGCGAAGCGGCTCGTGCTCGATAATGGCTGGTTCGATGCGTTACTGCGAGATGATGTCGAGCTCGTCACCGAACCGATCGCGCGCATCAGCGAGAAAGGCATCGTGCTCCAAAGCGGAGAAGAGCTCGAATTCGATGCGATCGTCTTCGCCAGCGGATTTCGTGCCAACGACTATCTGTACCCGATCGAAGTGCGGGGACGGGGCGGCCTGCCCCTGACCGAGTTCTGGAAGAAGGACGGGGCGCGCGCCTATCTCGGGATGATGATGCCGAACTTCCCGAACCTGTGGTGCATGTACGGGCCAAACACGAACCCGAAGAGTGGCAACCCGATTCAGCTGAGCGAAGTGGCGACGCGGTATGTCGTCGGCTGCATCAAGGCGATGATCGAGGAAGACCTCAGCTCCGTGGAGATCCGCGAAGATGTGTTTGACAAGTTCCAGGAAGCGCTGGATGCGGCACTATCCCAGGCGATCTGGTCTGATCCGCGCCAGAAATCCTACTACCGCAATGAATTCGACCGTATCGCTGTGATGTCACCCTGGCCCGCCCTCGACTACTGGCGGTGGACGACCGAGCCGCAGCTGAACGAGTTCGTCGTCACACCAAAATAGAGATTTCGGAGACCGCTTTGTCCGAGTACACGTCGATCATCTACTCCGTAGAGGATCGGATCGCCCGAATCACGCTGAACCGTCCCGACAAACGCAACGCGATCAACACCGCGCTGCGGCTGGAGCTGCTGGATGCGTTGAAGGCAGCTGAGTCAGATGACGAAATCCGTGTAATTCTCATCGAGGGCGCTGGAGCCGGATTCTGCAGCGGCTACGACCTCTCCCCAGACCGCAGCGATCGTCCGTCTGAGTACAAGTCGGCCCGATGGTTTGACGGGTGGACAGATCAGGTTCAGCGCACGTATCTTGAGAGCTGGATGGCCATCTGGGACCTCCTCAAGCCCGTGGTCGCCAAGGTGCACGGCGCGTGCCTGGCCGGCGGAACCGAACTGATGTCGATGTGTGACATCGCATTCGTCGCCGATGACGCGCGGCTCGGATATCCTGCCATGCGTGGGCTCTCGACGCCAGATGTCCAGTACTTTCCGTGGAAGCTCCCCATGTCCCAGGCGAAATACCTGCAACTGACCGGGAATTCCGTCAGTGGTAAACGAGCCGCGGAGATCGGGTGGGTTGCCAAGAGCTTTCCGGCCGATCAGTTGGAAGACGCAACGATGCGTGAGCTGCGGGCGTTGGGGTCGATCGAACCCGACATATTGGCCGCGAACAAGCTCTGCTTGAACCAGACTTACGAAATCATGGGCATTCGGACCGCTTTGGCCACCGGTGCGCAATGGCACACCTTGAGCTCACCGGCATATCGCCCAGGCGGAGTGGAGTTCATCAAGATCGCGCAAGAGCAAGGACTTAAAGCTGCCTTCGAATGGCGCGACGCTCCCTTCCGCCGCGAAGGCATTGATTAGCAAAGGAATACGATGTCTACTTCGAACAACTCAAACTCGGCCGAGTCATTCAGCTATACCTCCATCAATGTCGAACGCGACGGTGCGGTCCTCGTGCTGACGTTGAATCGACCCGACAAGCTCAATGCGGTCAACAGGGCTCTGCACCACGAACTCGAGGCCGCCCTCGTCGCTGCGGACAGTGATGAATCGTCGAACGTCATCGTCCTCACCGGTGCCGGGCGCGCCTTCTGCGCCGGCGGCGACACTTCCGAGCAGGCCGATGCCAAGGAGTTCATGCGTACCAACCGGAAGATCAGAAATGAGACCCAGCGCTTCATCGAGACGCTGCTTCGTGTCGAGAAGCCGATCGTCGCCATGGTCAACGGCCCAGCAATCGGCCTCGGAGCAAACATCGCGTTGCTCAGCGACATCATCGTTGCCGCCGAAGACGCAACGATCGCAGACACGCATACCAAGGTTGGCCTCGTCGCAGCCGACGGCGGCACTGTCGTCTGGCCGCTGCTCATCGGATTCGCCCGGGCGAAGGAGTTACTTCTGTTCGGCAAGCCGCTTGACGGCAAGACGGCTGCCGAGCTGGGCTTGATCAATCATGCTGTACCAGCCGACGAGTTGAGAGCCTTCACGATGACGATCGCTCATCAGCTCGCCGCCCTCATGCCGTACTCGGTGCGGGCCACCAAGATCACCATGAACCGGATGCTGCGACACCAGGTTCTCGACCAGATGGATGCCTGCTCTGCCTGGCAGTCGATTGCGCTCCAGAGTGACGATCGGCTTGAAGCATTCCGCGCCTTTCATGAAAAACGCTCACCCAACTTCACCGGGAGCTGATGGTGTCGACTACCTACGGCGATGAGCCACCGGTGATTTCGTCACGTCCGTTGGCCGGCGTCGCGTTGGTGACGTTGAACCGCCCCGACTCGCTGAACGCATTGACGCCTGAGATGTTCGACGCCCTTGCCGACGCGCTGCGGATTGCCGACGCCGATGACTCCGTTGGCTGCATCGTGATCACCGGAGCGGGCCGGGGCTTCTGCGCCGGCGGCAGCACCAAGGTAATGGCGTCCCTGCACGACGAGAAACCTGCAGCCGAGCCGACCACCGCGGAAGCCTTCGAGCAGTTCGAATCTGCCGTCGCGACACTGCGCGAGCTGGCCGAAGCGACGGTAGCTCGGATATACGGGTCTCGACGACCGACGATCGCGCTGGTCAATGGCCCCTGTGCCGGCGCGGGTATGGGCCTGGCCTGCGCTTGTGACTTCCGTATCGCCTCGGAATCCGCCATCTTCACCACCGCTTACGCCAACGTTGGCGTAAGCGGTGATCTCGGAAGCTCGTACTTCCTTCGCCACCTCGTCGGGCCCTCCAAGGCGCGCGAACTCATGTTCACGGCGGCACGAGTCGATGCGGCCACCGCGGCGTCGATGGGCCTGGTTGGGGAAGTCGTGGCCGACGATGAACTGTTGGATCGCGGGCTTGAACTCGCCGAGCGAATCGCCGCCGGCCCTATCCGTGCCTACGGACGCATGAAGGATGCCCTTCGTGCAGCCGAAACGGCTACTTTGGCTGAGGTTCTCGACATCGAGTGTCGAAATCAGGTGCTGTCGGGCCGGACCGTTGAAGGCCAACAAACGCTGCGCGAGTTCATTGCCCGCAAGGCGGCCGCCCGTGGCTGACCGCGAACGCCCACCGGTACTGCCGGTCATGCTCGACCTGACGGCCGAGCAGGAGTTGCTCCGCACGGAGTCTCTTCGATTCGAGCGCCGGCGCTGCCCACTCGAGCGTGTCCGCGAGCTAGCCGAAACCCGGGGATTCGATCGCGAGTATTGGCAGCAAGCCGCCGAGTTGGGGTGGTTCGCAGCCCTGGTTCCCGACAGTCTCGGAGGCGGCTCAGTATCCGGACGCGGCGTGCTGGATGCGGTGATCATCGGTGTGGAACGCGGTCGTCTGCTTCAACCAGGCCCCTTCGTCGGGAGCAACGTCGTCGCCTGGGCCCTGGCGTCTGA
This sequence comes from Mycobacterium sp. NAZ190054, assembly GCF_001545925.1. Classification (GTDB taxonomy): domain Bacteria; phylum Actinomycetota; class Actinomycetes; order Mycobacteriales; family Mycobacteriaceae; genus Mycobacterium. The sequence continues at coordinate 30 of NZ_LMVQ01000142.1, read as the reverse complement.
TGACACCGGTGACTGGACGACCGTGATCGA
>NZ_LMVQ01000141.1 GCF_001545925.1 Mycobacterium sp. NAZ190054 | reverse complement strand
CCACCGGGATCACTTGTGCCTCAACGCATCCCAGTGTCAGCGCGTGGTCGCGGGCCACCGCCGCCACCTGTCCGGACTCGGGCTGCAGGCGGTGGTCGACGATCAACGCCATGGTCGGCCGCAGGGCCGCCGCGACCGCGGTCAGCGCCAGCGAGTCGGGGCCGCCGGACAACGCGACGCACCACGGCCCGGATACGGCCGGGTGCTTCCGCACATAGCCGGTCAGCGCAGCGCGCAGCTCGGCTACAGCACCCTGTCGATCCATCGCTGCGGCTCGTCGATTTCGGTGGGCAGCGGCAGGGATTCGGCGTCGGCCCAGACGGCGTTGAAGCGCGTCATGCCGACCCGACCCACCACGTGGTCGACGAACGCCTTGCCCCTGGTGTACTGGCTCAGCTTCGCGTCGACGCCGAGCAGCGCCCGCAGCACGCGTTGCAGCGGCGGCTGCCTGCGCTGCCTGCGCTGATCGAACCGGTGCCTGATCGAGGCCACCGACGGCACCACGGCGGGGCCGACGGCGTCCATCACGTGTTCGGCGTGGCCTTCGAGCAGGGTGCCGAGCACCAGCAGGCGGTCGAGCGCCTCGCGCTGCGGTTCGGACTGCACGGCACGCAGCAGGCCGAGGATGCCACCTGAATCGGCTTCGTTCTCAGCGGTTTTGGACCGGCGGTCACGGACGTACCCGGCGAGCCGGCCGACCATCCGGGGCAGATCCTCGCCCGCGTCCTCGGTCAGCACGGCCAGCGTGTCCGACATGTGGCCGGCCAGCCACGGGTTGGCCCGGAACTGCACGCGATGGGTGACCTCGTGCAGGCACACCCACATCCGGAAGTCCTTGGGCGCCACCCGGAGCTGACGCTCGACGGCGATCACGTTCGGGTACACCAGCAGCAGTTCGCCGCCGCCCGGCGCGAACGGGTCGTACTGGCCGAGGATGCCCGACGACACGAAGGCCAGCACCGCGCCGGTCTGCGCGCCGGCGATCCGGCCGGTCAGCACACCCGGCTTGGCGTCGTCGGCGTCACCGCCGCCGGTCATCGCCCGCATCGACTGCGCCGCTGCGCCGATCCACTCGGGGCGGTTCACCACTCGCGCCTCGGGGATCTCGCCGCCCTCGATCAGGCCGGTGGTCTCCCGCACCGGAATCTCGGCATCGCGGGCCGACTCGGTGAGTTGGTCGACGGCCTGCCTGCGCGTGTACTCGGTGGCCGGCGGTTCCGGACGCGCCAGCTTGCCGCCGAGCGAGGCGGCCAGGTTCCAGTCGACCGCGCGTCCGACGGTGAGCTTGGACCCCGACGCGCTCACGAGCGGCATCCGCATGTTCGCAGCGTGGCCGCGAACGCGTCGAGCGCGGTGCGGCCGGTCGGGCCGGCGTCGTTGGACAGCAGCGCGAAGCTGAGCACCCGCCCGCTCTCGCCGGTGACGATCCCGGCCAGTGAGTTGGTGCGGGTCAACGATCCGGTCTTGGCCCGCAGATAACCCGCCGCGGCCAGGCCCTCCTTGGTGTCGAGGTACCGGTTGGACAGGGTGCCGCTGCCGCCGGCGATGGGCAGCAGGTCGACCAGCGGGCGCAGCGCGGGTTGGGACTCCCCCGCAGCGGCCTGGACCACCTCGTCGAGCGTCTCGGCGGTCAGCCGGTCGTCGATCGACAAGCCGCTGGAGTCCAGCAGCCGGGCCCCGGCGGTGTCGATGCCGGCGTCGTCGAGCGCGTCGAGCACCGCCCGCGACGCCCCCGCGAAGCTCTGAGGCTCCCCGCGGGCGGCGGCGACCTCGCGGCCGATCGATTCGGCCATCACGTTGTCGGAGAAGTTCATCATGTCGCGCAGCCGCTGCATCAGCGGCGGAGACTGCACCGACGCGATCTCGGTGCCGCGGGCGGCCGTCGACCGCACCGTCACCTTGGCCGGATCCAGCCGCAACGCGACGGCCAGTGCCCGGCCGGCGTCCAGGGCCGGGGTTCTGGACCGGCGCGACTCGACGCTCACCGGCTGCGTGCGGCCGCCGTCGAGCATGACCGACTCGATCGGCGCGATGTCGCCGCCGTCGATGTCCAGCGGGTCCCAGCCGGGCGCCATCGTCGGCCCGGTGTACGCGCTGACGTCGACCTGCACGCTCGTGACGTCGGCGCCGCTGCGCCGGATCTGGTCGGCCAGATCGGCGATCCGCGCGGCGTCGCGGTACCAGGTGTCGACATTGCGCGGCGCGGCCGACAACGTCTGGTCGCCGCCGCCGACGAGCACGACGACCCCGGGCGCCGTGGACAGCACCCGCGTGGTCAGCCTGACGTCGCGGTCGAGGGTCAGCAGCGCCGCGGCGGCGGTCAGCAACTTGTTCGTCGACGCGGGCTGCATCGGCACGTCCGGGCCCTGCGCCCACAACTGCTCACCGCTCAGCGCGTCGGTGACGCGTCCGGTGAACGTACCCAGATCGGGGTTGGCCAGCACCGCCCGCAGCGCGCGGGTCAGGCCCTGCGGGGTGGGTTTGTCCGCCGAGTCCGACACCGGGACGACACCCGGAGACGCCGTCGCCGGCGCGGGCGCGGGGTCGACGGCGATCTGGTCGGAGGTCTGCCGGGTGGCCACCAGCGCGGCGGCCGCGACCACCACGACGACCAGCGCCAGGACCGCCACCCCCACCACCATGTACGTGGATCGCCGCCACCGAGTGGGCCGCATGTTTCTCCTGATCTCGATCGTCTGGCCGAGCCACCCCTGTAGAGCAGCGTATCCCTCGTTTAGGGTTGAGCCGCGTCGTCAGCAGACGCCCCAGGTCCCAGCACAGTAGGAGTCATGGCGTGCAGTTCGATGTCCTCATCGAGATCCAGAAGGGTTCCCGCAACAAGTACGAGGTGGACCACGACAGCGGCAAGGTGAAGCTGGACCGCTATCTGTTCACGTCGTTCGGCTACCCGACGGACTACGGCTACATCGAGGACACCCTCGGTGAGGACGGCGATCCGCTGGATGCGCTGGTGCTGCTTCCCGAGCCGGTGTTCCCGGGGTGCATCGTCGAGGCGCGGCCGGTCGGCATGTTCCGGATGACCGACGAGAAGGGCGGCGACGACAAGGTGCTGTGCGTGCTCGCCGACCCGCGCTGGGACCACATCCAGGACATCGGCGACGTGTCGGACTTCGAACTCGACGCGATCAAGCACTTCTTCGTCCACTACAAGGACCTGGAGCCGGGCAAGTTCGTCAAGGCCGCCGACTGGGTGGGCCGCGAGGAGGCCGAGGCCGAGGTCCAGCGGTCGATCGAGCGGTTCAAGACCGAGGGTCACTGACCTTCCCTTCCGCGAGCAGACACGAACTCGCACCTTCGGGCCCGATGGCGTGCAATTTTGTGTCTGGTCGCGCCGGTGCGGCGTGTTCAGGCACTGTCGCACGTTGTGTTGCACGCCCGTAACACGGTGTAACGCCTGCGCCGTTTGACGGTCCGATCATGTCGGTGTGTTCCTGCATCAGGGGATCGGGCTGGACGCTTTCAACGCCCTGCCGATGCGCCGCGCCGTCCACGCGGTGTTCGAATGCTGCTACAGCGTTCCGCTGGCCGCAGACCTGGCCCGGGCACGCCCGTTCGACACCCATGACCGGCTGTTCCGCTTCGCCGACACGCTGCTGTTCGGGTTGAGCGAGGAGTCGATCGACTCCATCCTGCAGGCCTACCCGGACGTCGGCAGACGGCCGGGCAGCGAGAAGTCGCGGGCCGAGCAGTGTGCGATCACCGACGAACGCCCCGAGGTCATGGCCGAACTGGCGACGGCGTCGAAGACCTACCTGGACCATTTCGGGTTCGGCTTCGTGATGTTCGTCAACGGGTACGGCGCCGACGAGGTGCTCGAGACGATGCACGACCGGCTGCACAACGACTACGAGACCGAGCGCAAGGTGGTCCGCAACGAACTGGCCCGGATCAACCGCACCCGGCTGGAGCGCATGCTCGGACCCGAGGGCGGCTACGACAACTGGTGAGGTCTTCTAAGCTCGCCCGGTGAGTCATCCCCACTTCCTGACACTTCCCGACCTGGCCGCCCGTCCGACGGGTGCGGCCGTGCTCTGGGCCGACGACGAGGTTTTCGCCGAGAAAGAGAACCTGATCAAGCCCGGCCCCGCCGAACACCGGCCGGCCACGTTCGGCCACAAGGGCCAGGTTTACGACGGCTGGGAGACCCGCAGGCGGCGTGGCGTGACGGCCGACTCCCACGACGCCGCGATCGTGCGGCTCGGCGCACCCGCCGTGATCGGCGGGGTGGTGGTGGACACCGCGTGGTTCACCGGCAACTACCCGCCCGAGATCGCGGTGCAGGCCGCGTTCGTCGATGGGTACCCGGCCGCCGGCGAGCTCGCCGAGCAGGTGGCGTGGACGACGATCGTGGAGCGCAGCGCCGTCAACGGCGACACCCGCAACCAGTTCCCGGTCGAGTCGCCGCGCCGCTGGACCCATGTGCGCCTCGCCATCTATCCCGACGGCGGCGTCGCGCGGCTGCGCGTGCACGGCGAGGCACTGCTGGATCCGCGCTTCACCGAGCTTCCGCTGGACCTCGCGGCGCTGGAGAACGGCGGCCGGATCACCGCGTGCTCCAACATGTTCTACAGCTCTCCGAACAACCTGCTACTGCCCGGCACGGCGAGAACCATGGGTGAGGGCTGGGAGACGTCGCGGCGGCGCGACGCCGGCAACGACTGGGTGCAGGTGCGGCTCGCCGGCCAGGGCCTGATCGCCGCCGCCGAGCTCGACACCTCCTACTTCATCGGCAACGCGCCGGGCTCGGCCAGGCTGCGCGGTCGCGACGGCGACGGCGACTGGTTCGACCTGCTGGCACAGACCGAGCTCCGGCCCGACACCCGGCACCGCTTCCTCATCGACTCCGGCCGGCCGGTCACCGAGGCGCGGCTAGACATCTACCCCGACGGGGGTATGGCGCGGCTACGCCTGTTCGGCCGGCTCACGCCCGACGGCTTGCGCCGAGTGCAGCGACGATGGGACGCCGCCGCCTAGGGTCTGTCACATGACCGACGTCGCCGGCAGCTGGGATTCCCGCTTCGACGCGGTGGCCGCTGCGCTGGCCGACGAGAGCACCGCCGGGGAGGAACTGGGCGCGTCGATCGCCGTCGACGTCGACGGCGAGCTGGTGGCCGACATCTGGGCCGGCCACGCCGATCGCGCGAAAACCATTCCCTGGCAACAGGATACGATCGTCAACTTCTGGTCCTGCACCAAGACGCTGACCGCGCTGGCGGCGCTGATGCTCGTCGACCGCGGCGAACTCGACCCGTTCTCCCCGGTCGCCCGCTACTGGCCGGAGTTCGCCGCGGCCGGCAAGGCGGGCATCGAGGTGCGCCACCTGCTGTCCCACACGTCGGGGGTGTCGGGGTGGCAGACCCCGTTCGGCGTGGAGGACATCTACGACTGGCCCAGGGCCACCGCGCATCTGGCCGCGCAGGCGCCGTGGTGGCCGCCGGGAACCGCGTCGGGCTACCACGCGATGAACTACGGCCACCTGATCGGCGAGCTGGTCCGCCGCATCACCGGGACGTCGCTGAAGGACTTCGTCGCCGATGAGATCGCGACGCCGCTCGGCGCGGATGTGCAGATCGGGGCCCGCCCGCAGGATGACGCCCGCATCGCCGAGCTCATCGCTCCCCCGCCGCGCGACCGGGGCGTGGACCGGCTCCCGCCCGACCACCCCGCGGTCAAGACGTTCGCGGCGTTCCCACCCGGCGCGTACGGGGTGGCCCACGCGGAGACCGAGGCGTGGCGCCGGGCCGACATCGGCGGCGCCAACGGTCACGGCAATGCGCGCGGGCTCGTGCGCGCCTTGTCGCCGATCTCGTTGGGCGGCACCGCGAACGGGGTGCGGTTGCTCGGCCCGCGAACCGTCGAGCTGATCTTCGCCGAACAGTCCCGCGGCATGGACCAGGTGCTGTTCGTGCCGCTGCGGTTCGGCATCGGCTTCGGGCTGCCCACCCCCGAGAGCGTGCCCGCTGTGCCTGCCGGCAGGGTGTGCTGGTGGGGCGGCTGGGGCGGCTCGCTGGTGGTGATGGACCTCGACCGGCGGGCGACGTTCGCGTACGTGATGAACAAGATGGGCGGAGGCACCACCGGAACGTCGCGCACGCTGCGCTACGCGAGGCTGATCGACGCCGCGCTTCAGGACGCGCGCGGCTGATCGCGCGCGGCCAGCCGGCCGAGCACGTCGCGCCCGACCGGGCCCAGGTCCTGCCTCGGAGTGGCCGGGATCAGCGTGACCCCGTCGGCCACCTCCGCCGACGCGATGTCGGAGATCAACCCGGCCAGGCCGTCGACGGTGCCGGCGTAGTGCACGGTCTCCGCGTCGGCCGGACCGAAGGCCTGCTGCGCCGACCGGAAGTCACCGGCCACGGCGACCCGCACGTCGAGGATGACCGCGACGTCGTTGGCGCCGGCCCGGATCCGGGCCCGCACCCGGCGGGCCTGCTGCAGGTCTTTGGCCGCCACCCGGACGATCTGTTGGTCGCCGTCGGTCAGCTCGCTCACGCCACCGTCTTCTGCCACGAAAAGCCGCACCCGGCCACGCTATCCAGCGCGGCCGGGTGCGACCCAGTCTTGAAATCAGCGAGAGTGCAAAAATCGCACGCTCAGCGCGTCGAATCGTGATGCGGATCGGCGGCGGCTTCCTCGGCGGAAGTCCCGCGATCACTCTCTGAGCTGCCGTTCTTCCGCACATCGTGCACCCGCGTCTTGTACAGGCTCGCGGCGGTCGTGATCAGCAGCGTGACCACAATCACGCCCAGCGACAGCAGGGTCGGGATCTCCGGCACCGGCACGTGCTCGCCGCCGTTGATGAACGGCAGCTCGTTCTCGTGCAGCGCGTGCAGCAGCAGCTTCACCCCGATGAAGCCGAGGATGAAGGCCAGCCCCTGGGACAGGTAGACGAGCCGCTTGAGCATGTCGCCCAGTAGGAAGTACAGCTGGCGCAGCCCCATCAACGCGAACACGTTGGCGGTGAACACCAGGTAGGGCTCGCGGGTCAGGCCGTAGATGGCCGGGATGGAGTCCAGCGCGAACAGTAGGTCGGTGGTGCCGAGTGCCACGATGACCAGGAACATCGGCGTCATCAGCCGCTGGCCGTTGTCCTTGACCCAGAGCTTGACGCCGTCCCACTCATCGGTGAACTTCATCCGCTTCTGCGCGAACCGCACCACCGCGTTGTCGCCGTCGTCGTCGTGGTCGGTGTCCTTGACCAGCTTGATCGCGGTGTACACCAGGAACGCGCCGAAGATGTAGAACACCCAGGAGAACTGGTTGATGGCGACCGCGCCGAGCGCGATGAAGATGCCGCGGAAGATCAGCGCCAGGATGATGCCGACGAGCAGCGCCTGCTGCTGGTAGATCCGCGGCACCTTGAAGCTGGCCATGATGATCAAGAAGATGAACAGGTTGTCCACCGACAGGCTGTACTCGGTGAGCCAGCCCGCGAAGAACTCCACGCCGAACTGGCTGCCGTGGAAGAACCACGTCCACAGCCCGAACGCGACCGCCAGGCCGATGTAGAGGGTCAGGTACCCGGCCGTCTCGCGCCGGGTCGGCTCGTGCGGGCGACGTCCGATCACGATCACGTCGAAGAGCAGGATCGCGATCGTCACGGTGAGCGTGATGCCCCACTCGAGACCACTTACGTTCATCAAACCTCCGGTCGTCGTCAAACGCCGGAGGTCTCTTCCACCACCGCCACCGGCGGTAGGCCCACAGCACCGGTCATCCCAGGTGGGACGACGTGATGACGACGCCGTGGCGAAGGAATACTCCCCTCCAAGCCGCCCATTGTGCCAGCAGGTCGGCCGACACGCGAAACGAGCAGCCCGGCGGCACGAGGCGACTCCGAACGCTTAGTAGTTTGTACCCGTGACAGCCGCGGATCGAACCCCTGAGATCCCCAGTCAGTACCTGCTGTCGGAGCTGGCACCGCCGCCGCGCACGCTGATCGACATCCTGTACGAAACCGCCCGCCGCTACCCCGACGCTCCCGCGATCGACGACGGAACCGTGCAGCTCACCTACGCCGAACTGATCTCCGACGTCGAGGACAGCGTGGCGTGGCTGGGCGCCCGCGGCATCGGCCGCGGCGACCGGATCGGCATCCGGATGCCGTCGGGCAGTTACGCGCTCTACGTCGCGATCCTGGCCACCCTGGCGACCGGTGCGGCCTACGTCCCCGTCGACGCCGACGATCCACCAGACCGCGCCGATCTGGTGTTCACCGAGGCCGATGTTGTCGCGGTGATCACCGAACGTGGCCTGGTGCGCGGACCCGGTTCGTCGCGCGGATGGCGGGCGACCGCGCCGCTGGCCCGCGACGACGCATGGATCATCTTCACCTCGGGGTCGACCGGGACACCCAAGGGAGTGGCGGTCACCCACCGCAACGCAGCCGCGTTCGTCGACGCCGAGGCGGAGCTCTTCCTGCAGGGCAGCCCGCTCGGGCCGGGCGACCGGGTGCTGGCGGGGCTGTCGGTGGCGTTCGACGCCTCGTGTGAGGAGATGTGGCTGGCGTGGCGGCACGGCGCCTGCCTGGTGCCCGCGCCGCGGTCGCTGGTGCGCAGCGGGATGGACCTCGGCCCGTGGCTGGTCTCGCGGGACATCACGGTGGTGTCCACGGTGCCGACGCTGGCGTCGCTGTGGCCCGCCGAGGCACTCGAATCGGTGCGGCTGCTGATCTTCGGCGGTGAGGCCTGCCCGCCGGAGCTGGCCGAACGCCTGGCGGCGGGTCCGGATTCGGTGGGCCGCGAGGTATGGAACACCTACGGGCCCACCGAGGCGACGGTGGTGGCGTGCGCGGCCAGGCTCGACGGGGCCGGCGCGGTCAGCATCGGGTTGCCGCTGCCCGGGTGGGACCTCGCCGTCGTCGACAAGGACGGTCAACCGGTCGGGATCGGCGAGGTCGGCGAGCTCGTCATCGGTGGGGTAGGGCTGGCGCGCTACCTCGACCCGGACAAGGACGCCGAGAAGTACGCGCCGCTGCCCTACCCCAGCCCGCTGGCGCTGTGGACCCGCGCCTACCGAAGCGGCGACCTGGTCCGGCTGGAAGAGGACGGGCTGTATTTCGTCGGCCGCGCCGACGACCAGGTCAAGGTCGGGGGGCGCCGCTGCTGGTCGGCGTGCCAAGCCTGGTCGCCCGTGTTCGAGTGCGCCCCACCGGGTTTGTACCGATGGCTGTGCTGCGGACCCGCGGATTGCTGCGGGTGATGGTGGCCGCCAGTGTCGTGCCGACA
>NZ_LMVQ01000140.1 GCF_001545925.1 Mycobacterium sp. NAZ190054 | reverse complement strand
CACAATGGAGTTCATCTCCGACATCATCCCGTCGACGTTGTTCTCCGCCGTCACCGAAGCCAACGTGCTGCAGGCCCTGTTCGTCGCGCTGCTCGTCGGGTTCGGGATCCAGGGCATGGGCCAGTCGCCGCACCAGCTGGGTGGCCACCCAGTGTGGTCGGGCCGGTTGACCACAGTAGTACCGGTCCATCCCGGTGAGCACTTCTGCCGCGGTGTTGGTGTCCATCGAATCCACCAGCTCGGCGAACTCGTGGTAGTCGCGGACGCTGTTGCGTTGCAGCATCAGGAAACTCTTCAGCCGCAGCGTCTCGGCGCCGGTCGGGATCTGCAGCCGGTCGCCGGTGGGCAGCAGCACATTCGTGGTCTCCATCGGGCTGATGCGCTCGATGGGCGGTTTCTCGCCGCGCGGGGTCTCGTCGGTCGGCGGGTGTCTGTCCGTCAGGGCGTCGCGTTCGACGGCCAGCGCGTCGAGCGCGACGTCGAGCCTGCCGCGCCACATCGTCACCGGGTGCTTGGGCAGTTTCACCGCGACGGTCTTGCCGTGGGCCCGGTTGCTGACCGCGGCGGTGATCCGCTCGTCGCGGCCGACGCGGCTGCCGGTGATCTTCGCGTACGGCTGGCAGCCGCTGAACGCGAGCGGATCGGCCACCGTGATGGCCTGCGGCACAAGCGTTTTCAGCTTTGCAGCGGACTTGACCACGGTGCGCAGATCCGATCCGGACGGCGCGAGCGCCGAGATGTCGTCGGGGATGATCACCAGATCGCCGATGTCGGCCTTGGGCAGCGGCTTCTCGAAGTCCACGGACGGCAGCACGCGGTCCAGCCAGCGCGGCAGCCACCAGTTCCACTCGTCGAACATTGCCATCAGCGCGGGCACCAGCACCAGGCGCACCACGGTCGCGTCCACCGCGATGGCCACCGCGCACGCGACGCCGAGCTGGGCGACCAGCGGCATGCCGGCGAACGCGAAGCCGATGAACACCGCGATCATGATCAGCGCCGCGCTGGTGATGGTGCGGGCGCTGGTCGACACGCCATAGGCGACGGCGTCGCGGGTGTTGCCGGTCTGCAGGAACCGCTCCCGGATGCGGGTGAGCAGGAAGATCTCGTAGTCCATCGACAACCCGAACGTCAGCGCGAGCACCAGCGGCGGGATCGTGCTGTCCAGCGACGAGATCTGCTTGAAACCGAGGTCGGAGAGCCAGCCCCACTGGAACACCACCACCAGCGAGCCGTAGGCCGCCGCGACCGAGAGCACGGTCATCAGCACGCCCTTGAACGCCAGGAACACCGAGCGGATCGAGACCAGCAGCATCACGAACGCGATCAGGGCGACGAACCCGAACACCAGCGGCTGCGTCGCGGACACCCGGTCGTCGAAGTCCTTGATCAGCGCGGTCGGGCCGCCCACGTCGATGCGGGCGGCGTCCCCGGCCACCGGGGGCAGCTGGTCGCGCATCCAGTCGACGGTGTCGCGCGCACCCATCTCCTCGGGATCGACCGACAGCACCGCCGACAGCAGCGCGGTGCGCCCGTCGGTGCCGAACACCGGCGCCGACACCGTCACCGTGTTGGGCGCCTCGGCCATCTTCTGGCCCACCGATTCGAGCAGCGGCGCCTCGGCCTGGGCCGTGTCGCCATCGGGGAACGTGACCAGCACCCGGACCGGCCCGAGCGCGCCCGGGCCGAGCGCCTCGGCCGCGGCGTTGACCCCGCCGCGGATCTCGTGGGTCGGGTCGAACTGCCGCTGCATGCTGTTGCCGAGCATCATCGAGAACGCCGGCGCGGCGAAGGTCAGCAGCAGCGCGGCCGCCGCCGTCGCCGACAGCCACGGCCTGCGCATCACCCAGCCGGTCCAGCGGGTCCAGAACCTCGACTGGGTCGCCTCCACCCCGCGGCCCCAGTGCAGATACGACGACCGTTTCGCGGCCCGGCGGCCGAACGTCGCGAGCACCGCCGGGGTCAGCGTCGTCGACGTCAGCACCGCGACGGCGACGGCCAGGATCGCGCCGGTGGCCATCGACTGCAGCACGGGGGTGTTGATCAGGTAGATGCCGGTGACCGACGCGATGACCGTGAGACCGGACAGCACCACGGCGAGCCCGGACGTCGCCATCGCGGCGTCGGCGGCGTCCTCGGGTTCCCGCCCTGCGCGCAACTCCTCCCGGAACCGCATCAGGATGAACAGCGAATAGTCGATGGCCACCGCGATGCCGAACATCGACACCGTCGAGGTCACGAACACCGACATCGTCGTGTACATCGACAGCAGCAAGACCAGGCCCATGGTCACCACGACCGTGCAGATGCCCAGCAGCAGCGGCATCGCCGCGGCGGCCAGCGAGCCGAACACGGCCAGCAGGATGATCAGGACGATCGGGAAGTTCCACTTCTCGGCCTGCGCGATGTCGTCCTTGGTCGCCAGCGTGGCCGCGGCGCCGAGCGCGCCCTGCCCGATGACGTAGAGCCGGACCTTGCCGTTCTCCATCTCGCCAGATTCTTCGCCGTCGACGCCGATCTTCTCGCGCAACTGCTTGGCGACGTCGACCGCGCCGGTGTTCTCGAAGTCGAGCTGCAGCGTGATGACGTACGGACGGTCGGGCCGCGGCGGCGGTTGCGGCGTCGGGACGACCTTGACGCTGGGCACCTCGGCGGCCAGCCGTTCCAGATGGGCGACGGCCTCGGTCATGTCCTCGAACGACGCGTCCGGGCGCGGGGCGGCGACCAGGGCGAGCGGGGAGGCGCCCTGATCGGGGAACTGCGCTTCGAGCTGCCGCTGGACGTAGAGCGACTGTGAACCCTCGACCTCGAAGCCGCCGCCGGTGAGATGGCTGGACTGGTTCAGTGCCAGATACACCGAGGGCACCAGAAGCAGGACCCAGACCGCGAAAACCGCCCAGCGGAACCTGCGCAGGTTGCTGCTCACGCGCATCATGAACTGCTGGATCGGAACTCCCCACTTTCTCCCCGGCTGCCGATAGCGAGAGGGTACAGCAGGTTTCTGTCAGTCCGCCGGGCTCTGAACAGCTGTCAGAAACGCCTCTTACAGGTCTGATACCAGCGGATTCGGCCGCCGCATTCGCCGTCCCCGCGGGGCGGTGGCAGTATGGCGGCGGAGCGACACAGGCGTCGGGGACCCAGCGCTCATCATCGCAACAAGTTTGCGCAGCGCGGCACACGTGTTGCCGAACTGTTAGGAGTTCGTCATGCATCTGGCGGGAAAATTCGCCGCCGTCATCGCGGGCGTGGTCGGCATGGCTGTGCTGACCGGCCCGGCAGCGGCCGCGGCCCCCGATCCGTGCGCGGCCAGCGAGGTAGCCAAGACCGTCGCCGAGGTCGCCACCTACACGGGCAACTACCTGGAGGCCAACCCCAGGACCAACACCGCGATCACCGCGATCTCCCAGCAGCAGGAGGGCCCGCAGTCGGTCGCGGCACTCAAGGCGTACTTCGACGCCAACCCGCAGGTGGCCTCCGATCTGCAGCGGCTGCAGCAACCGCTGGTGGCGTTGTCGGGCAAGTGCCGGCTGCCGGTGACGCTGCCGCAGGTGTTCGGTCTGATGCAGGCCGCCCAGCAGGTCCCCACGCTTCCGGCGGCGCAGAACGCCGCGGTCACGGCGACCCGGTGACGGGCTGGTCCTGGGGACTTTCTCATGATCGGTTAACCGCTCCGCAAGAAAGTGGGCGGTGGTTCTGCTTAGCTTTCTAGGATGGTCCCGACCGGTGACCACCTCGGCCCGGTCTATATCTGAAGAAGGAGCCTCCATGGTGTTCTCGGCCCCAGCTGTGCGTCGCACGGTCGCGGGTGCGCTTGGTGCAGGCGCGGTCTCCGGCGGGATGCTGTTCGGCGTCCTGCCCTCGGCTGCAGCGCAGCCGGCCCCGCCGCCGCCGAACTGCACGGCAGCCGACTTCTCCGGGGTCGCCTCCGGAGTCTCGGCGGCCACGTCGGCGTACCTCTTCACCCACCCGGAGGTGAACGCGTTCCTGACCGGGCTGCACGGCAAGCCGCACGAGCAGATCCGGGCCGAGGTCGCCGAGTACCTGGAGGCGAATCCGCAAGTGAACGCCGAGCTGCGCGGGGTCCGCCAGCCGCTGGCCGACATCAAGCATCGTTGTGGGTTCACGCCGGAGGACCCCGACGGGCCGAACTTCCCGTAACGCGGTGCGAGAAAGGGTGGACACTCCGCCCGCTCGCGGGGGGGAGCTGTCCGCCCAGGACGGCGCGGGTCGGACGGTGTTGATGGTCGACGACGACCCGGACGTCAGAACCTCGGTGGCGCGCGGCTTGCGGCACTCGGGGTTCGACGTCAGGGTCGCCGCGACGGGGAAGGAAGCGCTGCGGCTGCTGTCCAGCGAATCGCACGACGCGCTGGTGCTGGACGTGCAGATGCCCGAGCTCGACGGGGTCGCGGTGGTGACCGCGCTGCGGGCGTTGGGCAACGACATCCCGATCTGCGTGCTGTCGGCGCGCGACACCGTCAACGACCGCATCGCCGGGCTCGAGGCCGGCGCCGACGACTACCTGACCAAGCCGTTCGATCTCGGCGAGCTGGTCGCGCGGCTGCACGCGCTGCTGCGGCGCGCACACCACTCCGACCCCACCTCGGACTCGATGACGGTGGGCTCGCTGACCATCGACACCGCGCGCCGGCTGGTGTTCGTCGCCGGTGAGCGGGTCGAGCTGACCAAGCGGGAGTTCGACCTGCTGGCCGCGCTCGCCGAGAACGCCGGCGTCGTGCTGAGCAGACAACGCCTGCTCGAGCTGGTGTGGGGTTACGACTTCGACGTCGACACCAACGTCGCCGACGTGTTCGTGTCGTACCTGCGCCGCAAGCTGGAGCGTGACGGCCTGCCGCGGGTCATCCACACCGTGCGCGGTATCGGTTACGTGTTGCGTGAAGAGCCCTGACCCGCGGGTGTGCTGACCCTGCCCACGCTCCCGAGGTTCCTGCGATCGGCTTCCCTGCGCACCAGGGTGGCCATCGCCGCCGCTGCCGCCGCTGCCGCCGTGGTCGCGGCGTTCACGATCCTGACCTCCCTGGTTCTGGCCAGCAACGACGAGGCGCAACTGGATCGCCGCCTGGACGCGATCGTCGACGCCAGTGTCTTTCCCGAGCAGTTGTCCGATCCGCGGCGCGGGGTCCTGCAGACCGGCCGGTCGCGGTCCTCGGGGCAGGTGGTCTACCAGCGCGGATTCCAGTTGCCGCCGCTGCCTCCGGGCACCGACACCGTGCTGGTCAACGGCGTCGAGTACCGCGTGCGCACCATTCCGGCGCAGGAGGGCGGGGTGCTGATGTCGATCGGCATCCGCGCCGACAGCATTCTGCTGAGCCGGGCCAGGATTCCGCTCTACATCGGTGTCGGCGTGGCCACCGTGCTGCTCGCCGCGGTGCTGGGCTGGTTGCTGGCCGGCCCGGCGATCCGGCCGCTGCGCAAACTGACCGAACACACCAAGCGGCTCGACCACGACACCGCGCAGATCCCGGCGGTGCACGGGGTCCGGGAGGCCGAGGACCTGTCCGAGGCCATGAGCGCGATGCTGGACCGCCTCGCCGCGGCGCAGCGCGCCACCACGAACTCGTTGCAGGCCGCCCAGGACTTCGCCGCCAACGCCGCCCACGAACTGCGCACCCCGCTGACCGCGATGCGCGCCGATCTGGACACCCTGCGCATCCACAACCTGCCCGAGGAGGAGCGCGAAGAGGTGGTCGCCGACCTGTCCCGCGCCCAGCGCCGCGTCGAGGGCATCATCACCGCGCTGGGGCAGCTCGCCTCGGGTCAGCTCGCGCAGGCCGAGGACCGCGAGGTGATCGACGTGACCGACATGCTCGACCGGGTCGGGCGCGAGAACATGCGCGTGGGCCGCGAGGTGCAGATCGAGATCGACGCGAGCGAAGACCTCGGCACCGTGCTGGGGTGGCCCGGTGGTCTGCGGCTCGCGGTGGACAACCTGGTGCGCAACGCCGTCACGCACGGGCAGGCCAGCCGCATCGTGCTCGCCGCGCACCGCGACGGCGACGCGGTCACGATCGTCGTCGACGACAACGGCCGCGGCCTGCCCGCCGAGGAACACGAGGCGGTGCTGGGCCGCTTCTCCCGCGGCAGCACCGCCGCACCGGGTGGTTCAGGGCTGGGGCTGGCGCTGGTGGCCCAGCAGGCCGCGTTGCACGGCGGCACCATCACCTTGTCCGACAGCCCGCTCGGCGGTCTGCGCGCCACCCTGACGGTCTCCAACAGCGTTGGTGCGCAACAGGCTTCAGACTGACGAACGACGGCGGGCCAGTGCCCGTGCGGTGGCGCGCCAGCCGAGCAGCAGCACCGCGGTGGTCAACGACGCCACGACGATGAAGCTCACCGCCGTGCCCTGGCCGGTCGCCTTGCGTAGCAGCATTCCGACCACCACGGTCGCGACCCAGACGATCAGGCCGGTCGGCGCGAGCGACGCAGGCCGCCGCCAGCCCCGGCTCGCCAGCCAGCCGGCGGCGGTTCCGGTCAGGAACGGCCACGCGGTCTCGGCGATGCCGGTGACGGTCAGGCCCTCGGCGTGGCTGCGCCGCCCGATCGTGCAGAACACCACGACGCACACGAGGTCGGCGGCAAGCGCTTTCAGCGCGGTCCCGGCGGCAGGGGTGGTCGGTTCGGTCGTCACGTGTTGAAGGCTAGCGACCCGGGTCGTCCGGTGGTGCGCCGGATTTCTCGTCCGGCGGGTGGAAGGCCTCGGGGTCCGGGCTGAACTGTTGCGGCTCCGCGGCCGGTACGGGTCCGTCGCCGGCCGAGTCCGGGTCGAGCCGGCTCTCGGTGCGGAACATGAAGAAGAACACCACCCAGCCGATCGCGGAGATGAAGATCCAGCTGATGAGCCGGTAGATCAGCATCGCCGAGATCGCCGACGCCAGCGACATGCCACTCGACACCAGACCGGGCACCAGCACCGCCTCGACGACGAGCAGACCGCCGGGCATCAGCGGGATCGAGCCGACCGCGCGGGCCGCCGCGTAGGCGACGGTGACCCCGGCCAGCGACGGATGCCCGCCGGTGGCGTAGCAGGCGAACAACAGGCAGGCTACGTCGGCGACCCAGTTGAACAGGGACCAGCTGAACGCCTCGCCGAGGTCGCGCCGGCCCAGATGCACCGACTCCAGCTGGGCCAGGATCTCGCGCCACTTCGCCAGGCCGGTGTCGAGAGGCTTGCCGCGCACCGAGTTGGTCCACGTCAGCAC
Organism: Mycobacterium sp. NAZ190054; assembly: GCF_001545925.1. GTDB lineage: Bacteria > Actinomycetota > Actinomycetes > Mycobacteriales > Mycobacteriaceae > Mycobacterium. Next base: position 2,077 of record NZ_LMVQ01000140.1, on the reverse strand, counting down.
CCGCACCCCGATGCCGTCGAGCAGCTCGGGCCGGCTCGCCACCGCCTGGGCCAGCAGGATCAACGCCAGGAACCCGCCGAGGGAGAAGATCAGCGACAGCGGGTTCTTACTCGCGCCGAGCAGGAACGCGCCGCCGAGGCCGAGCAGCGCCAGGCCGATGACCTGCAGCACCCCGGACATCACCAGCTGCCACGACGCGACCAGCGGCGAGGCCCCCCACAGCCGCTGCTGGCGGTAGATGAACGTCGCCGACAGCACCGGGCCGCCGGGCAGCGTGGTGGACAACGCGTTGCCCGCGTAGAACGCCGCCTCCGAGCGCCATTGATGCACCCGCACCCCGGCCGACCGCAGCAGCGTGCGCTGGATCTGCGCGAAGCTGTGCATGGACGCCATCGCCGCGACCGCGGCGGCCAGAACCCACACCCAGTCGGCCGACCGCAGGCTCGCCCACGCCTGGGTCAACTGGTCGCGCACCAGCGCCAACTCCACGGCCAGCACGATGACGGCGAGCGCGATCACCGCCCAGCGCAGCCACCAGTACTTGCCGCGGGTCCGACCGGGGCCGGCGGGACCGGCCTGGGTGTCGCTCGCGGGCGCGTCGTGGGACACGCGGTACAGAGTAAGCCGCGCGAAGTCCGAAATCGCAGATCCCGGGTGCGTTCAGCGCAGGCCGTTACGCTACCGGAATGTCAGGTGGTCCGTCCTTCGACTCCTACGCCGACGAGTCGGTGAGCCCGCTGGTGCGGAAGGCGGCGGCCTGGTCGTGGCGCCTGCTGCTGATCCTCGGCGCGGTCGTCGCGCTGCTGTGGCTGGTGCTGCGGCTGGAGATCCTGTTCGTACCGGTGGCGCTCGCGACGATCCTGGCCGCGCTGCTGATGCCCGCCGTCGATTTCCTGGACCGTCGCGGCGCGCCCCGGGGTGGGGCGGTGGCGTTGGTGCTGCTGTCCGGGTTCGCGCTGTTCGGCGGCCTGCTCACGTTCGTGGTCAACCAGTTCGTCGAGGGCGCACCGGAATTGGTGGACCAGGTGTCGACGAGCATCGAGGGGCTGGTCCGGTGGTTGACCGACGGACCGCTCGACGTCAGCCCGGCGCAGATCAACCAGGCCCGCGACCAGGCCATCGAGGCACTGCGCAGCAACCAGGAGCGACTCACCAGCGGTGCGTTGTCCACCGCGGGCACGCTGACCGAGATCGTCACCGGCGCGCTGCTGATGCTGTTCACGCTGATCTTCCTGCTGCACGGCGGCCGCAACATCTTCGCGTTCGTCACCAGGGTGTTCCCGGCGCACGTGCGCGACCGGGTGCGCGACGCCGGACGTGCCGGCTTCCGTTCGCTGATCGGGTACGTGCGCGCGACGTTCCTGGTGGCCCTCGTCGACGCCGTCGGCATCGGCGTCGGGCTGGCGATCATGGGGATCCCGCTGGCGCTGCCGCTGGCGTCGCTGGTGTTCCTGGGCGCGTTCGTCCCGCTCGTCGGCGCGGTGGTGACCGGCTTCCTGGCGGTCATCGTCGCGCTCATCGCGAAGGGCTGGATCTACGGCCTGATCACGCTGGGGCTGATCATCGCGGTCCAGCAGCTCGAAGGCCACGTCCTGCAACCGCTGGTGATGGGCCGGGCGGTGGCGATCCATCCGCTGGCCATCGTGTTGGTGATCGCCGGCGGCGCCGTGCTGGCCGGGATCGTCGGCGCGCTGCTGGCCGTGCCGGTCCTGGCGTTCATCAACAGCGCCGTGCGGGTGCTGCTCGCCGAGGACCCGGCCGCCGAGGAGGCGGCGATGGAGGCCGAGGAGGAACCCGTGATGCGCGCCGAACCCGACGACGTCGGGACGGAGACACCTCGCGAGAGCAGCTAGCCGGTCAGAGCCGGCCCTCGCGGCGCAGCAGCTCCTGCGCGCTGAGCCCGTTGCTGCCGCGACGCTTCCCGTCGTCGGGACGCGTGTTCAGCTTCTCGGTGGCCGCGTCGGCGTCGGTCTGCCGCGCCGTGGGGATGGCCCGGGTCCTGGTGTCGTCGGCGTCGTCGTCCTGCGCCTGGGCCAGCAGCTGCTCAGCGAGCTGGCGTTGATCCACATCGGTCGCC
>NZ_LMVQ01000139.1 GCF_001545925.1 Mycobacterium sp. NAZ190054 | reverse complement strand
CCCGTGCCGTTCCGCACGGTGTTCCGCCACCGCGCCTACCGCGCGGCGCTGTTCTCCAATTTCGCGACCGGGTGGGCGTCGTTCGGGCTGCGCATCGCGCTGGTGCCGCTGTTCGTCGTCGAGGTGCGCGCTGGTCTTCGGTACCGGGGACGGTGAGTCGGTGGTGGTGCGCGGCGTGTGGCCGGGCAGCATCGTCCGCGAGGTCCGCGGTGACGGCGGATTCGGTTACGACCCGGTGTTCCTGCCCACCGGTTCGGCGAGGACAGCCGCCGAGCTGAGCCCGGCGGAGAAGGACGCGTCGTCGCACCGGGGCCGCGCGCTCGCCGCGCTGCTGCCGTCGCTGCGCTCCCTGATCTGAGGTCGCGTGATCCGGTGCAGCAGCCAGGCCACCGGGATGGTCAGCAGCAGCGTGGCCGCGATCAGAACCGGCATCGAACCGGTGAACAGCGGCCAGGACAGCACCAGGTGCATCGTCAGCGCCATCACGGCGACGTGGACCAGGAAGATCTCGTAGGACATCTCGCCGAGCCACACCATCGGTCTGCTGGCCAACACCCGCGCGTACGAATCCCGGCTGCCGAGCGCCACCGGCGCCACGGCGAGCGTCGCGATCACCGCGTACAGAAGTGACTTGACGATCGGTGTCCAGGCCGGATCCGGTCCGGCCAGCGTGCCGCCGAGCGGGGTCGACACGGCCAGGAACAGCACGGCGGCCGCCGGGATCGCGACGATCGCGGCGCAGCGCGCACCGATCGCCTCCAGCACCGCCAGCGCCATCCCTCCGGCGAACCAGGCCAGATGGGCCGGCAGCCACATCCCCGCCGAGTTCGGCAAGACCTCCGTGGTGTTCACCACGGCCAGCCACACCGGTGTCACCGCCGCGAGGAACGCGATCCCGGCGAGCGCTCGCGCCGGTCGCCACTGACCGCGGCAGAGGACCCGCAGCACCAGGAACGCCAGCAGCGGGAGAGCGACGTAGAACGACACCTCGACGGCCAGGCTCCACATCTGAGACAGGCCAGGGTGCAGCAACGTCACCAAGTAGTCGTCGATGTAGATCTGCGTGAAGGTCAGATGACGCAGCAACCCGTGCCAGGTCTGCCCGGGGTTGGGCCCCGGGTCGAAGACGGTGTAGATCTCGAAGACCGCGACCACGGTGACGACGTAGGCGGGCACGATCCGGCGCCACCGGTTCCGGCCGTAGCGGCTCACCGACGGCGGGTGACGGCGCCCCGCGGCAGCCCGCACCCAGGGGCGGAACAGCAGGAAGCCCGACAGCACGAAGAAGAACGCGACGCCGATCTCCAGGCGGCCGTACATGGCGCCGAGGTAGCCGTGTGTGAGGTAGCCGGTCGCGAACGCCGCGTGGGTACAGACCACCAGTAACGCAGCGACCGCCCGCAGACCGGTGAGGGCGGGATCTCTCGTGGATGCGTGGCTGTGCGGGCCCGCCGAGGCGGCGCCGCAGCGCACGCCGGGGCTGGCTGACACCGCACCGAGTGTAGCTATCGGTGCGCCCGGCGAACTCCGCTCAGAGACCGAACTGTGACTTGATGTTCTGGGTCTGGAAGTGCTCGACGATGATGCCGACCAGCGGGACGGTGCCGGCCAGCAGGATGCCGACGGTCTTGGCGATGGGCCAGCGCACCTTCACGGCGAGGTTGGCGGTGAACAGGAGGTAGACGAAGTACACCCAACCGTGCACGACCGCGATCCAGCCGAGCGAGTCGTCGTTGAACGCGTACTTCATCACCATCTCGTAGCAGAGGGCGATCAGCCACAGACCGGTGGCCCAGGCCAGGACGCGGTATCCGGTCAGCGCCTTGCGGATGGCCTCGACGGGGACGAGCGGAGCGGGGGATTCGGGTGCGGTCACGTACCGGTTCCTCTTGTCTGCTGGTTCTTCTGGTCGTCGTCCGCCCTGGCCAGTTCGGCCAGATAGGCGTTGTACTCCCGTAGGGTCGGGTCGGCCTCCGGGTCGGCGCCGGGCCGGCGTGCCGGCTGCGGTCGCTCCGGCAGCAACCCGGCCGGGATCTCGGTGACAGTCTCCTGCGGATGGGGGTCGGGCGGGGCTTCTTCGTAGCGGACGAACTTGTAGTACGCATAGAAGCAGAATCCGGCGAACAACGGCCACTGCATCGCGTAGCCGAGGTTCTGGAAACTGCCCGAGGTCGACTCGTAGCGGGTCCACTGCCACCACGCCAGCGCGAGGCAGCCGGCAGCGGCGGCGGTCACCAACAGGATGAGCGCCGGCCTCCTACGCCGTGTAGTGGACACGGTTCAACGGTACCGCGACATCCTTCGGCCCGATGAATTCGTCCAGGCGGGCGGTCGCGGCCTTGCGGTAGATGGAGACGATGTAGGCAGAGGATCGCCGCCACGGGATGCCGAGGCGGTCGAGCGCCGCGGTGAACAGTCCGATGATGTCCTCAGAGCGGTTGCTGAAGTGGTATCTCACGCTGAGGACACCGCGGTCATTGGCGACGACGCGGCAACCGTCACTGTGGATCAGCCCCAGGACGAACTCCTCCGTCTCGCGGTCGACGATCTCTTGTTGCCATGGCTCCAGCGCAATCTTCCGATGGTGCTTGCGTCCGGGTCCGTGCTGAGGAAGCAGGCACGGCCAGTGGTTGGAGTAGTGGCAGACCTCGACACAGTTGCCTTTTCTCTTTACCAAGGCAGCGCGCTGCCGCGGCATGACAGCGTCGATCGCTTGGCGGCATCGCTCGATGATCGCCGGGTACTTGGTGTCGCATGCGATACGTAGCCGCCACGCCCGGCCACCTCGCGAGATGCAGCCGTCTCCCAGGTAAACGCCGAGGAGGTAGGCATACGGAGCTTGGGGTAGCGAGCCGAAGTCATGGAGAACCCCGCAGGACGACGCTGCGCCGGGACGTGTCAAGCTCCGGGGAGGTTTACGACGCCAGTCTCGGACGGTGGGTCTAGGTATCCCGGTCTGACGAGCGATGGCGCAGTCGTTCAGCCCTGCTGCGATCAGCTGCCTGACGTTCTCGAACTCGTCGACGGACCTCGTCATGGCCTGCTCCCTTATCGTCAACGCCAATCTAGAGACAGGTTCCGACATGTTGAGGTTGGTACGATGACTCCCACTGCGGGCGTGGCGGAAGGGAAGACGCGCGGTCTTTAGGTGTCCGTGTTCGAAAGAGCGTGGGGGTTCGAATCCCCCCGCCCGCACCATTGGTTCTCCGTAATCAACTCTGGCTGAACATATTTCGCTTCTGGCCACATGGATCACCTGTGAACGGTGGCATCGCGCACTCAAGTTGTCGGAGCGTCGTCGCACACTCGTCCCCAAGAAGCGCACCGCACGGTGCGTCCTGACAAAAGGGGGCGTCATGAAGCACTGGGGAGAATTCGTCGTCGTCGAGAACGGCGACTGGCAGGCGTACGACTGGCATTGGGCGAGCCGCCGGATCCTTGACATGTTGATCGGTGGACCGGAGTTGGCGTTGCGCCACATCGCGTCGTTCCGGCGGTCCGACGAGCGCGACTTCTACGGCGTGATACCGGGAAGCGGCGGAGCGGTGATCGATCTCGACCGCAACCGATTGCTGTTCTGCGGCGACGAACTGATGGACCGGGTGCCGACACGGCGAGTTCTGCTACCGGCTCTTGCGACGGTGTGGGCGGGATTCCAGGTGGGATGGGCGTACGGCGGAACCCGTGAACTCGCGGGCTATGTCGGGGAGGACTGTCCGCCGACAGACCTGGCTCCCGAGCCGCTGATCAACTTGGTGACAAGTCGGTACTGGCCGTGCCAGGTGATCTCCGTCGTCGGGGCCGACGGCAGCGTGCGGTTCTGGCCGGTGTCCGAGTACTGGTATCCCGAGGCCTACGGCCCATCCCTGCTGGACGCGCTACCCGGTCGAGGACGCGCCAGGGTGGCGCTGAAGGTCCTGCCGACGGGCGGGGTGCACATCGATCCCGGCCTCAAGTCCGTCGGGGTGTGGAGAACCCGGGATGTGGCGGCCATGCTCGACGCGGAGCCGGCGATTTGGCCGGGATGGCACGTCGAGTTCTGGGAAGACCGGTACGAGGAGCAGGTGGCCCGGTGCGGCGACGGGCTTCGCGTGCCGCCGTGGGATCTGCGCGCCGAGATCGACGAGGTTCGCGACTCGATGCGCCAGCGTATCTTCGGAAGCGACTGGGAGAGCCCTGCCGCCGAAGTCGTCGAGCTCCTGGCCGTGTTGCGTCGGTTGGCGCCGGACTTCGCGGTGCGTGACGACGAGGTCGTCGCAGGCATGATCAGGCCATCCCGCCAGCAGTGGGAACGGTTCCTGGCGGCGTGCGGCAGCGCAGAAGAAGCGTCGGCGGCGTGAAGAAGCGCCGACAGGGCGGCGCGTCAGGCGGAGAACTCAGCGGGAGCCGGCGCGACGTCGCCGGACTGGTTCCGGAAGCACAGGATGCTCGCGGTGAAGCTCACCACCGCGACGGCTCCGGCGAAGAGGGCGATGAGGTTCTCCGACAGAGTCCAACTCGCCACCGCGAACGCCAGGGAGATGATCGCGGTGATGATCAGAAAGAGCCCAGTGGTGGCGACGGTCTCGTTGAACGGGTCGTCTGAACTGGCGGTGCCTTCGGCCCTGTCGGCCATGACGTCTCCTTCTCGATGCGCTGAACTGGGCCGTTAATTACCCCGCCGTAAGCCCGCGAAACCTTTCACATCGACACGTTCTCGTGGCGCCGCTCACCCGCTGCCCGGGCATGTTGCGATGCGCACGGCAGCGCGTACCGGCTGGGATGCTCTGCGAACATGGCGGGTAATCCGTCACGGATGGGGGACATAGGGCACATGAGCGACCTCAAGTACCTGGATCTGCACGGCGATCGCGTCGCCTACCGAGACGTGGGGTGCGGCGACGAGACCTTGCTGCTGCTGCACGGGATGGCCGGCAGCTCCGAGACGTGGCGCGCGGTGCTGCCTCAACTGTCGAAGCGACATCGGGTCATCGCACCGGATCTGCTCGGTCACGGGCAGTCCGCCAAACCGAGAAGCGACTACTCGCTGGGCGCGTTCGCCGTCGGTCTGCGTGACCTGCTCGACGAACTCGGCATCACGCGGGTCACCGTCGTCGGTCAGTCGCTCGGGGGCGGGGTGGCCATGCAGTTCGTCTACCAGCATCCCGACTACTGCCAGCGCCTGGTGCTGATCAGCAGCGGGGGCCTCGGTCAGGATGTCGGCTGGACGCTGCGCCTGCTGTCCGCGCCCGGAGCCGAACTTCTGCTGCCGGTCATAGCGCCGCCGCCGGTCGTCCGGGCCGGCAACAAACTGCGCCGCTGGTTCTCCGCGGCGAACATCCAGTCGCCCCGGGGCGCCGAGATGTGGAGCGCCTACTCGTCACTGTCCGATGCGCAGACTCGCCAGGCCTTCCTCCGCACCCTCCGCTCCGTCGTCGACTACCGGGGTCAGGCGGTGAGCGCACTGAACCGGCTCCACCTGACCTCGGATCTGCCGCTGCTGGTGATCTGGGGCGATCAGGACCACATCATTCCCGTCGAGCACGGTTACGAGCTGGAGAAGTTGCGGCCCGGATGCCGACTGGAGGTTCTGCCCGGCGTGGGTCATTTCCCACACGTCGAGACGCCGAGCCAGGTCGTGGAGCTGCTCGAGGACTTCATCGAATCCCCGGGACAGTCCTCGGCGGTCACCACACCCAACCGCTGACTCACCGCCTCGTGGCGGAGAACCCGTTGCGCTCGGCCAGCGAGCGCAGCTGTTTGAGCGCGAACTGCCGGTTGCGGCCGCCCTCGGGCAACACGATGCCTGCCCACAAACCGACGGCGCCGGGCGTCACGCACGCGTCCCGCGCGCACTGCCAGCGCCGCGGGCAGGCCCGGCACAGCGACTTGGCTCCCTCGTCAGCGGTGATCATCCATCGGTCAGGATCGCGCGTGCAGGGCGCGGTCCACGCCTCCTCATCGATACGTATCGAGTTCATGTGACACCGTCCCTTCCTTCCCTTCGCACCAATACGTTTGTACCGTAGAAACAATACCGATGTATTGTCGACTCGGTTGGTGATGGTGTTGTCTACGGTGAACACTGTGGTGTCAGAGGTAGGCGGGGCGGCCGAAGAGGAGCCCAGCAGCATCGAGAGGATCCGGGCAGCGGCGTTACGCAGCCTGGCGGCGAACGGCGCCGCGGCGACCACGATGCGGGGTGTCGCCGCGGCGGCCGGGGTCTCCCTCGGTCTGGTGCAGCATCACTTCGCCACCAAAGCGGGCCTGATCAACGCCGTCGACGAGTACGTGCTGGGGCTGCTCACCACGACGTTCACCCGGCCGCTGTCAGAGCCACCGGGCGATTCCGTCGCCGAGATCGGCAGCAGGATCAGCAGCCTGTTCATCGAGAAACCCGACGTCGCTTCCTACCTGGGTCGCGCCCTGGTAGACGGAAGCCCAGCCGGTGTGAAGATCTTCGACACGCTCTTCGCCGCGGGCGTCGCGCGGTGGCAGCAGCGGCTCGAGCGAGGTGAGCTCCGCCCCGACGTCGACGTCACGTGGGCATCGATCAACGGTCTGGTCCTCGCGCTCGGCGCCATCAGCCTCCGGCCCCACCTCGACCGGCATCTCGAGGAGCCGTTCATCTCACCGACTCAGTTGCAGCGCTGGCAGGGCACCGTCGACTCGTTGTTGCGGGACGGGCTGTTCCGGCGTCCCGGGTCCGACTGACCGGCTCACGAGGCGTCGGCGACCCGCTTGCGGTACGCCGACGGCGTCTCGCCGCAGAACTGCGTGAAGGCCCGCGTGAACGAGCTGACGCTCTCGAAGCCCACCTCGGTCGCGGTCTCCTGCACCGTCTTCGCCGGCCCGGCCAGCAGTGCCATCGCCCGTAACATCCGGGCATGCAACAGGTAAGTGCGCCAAGGTAATCCGAGTGAGTCGGCGAACAGTCTGCGCAGCGTGCGCTCCGACACCGACACGGCGCGGCTGACACCCTCACACGTGGCGGTGTCGAGATGGTTCTTGGTGTAGTCCATCGCCGCGGCGACGATCGGGTGATCCGAGGTAGGCAGGCTCAGGGGCGCCTCGTGGTCGAGCGCTTCGCAGACCAGCGCCGCCAGCGTGCGGAAGAATCCGTCGGAGACGTCGTCGCCGCGATCCCGGTCGATGGGCCAGCGCAGCGCGTAGATCATCATCTCGCGGATCAGCGGTGACACCGCCAGAATCCGGGCCCGATCGCCACCGTCGGGAATAAGGGTGCGGTCGAACATCACCGCCACCGTCTTGACGTCGGGATGCATCACCGCCTGATGCTCGAGGCCGGCCGGGATCCACGCCGCCTGCTGAGGCGGAAGCAGATAGTGCGCCGAATCGGTTTCCACCTCGACGACCCCGTGCAGCGCGTACTCGATCTGGTGCACCTCGTGCGAGTGCCAGCCGGTGATCAACGCGTCACCCTCGTAGAGGTAACTACCGCCGAGCGCGCAACCACCACGGCGCAGCTCGATCACCCGCCGCGGGATCACGTTGGCCGGTTGGGACAAAACTCTGTCCGATGACGCGGAGACGGTCACGCTGTCAGACGGTACTACTTGAGGTACGCAGGCGCGGACGCCGGGAGCCCGCGGCGCGAGGAGCACGAAGGAGCACGGTGAACAAAGACGACTTGATCCTGGTGAGCATCGACGACCACGTGGTGGAACCGCCCGACATGTTCCTGCGGCACGTGCCCGCCAAGTACAAGGAGGAGGCGCCGATCGTCGTCACCGACGAGAAGGGCGTCGACCAGTGGATGTACCAGGGCAGGCCGCAGGGGGTCAGCGGCCTCAACGCGGTGGTGTCCTGGCCCGCCGAGGAGTGGGGCCGTGATCCCGCCGGGTTCGCGGAGATGCGCCCCGGGGTCTACGACGTGCATGAGCGGGTGCGGGACATGAACCGCAACGGGATCCTGGCCTCGATGTGCTTCCCGACGTTCACCGGCTTCTCCGCGCGTCACCTCAACATGCATCGTGAAGAGGCCACGCTGGTGATGGTGTCGGCCTACAACGACTGGCACATCGACGAATGGGCGGGTTCATACCCGGACCGGTTCATCCCGATCGCGATCCTGCCGACGTGGAACCCCGAGGCGATGTGTAAGGAGATCCGCCGGGTGGCCGCCAAGGGCTGCCGCGCGGTGACGATGCCCGAACTGCCGCATCTGGAAGGACTTCCGAGCTACCACGACGACGAGTACTGGGGCCCGGTGTTCCGCACCCTCTCCGAGGAGAACGTGGTGATGTGCCTGCACATCGGCACCGGGTTCGGCGCGATCAGCATGGCGCCCAACGCGCCGATCGACAACCTGATCATCCTGGCCACCCAGGTCTCGGCGATGTGCGCCCAGGATCTGTTGTGGGGCCCGGCGATGCGCAACTACCCGGATCTGAAGTTCGCGTTCTCCGAGGGCGGCATCGGCTGGATCCCGTTCTACCTGGACCGCAGCGACCGGCACTACACGAACCAGAAGTGGCTGCGCCGCGACTTCGGGGACAAGCTGCCCAGCGATGTGTTCCGCGAGCACTCGCTGGCCTGCTACGTCACCGACAAGACCTCGCTGAAGCTGCGCCACGAGATCGGAATCGACATCATCGCCTGGGAGTGCGACTATCCGCACTCGGACTGCTTCTGGCCGGATGCGCCCGAGCAGGTGCTCGCCGAGCTGAATGCCGCCGGCGCCTCGGATTCCGACATCAACAAGATCACGTGGGAGAACTCCTGCCGCTTCTTCAGCTGGGATCCGTTCAAGCTGACGCCGAAGGAGCAGGCCACCGCCGGCGCATTGCGCGCCAAGGCGACCGACGTCGACGTGTCGATCCGGCCCCGGGCCGAGTGGGCGCGGCTCTACAACGAAAAGCAGTTCGCGCGGGCATAATTCACTTTGCGCAGCCGCCGCAACGCGCCCCGGAAGCCACGGACCCTTCGAAATCGGCGGACGTGTTCGCCGTGATCCGGGTAGCGTCGGCGCATGCGGGTCGGCCGCGAGCTCGACATCGTGCTCTTCGGGGCCACCGGGTCCGTCGGCTCGCTGACGGCCCGGTATCTCGCCGCCGCCCGGCCGGACGCGCGTATCGGTCTCGCGGGCCGGTCGGAGCAGCGGTTGGGTGCGTTGCGCGACGCGCTGGGTGCGGGGGCCGCGGACTGGCCCCTGCTGAGCACGGACCTGACCGATCCGGCACGGCTGGCGCAGATCGTCGCCGGAACCGGGCTGGTGGTCAGCACGGTCGGTCCGTACGGCGTCCACGGTCTGCCGCTGGTGGAGGCGTGCGCCTCGACGGGCACGGACTACGTCGATGTGGCCGGGGAGATC
>NZ_LMVQ01000138.1 GCF_001545925.1 Mycobacterium sp. NAZ190054 | reverse complement strand
TCATCCAGACCAGCGAGAACGGTGCGTGCCCGCCCTGGTGCCGCCACGGCTGGAAGTGATCACTGACGGTCGCACTGTCCATCCCGTGCTCTTCGGCCGCGACGGCCAGTTCGACGAGCTCGCGCGGAGCGAACTGCTCCGCCGACGCCTTGTATCCCAGTCTCAGTTCAGCCACGCTTCTGTTCTACTCCACTCATTAAGCTCGCGGACATGCCGGCAGCCTTGACGCCCATCACCGAACGCGTCCACTTCGCCCGGACCGACCTGGTCAACTGGACGCTGGTGACGGGCGAGGACGGGGTGATCCTGATCGACGCGGGGTTTCCGGGCAGCCGCGACGAGGTCGTCGGCTCGGTGCGCCGGCTCGGCTTCCGGCCCGACGATGTGCAGGCAATCCTGTTGACGCACGCGCACATCGACCATTTCGGGTCTGCGATCTGGTTTGCGCGTGAGCACGGCACCCCGGTGTACTGCCACCCCGCCGAGATCGGCCATTCCAAGCGGGAGTACCTGGAGCAGGCTTCACCGCTGGCCGTCGCCGCGCAGGCGTGGCGGCCGCGGTGGCTGAAGTGGTCGGTGGCCATCATCGGCAAGGGCGGCCTCGACCACAGCGGGATTCCGACCACGGCGGCGCTGACCGACGACATCGCCGCCGGGTTGCCCGGTGCGCCCAGGTGCGTCCCGACGCCCGGCCACACCGGCGGGCACTGCTCGTATCTGGTGGACGGTGTGCTGGTCAGCGGGGACGCCCTGGTCACGGGCCACCCGGTGACCACGCGGCGGGGACCGCAGCTGCTGCCGTCGGTGTTCAACCACGACGAGGACGCGTGCCGGCGCAGCCTGGAGGCGCTGGGCATGCTGGACACCGAGGTGCTGCTGCCCGGCCACGGCCCGGTGTGGCGGGGACCGGTCAGCGAGGCGGTCGCTCAGGCAAGACTGTCGTAACCGAGCAGGAACAGCGCGGTCAGCGCGAGGCCGCAGGCGACGACGATGGCCGGCATCAGGATCATCGTGTCGAGTTCCTCGTCGTCGAGGACGTCGGACTCGAACCGCCCGAACAGCACGCGGGCGATTCCCGTCCTGCGGAACACCTTGACCAGCAGGCGCACCGGCTTACTGTCCCGCTTGCGGCCGACGAGGAGCCGGGAGATCCCGCCGATCACAAAGGTCAGTGCGGCAGCGGCCAGCATCAACCAGCCGACGGTCGCCTGCGACACACCGGCAAGCCTATAGCTGCAGATGCTTCAGGAACGCGATCGGATACATCTCCCGTTCCGCGGGCAGCGGCTCGGGCAGCCGCTGGTACCCCATGGATGAGTACAGCGCCTCCGCCTCGGGCTGCTGGTCCCCCGTCGTCAGGTAGACGCGGGAGTAACCCCGCGCGGCGATGTCGGCTTCCAGTCGCGACACCAGCGCACGGCCGTGGCCGCGGCGCCGGTGGGCGCTGTCGGTCCAGATGCGTTTGAGTTCGGCGGTGGTGTCGTCGAAGCGGCGGAACGCGCCGCCGGTGACCGGCCGCCCGTCGAGCACGCCGATCAGCAGCCCGCCGTGGGGCGGGGCGAACTCGTCGGCCGGGTATCCCCGCAGCCAGGCGTGCACCCTGTCGGTGTTTCCGCCGTAACGGCGGGCGTATTCGACGGCGAGCTCGTCGATCAGCGGCGCGGCGAGCGGGTCGTCCTGACCCACCGCCACGAAGCGCAGACCCTCCACGGATTCGGCCGGCTCACGCACGCGGCAGCAGCGCCACGAACTGATCCGCGGTGACCGACCAACCCTGGTCGTGATCCTCGAACGCCTCGGGCGGCAACAGCGAATGCTCGATGGACATCAGCGTCGCACCGTCCCCGTGCGGCTCGAACGCGACCTCGACGATGCTCGTCGCGGTGGGGTCCGCCCACCCGGAGTGAGTCCAGGTGAACCGCAACCGGTTCGGCCGGTCGATGTCGAGGAACTGGCCGGTGATCAACACCAGCCGGCCGGAGTCGTCGACGTCGAACCGCACGCGGCCACCGACATGCGGCTCGATGGTGATCGCCACGCACCGGGATGGACGTGGGCACATCCAGTCGGCGAGCGCCTCGGGATCCAGCCATTCGTCGAAGACGTCTTCGGGCGCCGCGGCCAGGACTCGTTGCACCCGGACCACCGGGGCCCCCGTCATCGGCGGCGCCCCTTCTGGCGTAGCCGTTCCGACAGCGCGTCGGCGCGGGTGGACCAGAACCCGGTCTGCTCGTCCATCCACGCGCGGGCCGCGGACAGGCCCTCCGGCTGCAGCGACAGCCAGTGCTCCCGCCCCCGCACCTCACGGCGTACCAGACCGGCGGCCTCCAGGACCCCGATGTGGCGTGAGACGCCGGCGAAGGTCATCGGAAGCGGGGCGGCCAGGTCGGTGATGCGCGCGTCACCTCCGCGAAGTGTCTCCAGTAACCACCGGCGGGTGGGATCGGCGAGCGCGGAGTACGCGCGGTCCAGCACCGGATCTTCAACCATTCTGTTGACTATAGCCCTCGCGCATGGTCTGCTGAGGACGGCAATCGTTCAATGGATCTGTTGAATGATTCCCCCGGAAAGGAGGACGCGTGGAAGTCCCGCAGATCGTGTCGGCCCCGGAGTGGGAATCGGCCCTCGCCGACATGCTGGTCAAGGAGAAGGAGTTCACCCGGGCACGCGACGCACTCGCCGCCCAGCGCCGGCGGATGCCCTGGACGCCGGTCGACAAGGACTACAGATTCGAGGGCCCCGAAGGCATTCGGAGCCTGCGCGAATTGTTCGCCGGACGCAGACAGCTGATCGTGTACCGGGCGTTCATGGACCCGGGCGTGCACGGCTGGCCCGAACACGGTTGCGTGGGCTGCTCTTTGATGGCCGACCACATCCCCGACCTGACACACCTGAACGCCCGCGACACCACGCTGGTCTACACCTCGCGGGGTCCCCTGTCCGACATCGAGCGGATCAAGTCTCGGATGGGTTGGGAAATCCCCTGGTACACCATGCTTCCCGACGAGAACGCGGCGTTCGACGTCGACTTCGGCGTGGACCAGTGGCACGGCACCAACGCGTTCGTCCGCTGGGCCGGGGAGGACGGCCGCGACCGGGTGTACCGGACCTATTTCGTCAAAGACCGCGGCGACGAGGCGTTCGTCAACACGTGGAGCTTCCTCGACATCACGGCCCTGGGACGGCAGGAGAGCTGGGAGGATTCGCCGCCCGGATATCCGCAGTCCGCTCCGTACGAATGGTGGCGCTGGAGTGCCTGAAGAAGCCGCCCCGTGGATGGCCGGGGTATACCAGGACACCCGGGAACGGATCACCGAGTTGCTGACCGCGACCGGACCTGCCGCATGGGGCAGCCCGGTGGACGCCTGCCCCGGCTGGACCGTACGCGACGTGGTGTCGCACATGACCGCCGTCGCCCAGGACTGGGCCGACGGCTCGCTGGCCGGCGTGCCGACCGACGCCCAGACCGCAGAACACGTCCGGCGGTTCGACGCGATCGACGAAACAGCCCTGCTCGGAACATGGTCGGACATGGCCGACCGGCTGGCCCGAAGAGCCCGGGACGACGGGCTGGAACCGCCACTGGGGGACATCGCCTGCCACGAACACGACATCCGCACCGCGCTCGGCAGACCCGGTGCGCGCGAGGAGGAGTCGGTGCGCTGGACCGCTGACCAGGTGCTGTCGATGTTGAGCACGCCGGCACCGTTGCGCGTGGTGGTCGAGGATGCCCAGTACCGCAGCGGCCCCGCCGACGGCAACGAACTGGTACTACGCACAACACGATTCGAGGCGCTGCGCTGGCGGCTTGGCCGCCGCAGCCGGTCCCAGCTCGCCGCCATGGACTGGTCGGCGGATCCCGCGCCGGTTCTCGCGCATCTCTGCCTGTTCGGGCCCGCGTCTTCCGACGTCGTCGAGTAGATCGAAGGAGAGCTACCGCCATGACCGGACCGCCCCCGAACACCCCGATGCCACCGGTGGTCGACCGCACGACGTTCCAGGCCGAACTGGACCGGCTGCGGGACCGGGAGAAGGCGCACACCAGGGAGGGCGACGCGATCGCGGCGGCACGCCGGCGGCTGCCGATGGTCGAGATCGACGGGAGCCTGCAACTCACCGGGCCCGACGGAGCGGTGCCCCTGCTCGACGCGTTCGAGGGCCGCAGGCAACTTCTCGCCTACTACTTCATGTGGCACGCCGGACACCCGGCGCCTGAACAGTGTGAGGGTTGCACGTGGGTGACCACCCAGGTCACCGAACTGTCCTACCTGCACTCGCGGGACATCACCTACGCCGTCTTCTGCCAGGGCCCCTACCCGGAGAGCGCGCGCTACCGCGAGTTCATGGGCTGGGAGATGCCCTGGTACTCGGCCCTGCCGTCGCTGGACCGGCTTCTCGTCGGGCGGCGGGTCGGGATGATGCACATCGTCTGCTACCTGCGCGACGGTGACCGCGTCTTCGAGACCTACTGGACCACCCGGCGCGGCGTCGAGGCCATGGACTACAGCCTGGCGCTGATGGATCTCACCGTGTTCGGCAGGCAGGAGCCCTGGGAGGACTCGCCTCCGGGCTGGCCGCAGCACTGGCAGGTCGATGGCTCGAACACGCGCAGCGAGGGCCGGCCGATCGCGCAGTGGTCACGGTTGGCCGGCGGCCGCTCGGACGACCTGGCGCCAAGCCTTCCCAGCGAAACTTGACATGTGTAAAGTTCGCCCGCATGGACAACATCCGGGGCAAGACCATCGCGATCACCGGCGCCGCCCGCGGCATCGGATATGCGACTGCCGAGGCTCTCCTCAAGCGCGGCGCGCGCGTGGTGATCGGCGACCGCGACGTCGCGCTGCAGGAATCGTCGGTGGCCAGGCTGACCAACCTGGGACCGGCGTCGGGCTACCCCCTCGACGTCACCGACCGGGAGTCGTTCGCGACGTTCCTCGACAAGGCCCGCACCGACGGTGGCGGCCACATCGACGTGCTCATCAACAACGCGGGTGTGATGCCGATCGGCCCGTTCCTGGAGCAGTCGGAGGAGGCGATCCGCTCGTCGATCGAGGTCAACCTGTACGGCGTGATCGCCGGCTGCCAGCTCGCCCTGCCCGACATGATCTCCCGCCGCCGGGGCCACATCATCAACATCGCGTCGCTGTCCGGCGTGATCCCGGTGCCCGGACAGGTGGTCTACGTCGGCGCGAAGTTCGGCGTGGTCGGCCTGTCCGCGGCACTGGCCGACGAGGTGGCCCGGCACGGCGTGCACGTGTCGGTGGTGATGCCGCCGTTCACCAAGACCGAGCTGATCTCCGGCACCCGGGAGACCCTGGGGACCAAACCCGTGGAACCCGGGGACATCGCCGCGGCCATCGTGAAGACACTCGACAAGCCCAAGACCCATGTCGCCGTGCCGCCGTTCCTGCGCTTCACCGCGCAGGCCGCCCAGATGCTCGGCCCGCGCGGACGCCGCTGGATGAACAGGAAACTCGGCCTGGACAACGTGTTCCTCGAGTTCGACACCGCCGAGCGGCAGGGCTACGAACAGCGTGCCCGGTCCGCGCTCGGCCTATCCGAAGACCGGTAGCGGATCACCGATCCGGTACGCCTCGATCACATCGAGGTGCTCGAACAGCTCGTCGAGGTTGAACTGGTAGTCGTCGGCGGTCCCGACGAAGACCACGTGGGCGATCTCGCCGCCGTCCTCGGGGGTCAGCAGCACCACCGTCACGTTGACGACCTCGTCTTCGTCGGGGACGTCGGCCTCCGAGGCCGGCCAGTACCACGCCGCACCAGTCTCGTCATCGACGTCCAGTGAGAATTCCCAGCCGCGCTCGGTCAACCTGGCGTCGAAATCCTCCAGCTCCGAGGCGATCTGGAGTTCCTCGACGACGCCGGCCGGAATCCAGGTCTGACCCCGGGCCGCCTGGCGCTTCTTGCGGCGGGCCTTCTTCTGATCCGATCGACGGGACACCTACGACAACGCCCGGTCCAGATCGGCGATCAGATCCTCGGTGCCCTCCAGCCCGACCGAGATCCGCACCACGCCGTCACCGAGGCCGATCGCGGCACGCCCCTCCGGCCCCATCGCGCGGTGGGTCGTGGTGGCGGGATGGGTGATCAGCGACTTGGCGTCGCCGAGATTGTTGGAGATGTCGACGATCTGCAGCTTGTCGAGCACCTCGAACGCCCGCTCCTTGCTGCCGCCCGCGAGCTCGAAGGTGACCACCGTGCCGCCGCCGGTCATCTGGCGCTTGGCCAGGTCGTACTGCGGGTGCGACTCCAGGAACGGGTACTTCACCCAGCTCACCGACCGGTGCTGCTCCAGGAACTCCGCGATGCGGTGCGCCGACGCGCTCTGGTGGTGTACCCGCAGAGCGAGGGTCTCCAGGCCCTTCAGCAGCGTCCACGCGTTGAACGGGCTCAGCGCCGGGCCGGTGTGGCGCATCAGCTTCTGCACCGGCCCGTCGATGTACTCGGTGTCGCCGAGGATCGCCCCGCCGAGCACGCGGCCCTGCCCGTCGATGTGCTTGGTGCCCGAGTACACGACCACGTCGGCGCCCAGCGGCATGCCCTGCTGCAGGATCGGGGTCGCGAAAACGTTGTCCAGCACCACCTTCGCGCCGGCGGCGTGCGCGAGTTCGCACACCGCGGCGATGTCGACCAGCGACTGCATCGGATTGGACGGGGTCTCGAAGAAAACCGCCTGGGTCGGCACCGACAGCGCCCGCTCCCACTGCTCGAGGTCGTCACCGTCGACGAAGACCGTCTCGACCCCCCAGCGCGGCAGGATCTCGCTGCACACCACGAAGCACGACCCGAACAGGCTGCGCGCGGCCACCAGCCGGTCGCCGGCGCCGAGCAGCGCCCCCAGCGACGTGAACACCGCCGACATGCCCGTCGACGTCGCGAAACAGGCGGGGGCGCCCTCCAACAGACGCAGCCGCTCCTCGAACATCGAGATCGTCGGGTTGCCGTAGCGCGAGTACACATAGCGGTCGATCTCGCCGGTGAAGGCCTTCTCCGCGTCCGCCGCCGACTCGTAGACGTATCCCGAGGTCAGGTACATCGCCTCGGCGGTCTCTTCGAATCCCGACCGCAGCAACCCGCCACGCACCCCGATGGTGGCCTGACTGACCCCGCCCGGCAGTTCGGCGGGGATCCGCACCGACGGGACCGGACCGGGCGCCTCGCTCATGACTGCGTCCAGGGCAGCCCGACGGCCTTCCAGCCGGTGCCGCCGCGGTGCTTGTTCTCGTCGAGGTGACCCTCGAACCCGTCCAGGATGTTGTAGGACGGCCCGATTCCGGCCCCGGTGGCGGCTTCGGCCGCGCCGATGGAACGGTTGCCGGAGCGGCACAGGAAGGCCACCGGCCGCTCGCCCGGGGTGATCCCCGCGGCCAACAGGTCGTCGACGAAGCGTTCGTTGCGGCTGCCGTCGGTGCGGTTCCACTCGATGTAGACGACATCGCGGCGCAGCACGGACAGGTCAGGCACTCCGACGAATCGCCACTCGGCCTCGGTCCGGCAGTCGACGAGCACCGCGTCGGGGTTCTCGCTCAGCAGGGTCCATGCCTGCTCGGGCGTGATGTCTCCGGCATAGCTCACGGTCGAGAGTGTCCCACAGCTAGCTGGGACCGGTCGAACAGACCTTCCACGTCCCGTCCTCCCGGACGAACGCCATCTCCACGGTCTCCTTGGCGTCCTCGTCCTCATCGAAGTAGTAGGTGATGTCGGCACTGGCCCGGTCGCCGTCGACCACGACACCGGCCACCCGGTCGACGAACCGCTCACCGCGCTTCTGCACCGATTCCTGTTGCGCCTCAAGAATTGTGGATTCGTCGGCCTGCTGCTCGACGCAGGTGAACGCGCGGAAATCAGCGTAGTCCGCACGCTGCAGCGCGTCGTTCTGACCGGACGCGGCACGGGCGATCTGCTGCTCCTCGGTCAGGCCGTCGCCGGAGAACACGTTGATCAACCAGATTCCGATCACGACGGCCACAATGATCGCCAGCGCCCCGAGGAACGGGGCGACGGCCGCGCCGTTGGACTGCGTGCCGTCGGTCTCCTCGGGCCCGGTCACCGCAGCCTGCGCACGGCCGTCGCGACGCGGCGGGCGCGATCGCGCGCCACGATCGGATCCTGGGCGGTCGCCGTCGACAGCGCCGACCACTGCTTCTCCCCGGACGTCGCGCCGGCCGGGAACACCCGGACGTCGCTCTCGGCGACCGCGAGCGCGTCGGCCAGCACAGCGCGCATCTCACCGCTGGTCACGTCCCGGCTCTCGCCGTCGGAGTAGCTCACCTCGACGGCACCGGGCGAGATCATGATCGTGTCCACCGGCAGCCCGAGGATCGCGCGGGCGTGCAACTCGAACTGCGACAGACGTTGCGAGCGCAGCGTGACCAGCCCGCTGTCCTGCAGTCGCGGTCTGACGTCGGAGAAGTAGACCTCGTCGCCGCGGACCAGCAGTTCGACCGCGAACACCCCCCGGCCACCGAGGGAGTTGACGATGCGTGCGGCGATCGACTTCGCCGAGTCCAGCGCGGTGGGTGAAAGCTGTTGGGGCTGCCACGATTCCAGTGCGTCGGCATCGTTCTGATGATGGCCGATCGGCTCGCAGAAGTGCACCGAGGGCCCCGCGGCCCCGGTCGTGCGCACCGTCAGCAAGGTCACCTCGAAGTCGACCTCGACGACGGCCTCGGCGATGACGCGCTGCATGGCGTGCTTGTCCCCGCCTGCGACCGCCAATTGCCACGCCGGCTCCACGTCATCGGGCCGCAGCAACACCGACTCGCCGACCCCCGGGGCGGCGGCGACGGGTTTCACCACCAAGGGAAACCCGGCGTGCGCGGCGACGGCGGTGAGCTCCTCCACCGAGCCTGCGAACCAGAACGGCGCGGTGGGTAACCCCAATTCGTCGGCGGCGAGCTTGCGCAACCCCTCACCGTCCAGCGACAGGCGGATGGCGCGTGGGGTCGGGAACACCTCGACGTCGTCGCGGTCGGCGACGGTCAGCAGCGCCGGCAGCACCTCCGTCGCGACCGCCGCCACGTCGACGACCACGTGGCTGGGCCGATGCTCGTCGATGAGCGCCGTCAACGCCTGCGCGTCACCATGGCCGGCCGCGCCGACCACCTCGGCGCCGAGCCGCTGGAACGCCAGCGCGAGTTCACTGCTGCGCGCCCCTGCGCCGAGCAGCAGCACCGTCTCCCCGTACGTCGTCTCAGTCATCGATCTTCCACCCTGCCAGATCGTCCCTCGGTCGTGCGTCCAGCGCCGCCCGGAACGACCCCATCGCGTCGATCAGCGCGGTGAACACCCGGTGCGCGGCGACCAGATCGCTGTCGGACAG
>NZ_LMVQ01000137.1 GCF_001545925.1 Mycobacterium sp. NAZ190054 | reverse complement strand
GTCGGCGGCCTGTTGGTCGCGATCCTCGGCGGGTTCGTGTGGAAGCGCGCGACCGGTGCGGGCGCGCTGTGGTCGATGGGCGTCGGCACCGTCGTCACGCTGGGCACCATGGCCGTCGTCGGCGACGACCACCCCGTCGCGGGAACCGACCAGGCGGACGCGGACCACCACCCCGGCGCCCCCGCCGGCGGGCTCCTACGACCAGCAGTTGATGGGCATGCTCTCCGGGGGCCACGACAGTTCGAACTGCGAACCCGTGACGCCGCCCGAGGGTGGCGCCGTGGCGACCGTGGACTGCACGCAGGCGATCACCCCGGGCGGGCCGGCGTTCACCCGGTACTCGCTGTTCGGCGACAAGGCGACGCTGGACGCCGCGTTCGAGCAAGCCGTCCGGGTGAACTCCGAGTTGCTGGAGTGCCCGGGCAGCGGCGTCGAGTCGCCGTCCACATGGCACTACACCGAAACCCCGGACCAGGTGGCCGGCCAGATCGCCTGCGGCACATACAACGACAACGCCGATGTGGTGTGGACCCATGACGAGAATCTGGTGCTGGCCGACGCGCAGGGCGCCGACCTGGAGGAGTTGCACAATTGGTGGCTGGAGTTCGGTTAGCCCGGGTTGACGTGCTGACGAAACCGCAGAAGCGAGCGAAAGGAACGAGATGAGCCGGGTGTTTGTGATCGGTGTGGGCATGACGAAGTTCGAGAAGCCCGGCGGACGCGCAGCTCGCGGAGCAGACCATGAGTCTGGCCGTGAGGATTGGGACTACCCCGACATGGCGCGTGAGTCCGGCACCAACGCGCTGCGGGACGCCGGCGTCGACTACACCGAGATCCAGCAAGGCTATGTCGGCTACTGCTCGGGTGATTCGACCTCGGGGCAGCGGGCGCTCTACGAGCTCGGCATGACGGGCATCCCGATCGTGAACGTCAACAACAACTGCTCCACCGGCTCCACCGCGCTGTACCTGGCCGCCCAGGCCATCCGCGGCGGGTCGGCCGACTGCGTGCTGGCGCTGGGTTTCGAGAAGATGCAGCCCGGTTCGCTGGGCGCGGGCGCGCACGACCGCGAATCACCGCTGGGACGCCACATCAAGGCGCTCGCCGAGATCGACGAGTTCGCATTTCCCGTGGCACCGTGGATGTTCGGCGCGGCGGGGCGCGAACACATGAAGAAGTACGGCACCACCGCAGAGCATTTCGCCAAGATCGGCTACAAGAACCACAAGCATTCGGTGAACAACCCGTACGCGCAGTTCCAGGACGAGTACTCGCTGGAGGACATCCTGGCCGCGAAGATGATCTCCGATCCGCTGACCAAGCTGCAGTGTTCGCCGACCTCGGACGGCTCGGCGGCGGTGGTGCTCGCCGGTGAGGACTATGTCGCCAGGCACGACCTGGCCGGGCAGGCCGTCGAGATCGTCGGTCAGGCCATGACGACGGACTTCGCGTCGACGTTCGACGGAAGCGCCGCCAACATCATCGGTTACGACATGAATGTCAAAGCGGCGCAACAGGTCTACGACCAGTCCGGATTGGGCCCGCAGGATTTCCAGGTGATCGAGCTGCATGACTGCTTCTCGGCCAACGAGCTGTTGCTGTACGAGGCCCTGGGACTGTGCGGGCCCGGGGAGGCGGCCAAGCTCATCGACGACGACGACACCACCTACGGCGGCCGGTGGGTGGTCAACCCCTCCGGTGGGTTGATCTCGAAGGGTCACCCGCTGGGTGCGACGGGCCTGGCGCAGTGCAGTGAACTGACCTGGCAGTTGCGCGGCACCGCCGACAAGCGTCAGGTCGACGGCGTCACCGCCGCGCTGCAGCACAACATCGGGTTGGGCGGCGCCGCGGTCGTCACCGCCTATCAGCGCGCCGAACGTTGAACCTTCCCGGCCCGGGCACCGTGTCACAGGCGGGAGGCGTTGCGGAGCGCTCCTGAGGGAGGTCCGAGCATGCGGACATGGTGGATCGCCGCGGCGTCGGTGCCCGTGGTCATGTGTGCCGTCGCGGGGCCGGCGGCCGCGCAGCAGCAGAACCCCGTCGACGTCATCGCGCAGTGGGAGTCGGCGGGTTACAGCGTCAACATCGACCGGATCGGCAGTGCGCCGATCGGCGACTGCGTCGTCACCGGGGTCAGGAATCCCCAGCAGGTGGTGCGCCCGGTGTTCGTGATCGGCGGGGACGACCGTGACGATGTCGACGTGTTCGATGTCGTGGTACACCGGTCGATCTCGGTGTCGCTGGACTGCACCGGCTGACCATGGACAGCCGCCGAACGTACGGTTCGTGACGGCTTTCGACCTGAATCCGTCACAAACCGTACGCTCGCGCGTGGTGGGGCACGAATCACCAGGGCCGGCCGGCCCAAGACCCGGTACCAGTGGCGTTGAGCGCTCGGCAGCTAGGCCGGGGTCGGCTGCAGCGCGCGCGGACCGCCGACCGCCATCGGCTCGGTCGCCAGGAACTGCGAGTACAGCGTCTCGATCGACGACTCGACCGAGAACACGCTGACGGCACCGGAGTAGTCGGCGACGTACATCCGCGAGCTGTCGGCGCCCTGCGTGACACAGGACGGCCGCGCGTCCACGGCCAACGCGTCGACGACGTCGAGGCTGAGTGTGCAGAGCACGGCGACCCGGTCGTAGTCGACGATGTAGGCGCGGGTCTGATCGGCGCTCATCGTCATCTGCGTGGGCGCGCCGCCCAGGGTCACCCGGTCGGTGACGCGCATCGTGGCCAGATCCAGCACGTGGACGGCGCCGCCGACCACCCGGTCGGACGTCAACACGTAGACCGCGCCGCCGGCGTAGGCGATGTCGCGGATCGGGGCACCGATCGGCACCACCCGGTGCACGAGCGAGGTTTCGGTGTCGACCACGATCAGCCGGCTCCCGGCCGCGTCGGTGACGGCCGCGTACAGCCGCTTGCCGTCCGGATCCGCGGCCAGCGCGTCCACGTTGGCCGCCGGACCGGACCCGATGCCGATGGTCCCGACCCGCTCGGCGGTGACGTCGATGACCGCGACGTCGATGCGGTCGTGCGCGCCGCGACCGGCGTACACCCGCTTGCCGTCCGGATCCGCCGCCAGCGCGGT
Source organism: Mycobacterium sp. NAZ190054 (assembly GCF_001545925.1). Classification (GTDB taxonomy): domain Bacteria; phylum Actinomycetota; class Actinomycetes; order Mycobacteriales; family Mycobacteriaceae; genus Mycobacterium. Next base: position 6,298 of record NZ_LMVQ01000137.1, on the reverse strand, counting down.
GACCCCGAAGGCCACCGGGTAGGTCGCGACGACGGCCCGGGTCTCCAGGTCGATGACCTTCACGGCGTCGAAGCTGTCGGCCGCGACGCTGACGAAGGCGCGGTCCTCGGACACGGCCACCGCGGTGGGCTCACCGTCGACCGCGACGGTGCCGACCACGGTCAGCGTCGTGTTGTCGACCAGGGACACGCTGTCGTCGCCGGGATTGGCCATCACGACGGTGCGCTGGGATGCGGCGATGTCGCCGATCGGGCCCCGGGACACCGCGAGACGACGTTCCAGGACGACGTCGCTCTTCGCCGTCTCGGTCGACGGCTCCTGGGAGCCGTTGGACTTCACGCGCCCCATGGGCACCGAAAAGTTTGCCATGTGATCTGGTACCTCCGCCGGCAGACGTCTGCCAGGCTCTAGATTCCGTGCTCGGCGCCCGAGTGGGCGCTCGTCTGAATCGAGTGTAGCGATGGAAATCTACGGTCAGGCCCGACGCAATGGCGGGCGGCCCGACGCAGAGCCGAACCTCTCAGCGCACGCTTAAGAAACACGTCGTGATGAATTCGTGACGTTCCGCCGGCAACAATGAGGACGCCGGCTGAACAGCACGGAAACACGGCGAGCAAGCGTCCCGGCAATCCGGCGCCGAAACATCTTCGTAACGGTTTCTTAGCTTTCCGCGGCAAAGTGAGCGCCAGATCACATCGGGACGCGGCAGCAAATCCACCAACGGAACGCCGGTGGAGCGGGAGAGCGCGTATCACGCCGGCCGGGCGCCCGGGGTTGCCCGCATAAGGGATTCGCTGGAAACGCGTCAGGCGGGTTTGGCGCCACGCACCGACGAGATCGTGGTGACCGGGATCAACCCCTCCGGGTCGCACAGCCCCAGGACACGGGCCACCGCGGGACTGGCGACGACACACCACGTGACTTCTTCGCGGGCCAGGTGTGCGCTGATCGCGTACAGCGCCGAGGCCCCGTCGAAGGCCATGAAGTTCACCTCGGTGAGGTCCAGCACCAGCGATGCGCTGCCGCCGGCCGCCTCACGAACGGTGTGGGCGAAATGTTTGGCGTTGGCCGCGTCCACTTCACCACACACCGACACCGTCGCCTGCCTGTCGGCGCCGGTGCCCTCCGTGCGGCACACGAAGGTCAGCGACGTCGACGCTATGGAGAAGCGCCGACAGTCAGCCGACCTGCTGCGGATGGACGTAACGGTCATCGCAGGACAATTTACCTGCGCGATGGTTACGACTGCTCGGCTTTTTGTCGCTCCTCGTTCGCCTTGGCCGCTGCTCGGGCGCTCTCGGCCTCGGCCTCCTTCTGGGCGGCCTCGCGCTGCGCGTCGGCTTTGTCCTGCTGCGCCTGGCCCTCGCGTTGCAGGTCATCCCGGCCGGTGACGACGCCGGCGACCTCTTTGGCCTTGCCCTTCACGCCTTCGACGACACCCTTGACGCCTTCTTCCGGGCCCGATTTCTTATCGCTCACGAGACGCTCCTTGTCTGCCGGGGATACCGCGTGCGCGAAGCGTCTGTTCCCCAGGCACGGAATCACCAAACCTGCCGGTTTGCTGCACGCCCTCACGCCTCGTCTCGATCCGGACCCGGAGCGGTGTCGAACGCGTGACAAACCTGTCCAAATCGTGCAGGCGGCCTGCCCACACTCGATTGGGCGGCTAGCATCCGCACAGACGATTCCCAGGAGGCTCCATGCGCGCGCGGTTTGCCCTGTTGACGATCGCGGCCGCGCTCGCGGCGGTCGCCGCCGCACCGGCGGCTCACGCCACCGACGCCGACACCCAGTTCCTCGGGCTGGTCGCGGATCTGGGCCTCGAGTTCGCCACGCCGGACGAGGCGGTCGCGGCGGGCAACAACGTGTGCGACATCGTCGCCGAGGGCAGCGCCAACAACGTCGCTCCCGCCGAGATCCGCGCCGACATCATCTCCTCGCTGCTCGGCGAGGGACTCGACGAGGTCAAGGCCACGCAGTTCATGCTCGGCGCCGTCAGCGCCTACTGCCCCGTCTACGACGGCGTCGTCGCCGGCTGAACCGCCCCGCGCCGGGCGCTTCGGGCAGGGGCCCGGAATCTCCACGGAATCTCCACCTGAGCTCCAAGCGTTGCAACGTCCGCGTCGCGACGATGGTGTCTACTCGATGTCCTGGCCCCGCCGGTGACGCCCTCACACAAGGAGTAACGCCATGAAGAAGATCCTCGCCGCGGGCCTGCTGCCGCTCGGTGCCGCCGCGCTGGCCCTGGCCGCGCCGGCCCAGGCCGACTCCGCCGCCTCCACGATCAACCAGTTGCGCGCCCAGGGCTACGACGTGCGGGTCAACCGGGTGGGCAGCGCCCCCCTCGACCAGTGCACGGTGACCAGCGTGCGGAGTCTGCCGGTGGTCACCCAACCGTTCCCGGTCGACGACGATGACGTCAACGTGTTCACCGTCAAGCCGAAGCAGAAGGTGAACGTGACGCTGAACTGCGCGGGTTGATCTAAGTTTGGATCCCGTGTCTGCGGCGCCGTCCCCTTCCCGGTCTTCGTTTCCGCGGGGGATGGCGCTGCTCGTGGCCGGCGCCACGTTCATGGAGATCCTCGACGCCACCATCATCGCCACCGCCATCCCGGCCGTCGCGGCGTCGTTCGATGTGTCTCCCGTCGACGTCAACATCGCCGTCTCGGCCTATCTGCTGACAGTCGCGGTGCTGATCCCGGCCACCGGCTGGGTCGCCGACAGGTTCGGCATCCGGCCGGTGTTCCTCGCCGCGATCGTCGTGTTCACGCTGGCGTCGGTGGGATGCGCGCTCAGCGTCTCGCTGCCGATGCTGGTGGGCATGCGGGTGCTGCAGGGCGTGGGCGGCGCGATGATGGTGCCCGTGGGCAGGCTGGCCGTGTTGCGGTTCAGCGAGAAGGGCGACCTGGTGCGGGCGATCGCGCTGCTCACCTGGCCGGCGCTGACGGCTCCGGTGGTCGCGCCCGCACTCGGCGGCGCGATCGCGACCTACGGGTCCTGGCGCTGGATCTTCCTGATCAACATCCCGATCGGGATCCTCGGATTTCTCTTGGGGCTCAAGCTGATCCGCGGCGGACCGGCAGCAGAACCCCGCACGTTCGACTGGCGTGGTCTGCTGCTGCTCGGCACCGGCATCGCCGCGGCGCTGCTGGCGCTCGAGCACATCCGGGTCAGCGGCACCGACTGGATGCTGGTCGGCATCGGCGGTGGTGTGGCGATCGGTCTGCTGTCCGCGGCGGTCTGGCATCTGCGTCGCACGCCGGCGCCGCTGATGCGCCTGTCGGTGCTACGGGTGCGCACACTGCGCATCACGGTGTCGGGCGGATCGCTGTACCGCCTCGTCATCACCGCGGTGCCGTTCCTGTTGCCGCTGCTGTTCCAGCTGGAGTTCGGCTGGTCGGCGTTCACGGCGGGCCTGATGGTGGCCGCACTGTTCGTCGGCAACCTGACGATCAAACCGACCACGACGCCGTTGATGCGCCGGTTCGGCATCAAGCGGGTGCTGCTGGTCAACGGGGTGGCGTCGGTGGTGTGGTTCGGGGTGCTGGCCGCGCTGCAGCCGGACACCCCGGTCGTGCTCATCGCGGCCGCGCTGTACGTCAGTGGGGCGCTGCGGTCGATCGGTTTCACCGCCTACAACAGCCTGGCCTTCGCCGACGTCGACGGTGACGAGCTCACGCATGCGAACACGGTGAACGCCACGATGCAGGAGGTCGCGGCCGGCCTGGGCATCGCCGTGGCCGCGTTGCTGCTGACGGTGCTCTCATCGTTCGCGTGGGCCTTCGTCGCGTTGGGTGTCCTGCTCGCGCTGACTCTCGTGGAGACCCTGCGCCTGCCGGCCGACGCGGGCCGGCACGTCAGCGGCACGCGCTGAGTTCTTCGCGCGCGCCTCCCGCAAAAGTCTCGACCATCACTTTAGCCTTGGGGGCCGTGACCACACTGCTCGAGCCGTCGCTGGCGGAACTGGATTTCGACCCCGAGATCCTGTGCACCTGCCGCAAGTTCTGCGGCCCGCTCGCCCACCCGGCGCAGTGGTGGGTCACGTTGTCCTGCGGATGCCCCTATCCGATGTGCCGCCGCGCGTTGCGCATCGCCAACATCCGGTTGAAGGTCCGTCCGCTGACCTGCCGGCACTGCGAGACCGACCAGATCGCGATCCGGTCAGTCGTGCCGATCTGAGGGGCCCGGCGCCGCGGTGATCGCGGATTCCCCGTCGGTCCCGGCCGCAGCCGTCTGCGTCCGGGTCGGCCGCAGCACCGCGGGACGCAGCCGCTCCGGCAACGCACGCAGGAGTGCGCCGATCGCGAGGACGATGGTCAGCGCGGCGCCCGCGATGGCGACCACCGAGGCCGTCGGCAACAGGTTCTCCAACAGCATGTAGAACCCGAACACCAGGAACAATGCGGCCGCGGTGATCTGGATGAACCGTTCGGGGAGGTGCTTGCCCGCCACGGCGCCGACCAGGATCGCCAGTGCGTCGGCGGCGACCATGCCCAGCGTGGATCCGATCCACACGCCGAGCCAGTCGCGGTCCGCGGCGAGCGTGACGGTGGCGAGCATCGTCTTGTCGCCGAGTTCGGCCAGCACGAACGCCGAGGTGACCACGAAGAACGCCGGCGCGGTGGCCTTGGCCGCGCGGGAGGCCTCGTCGTCGGAGAGGGTGTCGCCGCGCAGTGTCCACAGCCCGAAGAACACGAACATGGCACCGGCGATGAGGCCGAGGAGATGGGTGGGCAGGGCCGCGCCGAGGTAGTGGCCGATGGCGACCGACAGCACGTGGACCGCGGTGGTGGCCACGGTGATGGCGCTCAATACGACCCACCACCGGTAACGCAACGCGAACATCATCGCGACCAACTGGGTCTTGTCGCCCAACTCGGCGACGAAGATGACGGCGAAGCTCAACAGCAGGGCGGCGAGCACGACAACTCCTCGGTGTCGGGGTCCGCCGCTCGGAGAGAACAGATGCCTCCGGCCGGCAGCCCAAACGGTCTGTACGGCCGAAGGTCTCGCCCACCGGTCGATGACCGGTCCGGACAACCGGGCCGTGCGGCGTGCCGCGTGGCCAGTATGTCGATTGCCGATTGGGGGCTACTCCCCTTCGCTGCCAACACCGTACACAGCGCCGGCACACCTGGCAACCCGCGCCTGACGAATTGCGCTCTCGCACAATAAGTTTGGACGCTCAACCGGAAAAGTTTGGGCACCCTTACTTCGTGAAGGGGACTCCCTGATTCACGCCACCACGCCGGCGAAGTGCACCGTCGCCCCGACCGCCAACAGCAGGAAGACGGCGGGGAAGGCGATGTTGTGGAACACCCGGGTCCGCACGTGCACCCACACCGCACCGACGAAGAACCCTACGAGACCGACCGCGGCCGCCAGTCCCAGCCACGGCGCGACGGCCAGGCCGAGCCCGAGTCCGACCGCGCCCGCCAGCTTCAGCCCCGCCAGGTAGGGGATCCACCTCGGCGCGACCCCCACCTCGGCGGAGTTGGCCAGCACGAACTGCGCGCGGGCCAGATCCGCGGCGGCGACCGCCGCGTTGGCCAGCGCACACGCCAGCGTCACGGCGGCCAGTGCGGTGGTCGCGAGGCCGCTCATCGGTGGTGTCCCGTCGGTATGCTCGTCATGTCGCCTCCGCTCGATCGTCGTGTCCTCTCACCTCTGATGACGATCCGCACGTGCGAAAGGTGACCGGTGGTGACATTCGATTCCGACCCGCGGCGGTCGGTGCAGGCGGGCTTCGTGCCGGAGCGACCGAGGCTGCTGTCGCTGGCCCATCGGCTCCTGGGTTCCGTGCACGACGCCGAGGATGCGGTCCAGACGGCGTACCTCCGCGTGGCGTCCGCGTCCGCGGCGGACATCGACAACGTGCCGGGATATCTGACCAGGGTGGTCACCACGGTGTGTCTGGATCAGCTGCGCGACCGTAAGCGTCGCGACACGCTCAGCCGCCGTGGCGAGCCGGTCCAGGTCGAGGCGTACGCCGCCGACGAGGAACTGCTGCGCCGGGAAGCGGTCGGCCGGGCACTGATGGTCCTGCTCGGGCGGCTCACCCCCGCACAGCGGGTGGCCTACGTGCTGCACGACCTGTTCGCGGTGCCGTTCGATCAGGTCGCCGCGGTGTTGGACGTGACGCCGGCCAGTGCAAAGAAGCACGCGAGCCGGGCGCGGGCCCGGCTGCGTCCGGCAGGGTGCGGGTGCTGCAGACGCCCGACGAGGGACACCACCTGCAGCAGGGCGAGATCCTGGTCGCGCAGATGACGAACCCGGACTGGCTGCCCACCATCCGCCG
>NZ_LMVQ01000136.1 GCF_001545925.1 Mycobacterium sp. NAZ190054 | reverse complement strand
CCGGCCGCGACCCGGAATCGGTTCTGCTGCTTACTGGTTCGGCGCTGGTGATCAGCCGCGGCGGCGGGCTTCCGTTGCGTTGGGCGGCCAGCCGCAACACCGCGAACGCGTACGAGTGCACCGTGCGCACCAGCGGCTCACGCACGACGCTGCGCCGCCCCGCGCCCAGCAGCGCGCGGGTGACGGCAGCCCTGGCCTGGGCGCTCAACCGCGCCGAACCAGTCAGCAGCAGAACCGATTCCGGGTCGCGGCCGGCCTCGATGTGGGCCGCCGCGGTGTCGACCAGCAGGGTGCTCTTGCCGGTGCCGGGCCCGCCCAGCACCCGGACGGTGCCGCGCATGTCCGGTCGGCGGAGGGCCTCGGCGGTGAGTTCGGTGTGCGGCGCGGACATGCACGCATCAGATCACGGGGGTACGACAACTCCGCTCCGATGGACCTTGGGCCCGTCGACCTGGCAGCATCTGCACGTGTGACCGATCTGTTGTGCACCTACCGCTTCGGACCGTCCGGCCCCGCCCGGGTGCTGGCGATCCACGGATTGACCGGGCACGGCAAGCGCTGGGAGAGCTTGTTCACCCGGCACCTGCCCGACGTCCCGGCGATCGCGCCGGACCTGCTGGGCCACGGTCGTTCGTCGTGGGACGCCCCGTGGACGATCGAGGCCAACGTGGCGGCGCTGGCCGCACTGCTGGACACCGAGGCCGGCAGGCCGGTGGTGGTCGTCGGTCATTCCTTCGGCGGCGCGATCGCGCTGAACCTCGCCGCGCTGCGACCCGACCTGGTCGAGAGCCTGGTGCTGTTGGATCCGGCGGTGGCCCTGGACGGACGGTGGATGCGTGAGGTCGCCGAGGACATGTACAACTCCCCCGACTACACCAGCCGTGAGGAGGCCCGCGACGAGAAGGTCGGCGGGTCCTGGGGCGAGGTCGCCGAGGACGAACTCGAACGCGAACTCGACGAACACCTCGTCGACCAGGCCGACGGCCGGGTCGGCTGGCGCATCAGCATCCCGGCGATGCTGTGTTACTGGAGCGAGCTGACACGCGCGGTGCCGGTGCCCCGGGACGGCACCCCGACCACGCTGGTGCGTGCGCGGCACACCGATCCGCCGTACGCCGGTGACGAGCTGATCGCCACCCTCGATGCCGGCCTCGGTTCTGATTTCGTTCTGCTGGAATGGGATTGCGACCACATGGTGCCGCTGGCCAAGCCCGCCGAGACCGCCGCGCTCATCCGCGACCGCCTGCGCTGAACATGGCGGCGGTCACCGAGGAGCAGGTCGAGACGGTGCGCGGGCTGGTCGCGGCCATACCGCCGGGCTCGGTCGCGACCTACGGTGACATCGCCGACGCCGCAGGTCTTTCCAGCCCGCGGATCGTGGGATGGATCATGCGCACCGACTCGTCGGATCTGCCGTGGCACCGCGTGATCCCGGCGTCGGGCAGACCGGCCGCTCACCTGGCCACCCGTCAGCTGGGACGGCTGCGCGCCGAAGGGGTGCTGGCCGTCGACGGCCGGGTGCCGCTGCGGGAGTACCGGCACGCGTTCTGACCGCGGGTCAGAGCGCCAGCCGCACCAACGCCGCGGTGCGGGCCAGGCCGGGGAACGCCGCGGCCGTCGAGCGCGGATGCAACGCGTGCACCGCCAACCGGAACATCAACGCGCGCAACAGCATCTGCGGCCACTCCGGCAGCGCCGCCCACCGCTCGATCAACGCGTCGTCGGCTTCCCCCCAGGCCAGCGCGTCCACCACGACCACACCGGCGGCCCAGGCCGGGGGCCGCCAGTACGGGGTGATGTCGGTGATACCGGGAGCTGCCGTGCCCGCGAAAAGCACTGTGCCGTACAGGTCTCCGTGCACCAGCTGGCTGGGACTCTTCGTCGGGCGGCGCAGCGTCGCGAGCTGGTTGATCAGCTCGATGGACTTCTGCCCGTCGGTCGTGGCCGGCGCCACCCGCGCCCCCGGCGGCAGCGAGTGCAGCGGCCGTTCCTCCCACGCCGCCCGGTCGGCCGCGATGAAGACGTCGACGTCTCCCCACGGGGCGACCGGCGGTTGGGTCAGGAACCTGGGCCGTTCGAGCTTGGCGGTGGCCTCGTGCAGCCGCACCGCGGCGGAGACCACCTCGTCGTGGCGCGGCTCGGGCGTCCCGGCGACGTAGGTGTCGGCGCGCCAGCCGGCGACCACGTATCGTCCGTCGGTCGAACGCACCGGCCGCGCGAGGCGCACCCCGTCGACGAACAGCGTCTCGCGGACCTTCGCCGACCAGGCGGCCCGCGCGTGGTCGGCGACCATCGACAGCACCACCTCGCCGCAGCGCCAGCCGCCCTCCCAGCTGGATCCGAGCGGCGCCGGCTGCACTCCGGACAGCCCGAAAGCTGTGAGTACGTGCTGTGGCGGTCGCTCGGCGGTCACCGCCACAGCCTAATTGCCGCGACCGCCAACCCCGCGTTAGTACATGACCATGTCGGGTTCGAGTTGCTTGCCCCAGGCCACGATCCCGCCCTGCACGTGCAGCGCGTCGGAGAATCCGGCCTTTTTGACGATGGCCAGCACCTCGGCCGAGCGCACCCCGGTCTTGCAGTAGAACACCGGGGTCCGGTCCACCTTGAGCTTCGACAGCGCCTCACCGGTCTCGAAGGCGCCCTTGGGAATCAGCTCCGCGCCCTGGATGTGGTTGATGTCCCACTCCACCGGTTCGCGGACGTCGATGAGCGACAGCGGCTTACCGGAATCCATCAGCTCGCGGAGCTCGCGCGGGGTGATCGTCGACTCGGCGGCCGCTTCGGCGGCGGCGTCGGACACCACACCGCAGAACTCCTCGTAGTCGATGAGCTCGGTGATCTTCGGCGTCGACGGATCCTTGCGGATCTTGATGGTGCGGTAGGTCATGTCGAGCGCGTCGTAGACCATCAGCCGGCCCAGCAGCGGTTCCCCGATGCCGGTGATCAGCTTGATCGCCTCGGTGCCCATCACCGACGCGATCGACGAGCACAGGATGCCCAGCACGCCGCCCTCGGCACACGACGGCACCATCCCCGGTGGCGGCGGTTCGGGATAGAGGTCACGGTAGTTCAGGCCCAGGCCGTCCGGCGCGTCCTCCCAGAAGACCGACACCTGCCCTTCGAAGCGGTAGATCGAGCCCCACACATACGGCTTGCCGGCCAGCACGGCGGCGTCGTTGACCAGATACCGGGTGGCGAAGTTGTCGGTGCCGTCGAGGATCAGGTCGTACTGCGCGAACAGGTCGACGGCGTTGTCGGGTTCCAGCCGGAACTCGTGCAGGTTGACCGTGACGAGCGGATTGATCTCGGCGATGGAGTCTTTGGCGCTCTGCGCCTTGGACCGGCCGATGTCGGACACGCCGTGGATGATCTGGCGCTGCAGATTGGATTCGTCGACGACGTCGAACTCGACGATGCCGATCGTGCCGACACCGGCGGCGGCCAGGTACAGCAGGGTGGGTGAACCCAGCCCGCCGGCGCCGATGACCAGCACACGGGCGTTCTTCAGCCGTTTCTGCCCGTCCAGGCCGAGGTCGGGAATGATGAGGTGCCGGCTGTAGCGTGCAACCTCTTCACGGGTGAGTTCAGCCGCTGGCTCGACCAGCGGCGGCAACGGTGTCGACACCGGGAAATCTCCTTGGTTTGGCTGTAAGACCCATCTCAGCAGGTACGGCTTTCAACAGCAACGAGGGCCCGTCGCTTCCCGGCCGCTCACGAAGTGCTAGGCGATCGGGTACGGCCAGGGGTTGAAGCGGCACGTCAGCCCGTCGGGGGTGACGGTGCCGGGGTCGAACCTGGCGGCGTCGGTGTTGTTGGTGGAGAACGTCTGCTGCATCATGATCGGCGCCAGCTCACCGTTGGCGGGGCACTGTTCGTGACGCTGGTAGCCGATGGCGTGGCCGACCTCGTGGTTGATCAGATACTGCCGGTAGGAGCCGATGTCGCCCTGGAACGGCACCGCGCCGCGCACCCATCTGGCCTCGTTGATGAAGACCCGCGGCTGGCCTTCGAACGCCGGGTTGTAGCAGGACGCTTCGAGCTGGATGTCGTAGCCGCAGCCGTCGCGGATCGTCATCGGCGAGGTCAGCGACACCCGGAAGTCGGGCACGACACCGGAGGCCGCGTCCACGCGGGTGAACGCGAACTGCGGGTTGTGGGTCCAGCTCTTGGGGTTGGCCAGGGTTTCGCTGACCATGCGGGCGAAGCCGTCGTCACCGCCGAACGTGGTGGTGTCGAGACCGTCCTCGACCTCGACGGTGTAGGTGAAGACCTTCGTGGTGCCCTGACCGACCTGCGGGGCGGCACCCGGCACGACGTGCCAGGTGCGGGCGCCGGCCTCGGTGAACGGTCCGCCCTCGGGCAGGATCCCGGTCGGCAGGCTGGCGTCGAACTGGGTCAGGCCCTTGGGCGGGGCACCGACGATGGAGGTGCTCGGCACACCGATCGTCGGCGGCCCCTGCACGGGCCCTTCGTCGTCGACCGGCTGCGGCGCGCTGGTGCCGGTGATCGTCTGGTAGACGACGACCGCGGTGAGCACCACCAGCAGCGGCAACGCGTAGGCCCGCCACCCGTACGTGGAGACGAAACGGCCTATCCAGGTCTGCTTACGCCAGCGCTTGTGCTCGTCCCGGTTGGACCGGACCCGGCCGGGCTGTTCGGCCAGCGGGTCGCGCTGCGCGCGCAGCGGCTCTCGCCACTGGTCACGATGTACCGGAACACGGCCGCCCCCGCGGCGCTCTGGACCCCGTTGCCCTCCACGCATGCGGGAGTCGTAGGTCACCGGAACAGGATGACACAGCTCAGAGGACTTGCGGCTCTGGCACGCCACCGAAGTCTCCGCAAACGCCGGGCGCCCCACGCGAACGGTGGGACACCCTGTCCTCACACGTATGGTCGCCCAACGGTAGTAGTGTCAGTGCGAGCGAATTCCAGACGCCGGTCGCGCCGGCTGTAGAACTCGAGGTTCTGATGAGTGAACTGGCCAAGACGGCGCAGCGACGAGGGGGTCAGCCGGCTAACGGCAGCGCCCCTTCCGGCGCGGCCCGACGTGGCAACCGCCTGCCGCGCGACGAGCGTCGCGGCCAGTTGTTGATCGCCGCCAGCGAGGTGTTCGTCGACCGTGGCTATCACGCAGCGGGGATGGACGAGATCGCCGACCGGGCCGGTGTCAGCAAACCCGTCCTCTATCAGCACTTCTCGTCGAAGGTGGAGCTCTACCTGGCGGTGCTGCAACGCCATGTGGACAATCTGGTCTCCGGCGTGCGCCAGGCGTTGCGCACCACCACCGACAACCGGCAGCGGGTACGGGCCGCCGTGCAGGCCTTCTTCGACTTCATCGAGCACGACGGCCAGGGCTACCGGCTGATCTTCGAGAACGACTACGTGACCGAGCCGCAGGTCGCCGCGCAGGTCAAGGTCGCCACCGAAGCGTGCACCGACGCGGTGTTCGACCTCATCAGTCACGATTCCGGGCTGGAGCCGCACCGCGCCCGGATGATCGCCGTCGGGCTGGTCAGCATCAGCGTCGACTCGGCACGCTACTGGCTCAACAACGACCGCCCGATCGCCAAGGACGACGCCGTGGAGGGCACGGTTCAGTTCATCTGGGGCGGGCTCTCCCACGTGCCGCTGACGCGGTCCTGACCCGGTTTCGCGCCGGAACCGCATCCGGGATGCGGGTCCGGCGCGAAGCGTCAGCTCTTGGAGACCTCCGCGCCGACGACGCCGAACCCGACCCGCCGCGAATCCGCGGCGCCGATCTCGACGTACGCGACGCGGGCGGACTGCACGAGGAACCGGCGACCCTTCTCATCGGTGAGACTGAGGACGCTCGGCTCGCCGCTGAGCGCATCGGTGACCAACTTCTCCACCTCGGCCGGCGTCTGCGCGCTGGACAAAACCAACTCGCGCGGGCTGTCGGTGACACCGATCTTGACCTCCACGGTGGAAACCCTTCTGTTCGAATGCTCGTCTACTCCATGGAGGCTAATCGACGCCGGTGCGGGGCGGCGGCGCCGGGACCGGCGTACGCGGGCAGCGAAACCGTCGGGGCCATAACGCCGCAGCGACCCAACCGAGTCCCGACCGTGACCGCGGGGCAGGCGCGTCCGTCCCATCCGTCACTTCTGTCTCAGTAGCATCGGGCCCGAAATCGGAAGAGACGACTGGGACAAGCTGCATGAACAGGCCATATACCGCTACTTCACCGTATTCCCTGACGCCGACCGAGCGGATCCGAAGCCCGCGGGGCAGCGGCGGATACGGCTACGGAGACGACGATCCGGACCGCTACGGCGACCTGGACACCGATGCGCTGCCGCCGTTTCCCGGTGACTACGACGCCGAGGACTACGACGCCTATCTCGATGACGAGCGGCTCGACCGCCGGTGGATGTGGATCGCCGGGGTGGCCGGGGCGATCCTGTTCGTCGCGGTGATCACCGCGAGCATGATCCTCGGCGGCGGCGACAGCGGTTCGGTGTCGGCGACGGTCGCCTCCCCACTGCCGTCCAGCTCCGCCCCGGAACCGTCCGCCGCTCCGTCGCCGCGGATCGCCGCGCCGGCAAGCCCGTCACTGCCGGCCGAGACGGTGACCACGGTGACGCCGACCGCCGAGACCCCGGTGCCGTCGCCCGGCACGCCCGCTCCCGTGCTGCCCGCACCCCAGGCCGCCCCGCCTCCGCCGGCCCCGGCGGCGGGCACGGTCACCTACCGCGTCACCGGCAACCGTCAGCTCCTCGACCTGGTGACGGTGATCTACACCGACGAGCAGGGTGCGCTCAAGACCGACGTGAACGTCGCGCTGCCGTGGTCGAAGACGGTGGTGCTCAATCCCGGCGTGACGCTGAGCTCGGTGACCGCGACGAGCGTGTCCGGTCAACTCAACTGCGCGATCATCGACGCCAACGGGTCGCTGATCGCGGCGCAGAACAACAACTCGATCATCACCAACTGCACGCGGTGACCCCCCGCCCGCCTGCCGAAATTGCATTCCAGCAGCGAAAGTTCGAGTGACGACCTGCTGGAATGCCATTTCGGCGGGGGTCGGGTCAGGCCAGGCCGAGCTCCTGCATGCGGCTGGCATGGGTGTTCTGCAGCCGGTCGAAGAAGTCGGTCATGTGCGACAGCCCGCCGCCGGCCATCACCAGGTCGACCAGTTCGTCGTGGTCGGCGAGCACGAACTGGGCCTGGGTGATCGCCTCGCCGAGCAGCCGCCGCGACCACAGCGCGAGCCGGTGCCGCTGCCGGTCGCTGGCCGTCACCGCGGAGCGGACCTCGGCGACCACGAACTGGGAGTGGCCCGTCTCCGACAGCACGGAACGGACGACGTCGGCGACCTCGCCCGGCATCACGTCGGCGATCTCGAGGTAGAAGTCTGCGGCCAGCGCGTCGCCGACGTAGGTCTTGACCAGCGCCTCCAGCCAGGTGCTCGGGGTGGTCAGGCGGTGGTAGTTCTCCAGCGCCGACGCGTACTTCGTCATGGCCGGCACGACGTCGACCCCGCGGCGCTCCAGCGCGTCGCGCAGCACCTCGTAGTGGTTCATCTCGGCGGCCGCCATGCTCGCCATGTTGATGCGCCCACTCAGATTCGGCGCCATCCGCGCCTCCTCGGTGAGCCGGTAGAACGCCGCGACCTCACCGTAGGCGAGCAGCGCGAACAGCTCGTTGACACCGGGATGATCCGGGGTGACGCGCGAACCGGTCGATCCCTCCGGCCGGCCCGCGGGGGCGGACGCTGCGGCCGCTGACGGCGTCGAAGACATGGCCCAACTCTAGACGCCGGCCGCCACGATGCGGCTCCTGCGGGATCGACCGGCTACCATGGACGTGGTGTCGGCGCATGTGCCGACGGATCGCGTGTAGTCGAACGGCGTGGTCACGCCGGCTGTACTGGCCGCAGACACCTTGGAAATGTGCGTGCACGCGGCGGCCCGCCTCCTCAGCGCAGGGCCCGGCGAAGTTCTCTTCACAACTCGTGCGCGCGTGGAACGCATGAGGAATTTAGTGAAAGGCTTCGTTTCCCGAGCATGACACACGTAACCACCCACCCCACCCCCACCTTCGCCCAGCTCGGAGTCCGCGACGAGATCGTCCGCGCGCTCGCGGAGAACGGCATCGAACACGCCTTCGCGATCCAGGAACTGACGCTGCCGCTCGCGCTGGCCGGCGACGACCTGATCGGTCAGGCCCGCACGGGCATGGGCAAGACCTTCGCCTTCGGCGTGCCGCTGCTGCACCGCATCACCACCGACACCGAGCGCCCCCTCACCGGTGCGCCCCGCGCGCTCGTGGTGGTCCCGACGCGCGAGCTCTGCCTGCAGGTGCACGGCGACCTCGTCGCCGCGGCGAAGTACCTCAAAGCCGACGACTCCCGCAAGCTGACGGTGACCGCGATCTACGGCGGCCGCCCCTACGAACCTCAGATCGAAGCGCTGCAGAAGGGCGTCGACGTCGTCGTCGGAACCCCCGGCCGGCTGCTCGACCTGGCCCAGCAGGGCCATCTCCAGCTCGGCGGACTGTCAGTACTGGTGCTCGACGAGGCCGACGAGATGCTCGACCTGGGCTTCCTGCCCGACATCGAGCGGATCCTCAAGCAGATCCCCGCCCAGCGGCAGGCCATGCTGTTCTCGGCCACCATGCCGGACCCGATCATCACGCTGGCCCGCACCTTCATGACCCAGCCGACGCACATCCGTGCCGAGGCCCCGCATTCGGCCGCCACCCACGACACCACCGAACAGTTCGCCTACCGCGCGCACGCCCTCGACAAGGTTGAGATGGTCAGCCGCATCCTGCAGGCCGAGGGCCGCGGCGCGACGATGATCTTCACCCGCACCAAGCGGACCGCGCAGAAGGTGGCCGACGAACTCGCCGAACGCGGCTTCAAGGTCGGCGCCGTGCACGGTGACCTGGGGCAGGGCGCGCGCGAGAAGGCACTCAAGAGCTTCCGCACCGGTGAGGTCGACGTGCTGGTGGCCACCGACGTCGCCGCACGCGGCATCGACATCGACGACATCACCCACGTGATCAACTTCCAGATCCCCGAGGACGAGCAGGCCTACGTGCACCGCATCGGCCGCACCGGACGTGCCGGCAAGACCGGTATCGCCGTCACCCTGGTCGACTGGGACGAGATGCCGCGCTGGGCGATGATCGACAAGGCGCTCGGGCTGGGCACTCCGGAACCCGCGGAGACGTATTCGAGCTCGCCGCACCTGTACGAGGAGCTCAACATCCCGACCGACGCCGGCGGCTCGATCGGCAAGCCGGCGCGCACCGCGGACAAGCCCAAGCGGGAGCCGCGTGAGCGGGCCGAGAAGCCGGCCCGCACCCACTGGCAGAAAATCTTCCCCCTCATGAGCACCTTCGTCAGCGGCGGCTACAACGCCGGCATCAAGGGCG
>NZ_LMVQ01000135.1 GCF_001545925.1 Mycobacterium sp. NAZ190054 | reverse complement strand
CAGACCGATGAAACCCACGGCCGGATAGATGAACCATCCCGCGACCAGGACGAGCTGCACGCCGAGGTTGGCCCAGATCGCCCATGGACGGCCTTGGATGCCCGCCATGAGCACCAGCAGCACGGCGAAGCCGACGACGTAGACCGTCGACAACGGGGTCAGCCCGGGTCCGACGGTGCCGACGCCCAGCAGCGCCAGGCGGCGCAGCGCCTCGCGCCGGGAGAGCAGCCCGTCCACGTGGTCGGTGGCGATCTCCTCGGCGATGTAGCGCTGGAGCGGCGTCACAAGCCCTGATTATGCGCTCTCGCTCACGTCGGCGGCCTCGAGTAGACAGACGAGAAAATCTGTTCACCGAATTCATTGACACCCGTTAGGTGTGCGCTGTTCGATGAGCGTGTGACCTACGACACGATCATCCGCGGCGGCCGCTGGTTCGACGGCACGGGCGCGCCCTCGGCGGTGCGCACCCTCGGGATCCGGGGCGGCCACGTCGCCGCGATCAGCGAGGACGACCTCGACGAGACCGGGTGCCCGCAGGTGATCGACGCCGCTGGCAAGTGGGTGCTGCCGGGGATGATCGACATCCACACCCACTACGACGTCGAGGTGCTGGAGGGGCCGTCGCTGGCGGAGTCGCTGCGGCACGGCGTCACCACGGTGATGCTCGGGTCCTGCTCGTTGTCGACCGTCCACGTCGACGGTGCCGACGCCGGCGACATCTTCGGCCGCGTCGAGGCCATCCCCCGTGACCACGTGATCGCCGCCGTGGACCGCAACAAGACCTGGTCCAACGCCGAGGAGTACATCGCGGCGCTGGAATCGCGTCCGCTCGGTCCGAACGTCGCGGCGTTCCTCGGGCACTCCGACATGCGGGCGGCCACCATGGGACTGGACCGCGCGACCCGCAAGAAGGAGCGGCCGACCGGCGGCGAGCAGGCCCGGATGGAGCAGATGCTCACCGAGGCACTACGCGCCGGCTTCGTCGGGATGTCTTCTCAGCAACTGCTTTTCGACAAACTCGACGGTGAGGTGTGCCGCTCGCGCACACTTCCGTCGACCTACGCCAAGGCCCGCGAACTGCGCCGGCTGAAGTCGCTGCTGCGCCGGTCGGGTCGCGTGCTGCAGTCCGGGCCCGACATCGAGAACCCGCTCAACCTGGTGTCGCAGGTGTTCCAGTCGGTGGGCCTGTTCCGCAACCCGCTCAAGACCAGCCTGCTCTCGGCCGCCGACGTGAAATCCAACCCGGCGGCGGTGAACCTCCTCGGCCCCCTGGCCCGGCTGGCGAACCGGCTCGGCGGCAACTTCCGGTGGCAGCATCTGCCGGTGCCGTTCGAGGTGTACGCCGACGGCATCGACCTGGTCATCTTCGAGGAGTTCGGCTCCGGCGCGGCCGCGCTGCACCTGGCCGACGAGGTCGAACGCAACGAGCTGCTGCGTGACGAGTCCTACCGGCGCCGGTTCCGCAAGGACTACGACGCGAAATTCGGCATGCGGGTGTGGCACCGCGACTTCTTCGACGCCGAGATCGTCGCGTGTCCCGACCCGTCGGTGGTCGGGAAGTCGTTCGGGGACGTGGGCCGCGAGCGCGGAGGCCTGCACCCGGTGGACGCGTTCCTCGACCTGGTGCTCGAGCACGGCAAGGCGCTGCGGTGGCGCACCACGATCTCCAACCACCGTCCGGAGGTGCTCAGGAAGCTGGCCGCCGACAGCGGCATCCAGATGGGTTTCTCGGACGCCGGCGCGCATCTGCGCAACATGGCCTTCTACAACATGGGGCTGCGGCTGCTGCGCCACGTCCGCGACGCGGCGCGGGCGGGACGGCCGTTCATGACCGTCGAGCAGGCCGTGCACCGGCTCACCGGCGAGCTCGCCGACTGGTACCGCATCGACGCCGGGCACCTGCGGCTCGGGGACCGCGCCGACCTGGTGATCCTCGACCCCGAGCGGCTCGACGGCACATTGGACCGGTACGCCGAGGCGCCGGTCGAGCAGTACGGCGGGCTGTCGCGCATGGTGAACCGCAACGACGACACCGTCGCCGCGGTCCTCGTAGGCGGCCGCGCGGTGTTCCTCGACGGCGAACCCACCGCGCTGGTCGGAACCCGGCGCACCGGACGTTTCCTGCGCGCCGCGCACAAGGCGCCCGCGCTCACGGCACGGGAAGGGGTGCTGGCCGATGTCGGTTGATCAGGTGACGCGTACCGGCGAGGTCGAGGCCGTCGTGCACGGGATGTGGGAGGCGCTCTCGGCCCGCGACTGGGACGCGCTCAAGACCTTCCTGGCGCCCGAGTGCATCTACCTCGACGTGCCGGTCGGGCCGGCCGCGGCGGCCCGTGGGCCCGAGGACATCGTCAAACGGCTGAAGATCGGCATCGAGCCACTGGCCGCCTACCGGAACTTCCCAGGGCTGATGGTCAGCGGCGGCGCCGACGTCATGTACGAGCACAGCGAGGAATGGCACTGGGCCACAGGTGAATCCGCCGTGCTGAAGTTCGTCTCCGTGCACCGCGTGGAGAACGGCCGGATCACGCTGTGGAAGGACTACTGGGACATGGCCGCGCTGGCCCAGAACGCCCCGCCGACCTGGTTGGCGGACTTCGCCGACGCCGACATGTCCTGGGTCTTCGACGCGACCGGACTGGTGTGAGGAGCAACCGATGCTGGACCTGAAGATCACCGGCGGCACCGTCGTCGACGGGACGGGCGCCGATCGCTTCCGCGCCGACGTCGGCATCAAGGACGGCCGCATCGTCGAGGTACGCCGCCGCGACGGCGACGACCGAGGTCTGCAGACCGAGGCCGCACAGGAGATCGACGCGAGCGGACGCATCGTCGCGCCCGGGTTCGTCGACGTGCACACCCACTACGACGGACAGGTCAGCTGGGACGAGACGCTGGAACCGTCGAGCATGCACGGTGTCACCACCGTGGTCAGCGGGAACTGCGGCGTCGGGTTCGCGCCGGTGCGTCCCGGCCGTGAGCAGTGGCTCATCGAGCTGATGGAAGGTGTGGAGGACATCCCCGGCTCCGCGCTGGCCGAGGGCATCACCTGGCAGTGGGAGAGCTTCCCCCAGTACCTGGACGCGATCGAGAAACGCAGCCTGGCCGTCGATTACGGCACCCAGATCGCCCACGGTGCGGTCCGGGGTTACGCGATGGGTGAGCGCGGGGCCCGCAACGAGGAGGCCACCGCCGACGACATCGCCGCGATGGCGCGCATCGTGCAGGAGGCGATCGAGGCCGGCGCGCTCGGTTTCTCGACCTCCCGCACCGAGGCGCACCGGGCGATCGACGGGCAGGCGGTGCCCGGCACGTACGCCGCGGAAGCGGAACTGTTCGGGCTGGGGCGCGCGATGGCCGCCGGCGGCCGGGCGGTCTTCGAGGTGGCCCCGCAGGGCACCGCAGGTGAGAGCCCGGCCGACGCCTGCATGCGTGAGATGGAGTGGATGGCAAAGCTTTCCGACGACATCGACCGGCCGGTGTCGTTCACGCTGATCCAGGCTTCGCACGCACCGGATCTGTGGCGCCGGCAACTCGACCGGGCCGAGAAGGCTCACGAGAACGGTATCGAGCTCTACGCACAGTTCGCGGCGCGCCCGTTCGGCATGCTGCTGGGCTTCCCGGGTTATCACGCCTTCACCCACCGGCCGACGTTCCGCGCGGTATCGGCCGAATCGACCCGCGACCAGCTCGCGGCGCGGCTGGCCGACCCCGCGGTCAAGGCGGCGATCCTCGCCGAGGAGGATCTGCCTCCGACGCCCGGCGCCCTGCTCGACGGTCTGTTCGCGCTGGCGCAGTACAGCGCCGACCGCATCTACGCCATCGGTGACCCTCCGGACTACGAGCCGACCCCGGACAAGACGGTGGCGGCCATCGCCGCGGCCCGCGGCCAGAACCCGCTGGAGACGATGTACGACCTGATGCTGGAGGCCGACGCCGGCGCCATGCTGATGTTGCCGTTCTTCAACTACGCCGAGGGCGATCACAGCGCGATCTACGAGATGATGCAGAGCCCGGCGGCGGTCTCCGGCCTGTCTGACGGAGGCGCCCACTGCGGACTGATCTGTGACGCCTCCTACCCGACCTTCCTGCTCACGCACTGGGCCCGGGATCGCCACCGCGGCCCCAAATTCTCGCTCGAATACGTGGTGCGCAAGCAGACCCTGGACACCGCAACGCTGTTCGGCTTGTCCGATCGTGGCGTGATCGCGGCCGGCAAGAAGGCCGACCTCAACGTCATCGACATGGACGCGCTGCGCCTCGACGTGCCGCGGATGGTCCACGACCTACCGGCCGGCGGTCGCCGTCTGATCCAGGGCGCCTCCGGGTATGACGCGACGGTGGTCGGCGGTGTGGTGACGCGGCGCCACGGGGCCGACACCGGCGCCAGGCCCGGCCGGTTGCTGCGCGGCGTGCGTTAACCGGCGAGAAGCGCGTCGATCTGGTTGATCGCCGAGGAGGCGCCCTCGACCACGCCCATGTCGAGTACCTGCTGCAGGGCTTCGGTGGACTCGTAGGTGCTCACAAAGGTGGAGCGGGTGCCGTCGCCGTGTGCGGTGAACGTGAACACGTTCTTCGACACCGGAAGCGCCGGGTCCGGGTTGAAGTCCAGGTCGGCGAATCCGTCGTCGAACGAGAATCCGTTCGGCTCGTCGACCGCTGTGACGTCCCAGTATCCGGCGTGTTTGTCGCCCTCCGGGCCGGTCATGAAATAGGTGACGCGGCCGCCGGGGCGCAGGTCGTGGTCGACCACGGTGGCGGGGTATTCCGGTGGGCCCCAGATCTTCTCCAGCTGACGGGGGTCGGCGTAGACCTGCCAGACGCGCTCCACCGGGGCGGCGAACTCGGCGACGATGGTCAGGGTCCGGTTCTCGAGGTCCTGCTGGACGTCGGTCACGGGCATGGTCGTTCCTCCTGGTCGGGTTTCTGATTCCTCGGGTCGGCGGCGATGAGTTCGTCGATGCGTGCGACGCGCCCACGCCAGATCTGTTCCAGCTCGGTCAGCAGGGATGCCACCGACCGCACCGCCGCGACGTCTCCGCTGGCCAACTGCTCGCGGCCGTTGCGTCGCTTGGTGATCAGCCCGGCCTTGCCGAGTACGGCGACGTGCTTCTGCACCGCGGCGAAGCTCATGTCGTACTTGGATGCCAGCGCGGAGACCGAGTGCTCGCCCGCCAGCACCCGGCGCAGAATGTCGCGCCGGGTCCGGTCGGCGAGCGCGTGGAACAACGCGTCGGTCCGGTCCTCGTCCAGGTCGATCACCCGACAAACATACAACCAGATGGTTGTAGGTTGTCAAGGGGTGTCACGGAAGCCGATATACCCGCCGGGCGGTGCGGTGCGCGATCAGGTCGACCACCCGGATCGCGTCGGCCTCACTCCACTCGTCGTCGTCGACGAACCCCTGCAGCGTCGCGGCGATTCCGTTGCGCCACAGCCGGGCTCCGAGGTAGTGCAGTTCGGCCGGGCCGAACCCGTCCGACGAGTACAGGATCTTGCGGAACGGCGCGAGTTCCAGCAGTCGCCCGAGGAACGCGGTCGCGCGGGCACCGAGGTGGTTGATCGACAGCCCGCCGTCCAGGTAGACGTTGTTGAACGCCTGTGCCAGATAGCCGGCCTCGCGCTCGAACGGGTAGCAGTGCAGCAGCATCACCGGGGTGTCTCCGCTGAGCCGCAGAAAGTCGAGCAGGCCAAGAGGATTGGCGGCATGCAGGTCGCAGTCGCGGTCCCCGAACCCGACATGGAACTGCAACGGCATGCCGAGCCCCAGCGCGCGGTGCAGCCCGAAGCGCAGCAGCACGCGATCGGTCAGCCGGGTCCCGCCCGCGTCGCGCCAGCGAGCGGCCGCGTCGGCGACCTCGGCCGGGGACGGGTCGGACAGATCGCCGGGGAAGCCTCCGCGGTAGGCCAGAATCGATTTGGTTCCCACCGCGATGCGGGTCTGCCGCCAGAGCAGTTCGTCGAAGGCGGCCGCGTAGTCCCCCGGCGCAGCGGCGGCCTGCTCGGCGACCGCCTCCAGCCGCACCACTTCGTGCACCCGCCCCGCGCCGAGGGCGCCGAGCTCGGTGAGGCCGGCGACCCCGCCCGCGAAGCCGGTGTCGACCAGCCAGTCCTCGACCCCGGCCGCGCAGAGGAACCGTTGCGCCAGAACATCTTCCGGTACAGCGCGGCGCGCCGCCCAGTACGCGTCCGCGTCGGCGTGCCGGTCCAGCCCGAGCAGCCCGGAACAGTGCGCGCGCACCGCGAAGCCGAGTTGGGTGTCGAAGGCCGAGTCGAAGGCGGCGACCGGCTCGGTGTTGGCTTCGTTCAGCGCGTTCTCGAACCGGTGCCGGTCACCGGCGGCCAGCCAGCAGCCGTGGACATGGTGGTCGACCAGGCGGACGGCCTCGGCGTGCTCCCGCAGGGCCGTCACTCACACGCTCCAGGCGAGCCGGAACTTCGCGGTGAGCTCGTCGCTGCTCAGCTGTGCGTAGTGGCGCTGTTCGTAGCGCCGCACCGCCACGACGGCGTCGACGACCGCGTCCCCCAGGATGGCGCGCATCCTGGCCGAACCGTCGAGCGTGTCGAGGATCGCGGACAGGTCGGTGGCCAGCACCGGCACGGCCGCGGCGCCGGTCAGGCTCGACGGGTCCACGGTCACCTCGGCGGGCAGCGCGCGACGCTGCTCGATGCCGTCGAGGGCCAGACCCAGGATCGCCGCCGAGGCCAGATAGGGGTTCGCCGACGGGTCGATCACCTTCACCTCGACGTTGGCGCCGTACGGGTTGGCGTCCCCGCCGGACAGGAACCGCACCGCGGCTTCCCGGTTCTCGGTGCCCCAGCATGCGTAGGCGCCCGCCCACTGGCCGGGCTGCATCCGCGATCCGGACAGGACCGATCCGCTCAGCACGCCCTGCGCCTCCTGCAGCCCGGCCAGCAGGCCGGCCACCGCCGAGGCGCCGTCGGCGGTCATGCCGGCGGGTCCGTCGCCGCCGGAGAACAGCGGAACGCCGTCACGTGTCGCCGAAAAGTGTTGGTGGGCGCCATTTCCGACGCCTCCGGCGAAGGGCACCGGAGACAGGCTGGCACGCATGCCGTACTTCCGGGCGACCCGGCCGACGATGATCCGCATCAGCGTGACGTGATCGGCGGCCATGACGGGCGGCTGCGGGGCCAGCGAGATCTCGAACTGGTTGACGCCGTACTCAGGGTGGAACTGTTCGATCGCAACACTCGACGCCGTCGCCGCCGCGGTCACGTCCCGGACGAACCCCTCGTACTCCAGCACCCCGGCGAGCCCGTACTGGGCCCACAGATGCCCCGGCAGCGGCGCGCCGTCGGGGCCGACGAGCACGAATTCGATCTCATGTCCGACCAGCACCTCGATGCCCGCCGCGGCCAGCGTGTCCTGCACCCGGCGCAGCGCGCCGCGCGCGCAGTACCGATCAGGAGTGCCGTCCTGGTCGAAGAAAGAACCTGGGGCCCAGGCCAATCCGTCGCCGATGATGTGCAGTGCCCCGAGGTCGATGCGGATCCGCTTGTCGCCGACGACGCCGGTGGCGTCGCTGAACACGATGCCGGTCTGGTCGGCGGCGAACACGTGCCAGACCGGGCTGGCGCCCAGACCGGGGTCGGCGAACGATCCCATCCGGCGCAGCGGCACCGTCTTGGCGTGGATCAGCCCCGCCGGGTTGACGACGGTGCCGATCAACGTGGCGACGCCGTCGGCCTCCAGCTGGGCGATGGCCGCAGCGGCGAGCGGTTTGGCTGCCATCACGCCATTCTGCCGCTGCAGCGGCCCCGTTACAGGGTGATCTTGCAGGCCTGGCCGATGTCGAGGGTGCGCAGCAGCCGGCCCATGCCCACCCACATCGCACAGGAGATCGCCAGGTCGGTGAGCAGCTCGTCGTCGAAGTGCGCCTTGGCCCGCTCCCAGAAGTTTTCGTCGTCACGCAGCGCGGTGTGATCGGTGGCGAACCGGTGCGCGAACTCCATCGCGGTGCGCTCCTGATCGCTGTAGCCCGGCCAGGTGCGCCACTGCGTGGCGTAGTCGTAGAACTCCTCGCTGACGCCGTTGGCCTCGCCGTCGGAATCCCGGGTGTTCTGGCACACCACGCATTCGTTGGCGTAGGCGATGACGATCCGCGCCGCTTCCCGGACCCGCAGCGGCAGCCGGTTCTTGGTGTAGACGGCGTTGCTGAACTGGGCCATCGCGGCGCCCAGCTCCGGTGACTTCACCGCGAACGCGGTCACGTCGTCGTCGGCGAAATCTCCGATTCGGCTCATGAGCCGCATCGTAGCCCCGCGCTGATCACGGTGTCACCGTGCAGCGCCGGCCAGATCGGCCCGCTCGTCGTCCCAGTCGCGCTGCACCAGCAGCCGCTGGGCGATCTTCTCCAGCGCGGCCTCGACCTCGCCGCGGTCGGGGCGGCCCTCGAAGCCCGGTGAGCTCTCCAGCTTCGCCACGATCCGGCTGACCAGCGCCGCGGACGCCGCGTCCACCTGGCGTGCGCCCGGCTGCGTCAGCCACAGCCGGTCTCCGGTGCGCAGCGCGTAGCCGCGCTCGACGAGCCGGTCGAACGTCGGCTCGAGCACCTCCGGTGGTACACGCAGCCGCTCGGCCATCTCGGTCAGCCGTGCCGAGCCGAACACCTGACCGTGCCGGTAGATCTGGATGAGCGCCCAG
Organism: Mycobacterium sp. NAZ190054; assembly: GCF_001545925.1. Classification (GTDB taxonomy): domain Bacteria; phylum Actinomycetota; class Actinomycetes; order Mycobacteriales; family Mycobacteriaceae; genus Mycobacterium. Next base: position 30,065 of record NZ_LMVQ01000135.1, on the reverse strand, counting down.
AGCAGCGCCACGTCGGGTTCGCAGCCGCGGGTGCCCGCGATGCTGCGCAGCCGGATCTCCGGTGACTGGCGGACCAGTCGGCTCACCGCCGTCTCCAGCACCTCTTCCGGGGTGCCGGTCGAGGGCATCGCGAAGCCCTCCCCCATGTCCAGCGCCGCGGACGCCTCGAGGTCCTGGAGCGGCACCTGTTTGAGGGTCAGCGCGACGACGAACCCGACCGCCGCGACCGGGGCCGCGCACAGGAACACCAGACCGAGGGAATCCGCGTAGGCCGTCACGATCGGCGCCGCGACGGCGTCCGGAAGACGGTGCAGCACGTGCGGGGACTCGGCGGCCTCGGGGGGCGCGCCACCGGCGGCCAGCGCCGTGGCGATGCGCGCATCGAGGAAGTTGGCGAACAGCGAACCGAAGATGGCGGCGCCGAAGGAACTTCCGATGGTGCGGAAGAACGTCACCCCGGAGGTGGCGACGCCGAGGTCGGAGAACTGCACCGTGCTCTGCACGATCAGGATCAGCACCTGCATGCACATGCCGATGCCGGTGCCGAGGATGAACAGGTAGGCGCTCTGCTGCAGCATCGGGGTCGTCGCGTCCATCTGCGAGAGCAGCACGAAGCCCAGCACCATCACCGCGGTGCCGACCACCGGGAAGATCTTGTAGCGGCCGGTGCGGCTCACCAACACGCCGCTGCCCATCGAGGTCAGCAGCAGGCCGCCGACCATCGGCAGGGTGCGCAGGCCGGATTCGGTCGCCGACACGCCGTCGACGAACTGCATGAACGTCGGCAGGAACGTCAGCGCGCCGAGCATCGCGAAGCCGACGATGAACGACAGGATGCAGCACACGGTGAACACCGGGCTGGCGAACAGCCGGATCGGCAGGATGGGTTCGGCGGCGCGCAGCTCGACCCGCACGAAGAAGACCAGGGCGACGGCCGAACCGAGGAACAGACCGATGATCGTCGGCGAGGACCAGGCGTAGGTGCTGCCGCCCCAGCTGGTGGCCAGGGTGAGCCCGGACGCGCCGACCCCGATGAGCACGATGCCGGCGTAGTCGATCACCGGTTTGCCGCGCCTGCCCAGCGCCGGGATCGTCGCCAGCGCGACGACCAGCACGACGATGCCGATGGGCACGTTGATCCAGAACGCCCAGCGCCAGGTCAGGTGGTCGGTGAAGTAACCGCCCAGCAGCGGGCCGATCACCGTCGTCACGCCGAACACGGCGCCCAGCGCGCCCTGGTAGCGCCCGCGGTCACGGAGCGGGATCACCTCACCGATCAGCGCTGCCGAGGTGACCATCAACGCGCCGCCGCCGACGCCCTGCAACGCACGCGACGCCACCAGCATCTCCATCGTCGAGGAGATCCCGCACAGCACCGAACCGACGATGAAGAAGACGACGGCCGCGGCGAACACCAGTTTGCGGCCGAACAGGTCGCCGAGCTTGCCGACGATCGCCGTGACGATCGTCGAGGCCAGCAGGTAGCTGGTGACCACCCACGACTGGTGGCCGGCGCCGCCCACGTCGGCGACCACGGTCGGCAGCGCCGTCGCGACGATGGTCTGATCCAGCGCCGCGAGCAGCATGCCGAGCACCACCGCGACGAAGATGACGTTGCGCCGGTGCGGGCTGACCGGGGTCGGCTCCGCCGGTGTGGTGGTCTCGGGGTGTGCTGCTGAAGACGCCGTCATCCCTGCCTTCCTGGTCGAGGAGTGAACTCCGCACAGCTCATCGTTAGATGAGCTATGGAAGTTACGCCTTTCAGGCAGGTGTCATTCCCCCGGGTACGGAACCCGAACCGTCACTGCGGCGGCCGGGACACACACTGCGCGAGGTACAGCTCCTCACCCAGCTTGCCCATCAGCTCGAGCTGGGTCTCCAGGTAGTCGATGTGCTGTTCCTCGTCGGCGAGGATCTTCTCCAACAGCCCGGCCGACGTCGCGTCGCCCTTCTCGCGGCACATGATGATCCCCGGTTTGAGCCGCGCCACCACTTCGTACTCGATCGCCAGGTCGGCCTCGAACTGCTCGCGCACGGTCTGTCCGACCCGCAGGGAGAACAGCCGTTGGTAATTCGGCAGGCCGTCGAGAAGCAGGATGCGGTCGGTGATCTCCTCGGCGTGAACCATTTCTTCGAATGATTCTTTCCGGGTGTGCTCGGCCAATTCTGTGAAGCCCCAGTTGTCCTGCATCTTGGAATGCAGGAAATACTGGTTGATTGCCGTCAATTCGCTCGTCAATTGCTCGTTGAGCAATTTCAGAACCTCGGGATCGCCTTGCATGACATGCTCCTAAACGCCTAGCGGGCTGATTGCGTGCGTTATCTGCACGGGCTATGTGCAAGCACTTCCAATCTAGTGCACGGCACGCGATTGACGAAGCGCAATCTCGCTGCGCGAGCCGAGTTGTGGCGAAGATCGGCTGGATGGAATCCCAGATCAGCGTCGTAGTCTGGACTGCCTAGGCTAAGTAAGGTTAGACTGCGCTAACTCTTTTCGGCCAACTAATAGGTAAGGATAACCAATGGGTGAGTACGATCTGCACTCATTCATCCTCGCCTGCGATTTCCGGGTCGACGATATCGACCGCATGTGGGAATGGCTGAAACGGCATCGCGACGGACTTTCCTCGATCGGCGCCCACCATGTCGTGCTTTACGAATCGATTTGGGAACCGCGGCGGGTGCTCGTCACCATCGGAATTCGCAACGCCCACTCGATTCGCGACGTGCTGCGGTCCCCGGCGATATTCGAATGGTTCGACATTGCCGGTGTCGACGACATTCCGCCTATTTTCGGTGGCGAGGTCGTCGAGAAGATCGACCTGGACGGATCCACCGCCGAAGGGCACGTCGGCCGCGTCGTCGTCGGGGTGATGTCCTCGGTCGCGGACGTGTCGGAGCTGATGGTGAAGGTCCACGACGGCCTGGAGCGGTTCAAGAAGGGTGGCGTCCGCAAGATCTGGGTCTACCGCGCGCTGGACGACGGTCACGAGGTGCTGATCCTGCAGGAGATCGCCGACGAAGCCGGTGCCCGGCAGTGGATCGAGCATCCCGACGCCGCGGCCGAGTGGATGACCAACGCCGGCATGGGCCCGTACCCGACCCGCTTCGTGGGCCGGTTCGCCCACCTGATGAGCGTCGGCGAACCGGGTTAGCGAGCCGCCATGTTCGTCTGCCTGTGCACCGGCGCCACGAGTCACGTGGTCAACGAGGTCGTGGCCAACGGTGCCCGCACGTCCAAGGAGATCGCCGAGGCGTGCGGCGCGGGCGGCGACTGCGGGCGGTGCCGGCGCACGCTGCGCGCCATCGTCGAGGCGCACTACAACTGCACGCCGGAGAGTGTCGCGCGCTAGCGTCAGCCCCTGTCCCGGCCGGTGAACTTCGCGAGTGCCGCCGCGTTGGCCACCCCGCCCAGCAACTCCTGAAAGTGGGCGTTCTCCCTTTCGGTCGCGGCGGCGATCTCGGCGCGGTAGGGCGCCACGATCGTCTTCTTGACCGCGACCAGACTCGGGATCGACCGGGAGGCAAGGATTTCGGCGTGTCTGCGGGATTCGGGCAGCAGGTCGTCGGGTTCGCAGACCTTCCACGCGATGCCCATCCGCTTGGCCTCGTCCGCGTCGACCCACTCCGAGGACAGCAGCAGCCAGGCCGCGTTCTGCCGACCGATCAACTGTGGCAACAGATATGACGAGGCGGCTTCCGGCGCGACCCCCAGGCTGGTGAACGGGCACTTCAGGCGCGCGGTGGCCGACATGAACACCAGGTCGGCGTATCCGAGGATCGTCGTGCCGATGCCGAGCCCGACGCCGTTGACCGCGCAGATCAGCGGCTTGGACAGGTCGGTGAGCGCGTCGATCATCGTGGTGAAGTGGCTGCCCTCACTGGTCAGCGAGCCGTCGGCGATGCCCGCCTGCATCTCCTTGAGGTCGTTGCCCGCGCTGAACGCCCGCCCGGCTCCGGTGAGGAGGACGACCGCGACGTCGGGGTCTGCGTCGGCGTCGCGCAGTGCGGTCGCGGTGGCGAGGTAGAGCTCCTGGTTGAACGCGTTGAGCGCCTCGGGCCGGTTCAGGGTCAGGGTCCGGACCCGGTTCTCGTCGCTGATCTGCAGAGTCACCGCGGCAGCCTATCGCCGACGCCGAACGGGTCACGCAGTACGTAGCGGCTGGTCGGTACCGTGTCGATGTTCTCGTTGGCTCCGAAGGCCTTGGTGCTGGCCACCATCCGCGACATGCGGTCGTCGAGGTCGGCGTCGTCGGAGGCGCCGAAGAACGCGTGCAGGTCCGATGTCGCCTCGATCGGGAACAACTCCTCGACGATCGCGGAGATCTCCGGCGCTCCGTCGGTGAGCGCCCGGACGACGGTGTTCTGGGTGTAACCGAACGTCGACTGGGTGTCGATGGCGACCCGCGTGTGGTGGTGGTGCCACCGGTGCAGCCATGTCGCCTCGTCCATGTCGGCCGGCCTGCGCAGCAGCGCGATGTTGGCCAGACCCGGTGTGCGTTCGCCCGGGCCGGTGCGCGGCGCGGCCATCGGCACCGATTCGGTCACCAGGTAGGCGGCGACGTGGTCGCAGTGTCGCCCCAATGTCTCGACGGCGGTGCGGATCTGGTCCCCGTAGTACTGCTGGGTCCAGATGCTGACGAAAGCCAGCACCGGCGGGTCGAGGGTGGTCAGGGTCATCAGCGAATCCCGCACCGGTGCGTCGCGGACATTAACCGTCAGCCCGGGCGCGCCCGTGTTCAGCAGGGTCTCGGCGACTTCGGTGCGCAGCCTCGTGCACCAGTCCTCGTCGGCCGGCGCGCCGCGCAGGGTGATCACGACTTTCTCCACTGGGCGAACATAGCCGGGTCAGAATGGACGCGTGTTCAAGGGCCTGGTGCTGCGGTCGGCGATGCCCGACCTCGCCGCGGTGCTGCGCAGTCTGCTGTGCGTCGCGGCGGTGGCCGTGGTGGCCGTGCAATGGGGTCCGCCGGGATCGGCGACGGCGGCCGTCGGGGCCGCCGCCGTGGCCTGCGCGACGGCACTGCAGGACCGTCCGCGGGGACGTGTCACGGTCTTGTTGCTGGTCTCGGCCGTGACCGGAGCGGCAGTTCTGCTCGGCTCGTCGACATCCGGGTTCTCCCCCGCGTTCATCGCCGTGGCGGTGCTGTGGTGTTTCGGGGCGTCGTTGTTGTGGGCGCTGGGCGCCAACGCCGGCCTGATCGGAGCGGCTTCGGTGGCGCTGCTGGTGTCGGCTCCGCCCGTCGCGTCGTCCCCGGCCTCGGTGCTGGTGACGGTGCTGCTGGCCGTCGCCGGAGGGCTTCTGCAGATCTGGGTGATCGCGTTGTGGCCGCCGGTGCGCTGGCGTCAGCAGCGCGACGCGCTCGTCGGGGCGTACCGGGCGCTGGCTGCCGACGCCAGGAAGATCGGCGACGGCAGCGTCGGCGACGGCCCGGCGGTGCGTTCCGAACCGCTGACCGACCTGCGCGACGCGTTCACGGCTGCGGGTCGGCAGCGCCGGCCGGTGTCCTACCGCGGTTGGTACGCGTTACCCGAACGGATCGCCGCCACCCTGGCCGACGTTTCGAACATGCCCGACCGTTCCGAGGCGTTGGCCCTCACGCTCGACGAGGCCGCCGACACGCTCGCCGCGGTGGCCGACACGAGCAGGTCGGGCCGGGTGCGCGCCGACGTGGCCATCAGCCGGTTCGACAGTGTCTCCAGCGCCGTCGGCGGCGCCGAACAGGCTGTGACACAGCGGCTGTCGGCGCTGCTGCACGAGGCGGTGGCGATGCGGCTAGGCGATTTCGTCCCCTCGGCGCCCGACGCGGTGCGGGTGCGGCGCCCCGAGTTGCGTACCTCGGTCAGCTCGATCGTCGCCGCCGTGCGCGGCCACCTCGACCGTCGGTCGCAGGTGCTGCGGCACGCGGTGCGGTTGGCGGCCGCGATCGCCGTCGGGACTGCGGTCGACCGGTATTCCGGCGGCGTGTACGGCGTCTGGATCCCGCTGACCCTGCTGTTGGTGCTTCGGCCCGAAACGGCGCACACCTACACCCGCTGCGTGGGCCGGCTGGCGGGCGTGCTGGTCGGGATGCTGGCGGCGTCGGCGGTGCTGGTGATCGTGGACCCCGGTGTCGGGGTGTCGGCGGCGCTGGCCGTGCTCGCGATCGGGGTGGCGTGTGTGCTGTCCGGGTCCGGTTACGTCGCCACCGCGGCAGGGGTCGCGGCCGCGGCCGTGTTCCTCGTCGACAGCGGTCGGCCCGGCGTCCCTGCCGCCCTCGGCGATCCGTTGCTGGCCACCCTGGTCGGCGGCGGGCTGGCGCTGGTCGCCCACGTCGTGCTGCCCGACGACGCGATGACCAGGTTGTCGCAGCGCGCCGGAGAACTGCTCAAGACGGAGATCGATTACGCCGCAACGGTGATCAAGGCCTATGTGCACGACCTCGACAACCCGCGGGAGGCGATGACCGCGGCCTGGCAGCGGGCGTTCCGGGCGCGCGCGTCGTTCGAGGCGACCTCCGGGGCCATGCGGATGGAGTCGCGCGAACTGCGGCACTGGCTGCGCGCCTATCGCACCGCGCTGAACACCGTGACCAGTTCCTGCGCGACGCTGGAGGATCACCTTCCGGCGCACGCCGTCACCGCGGACCGCGAACTCGTGGTCGCCGTCGACGAGTACGTCGAAGCGCTGCGGGGGGATCCGCCGACCGCCGCGTCGCCGTGGACGGTGGACGGCGCCGAGCTGGCGGCGGCCGAACAACGGCTGCGTGACGCGGTGCCGCGTCAGGGACCCGGCGAGGGCCTGGCCCGCGTCCTGGTCGCCGAGATCGGCGCCATCACCCGCAGTGTGTCGTCGATCAGCGTCAGCCCCGGGCCCACTTCGGTTCGATGAACACCGCCTCGGCCTCGACCGTCACCCCGGTGTCGTCGGCGATGTGCCCGACCGCGTAGGTCTTGAACCCGTCGGTGTGGGTGATCCGGGCTTCGGAGTGCAACCGGCCCAGCGGCGTCAGCCGCCGATATCGCACAGTGATGGTGCCGGTGAGGCGGTGCACGCCCGGGGCGCTGGCCGCGTCACCCAGCACGTGGTCGAGGATCTTGGCGGACACGCCGCCGTGCACGTGGCCGGGCGGACCCTCGAACGCCGCACCCAGATAGAAGTCGCTGCGGACCGACCCGTCCGGCTCCTTGCGGATCACCAGCGGCGGAGCGCTCGGATTGCGCACGCCGATCACCGCGTTGCCCCACGGCATCGGGATCCCGTCGGCCCCGTACTGGATTCCGAACGAACCGTCGCGCTGCGCACCACGCAGCCGCGCGGTGGCGGCGTCGATCTCGGCCTTCGCGGTGGCGACGGTGTCGGCGTCGGCCTCGGTGCGGATCGTCGCGTCGATCAGTTCGCGCACCGACTCGGTCAAGGGTTCGTACACGGCCCGCAGCCGCGCCACGTCAGCGGCACTGAGGCCGTCGACTCGGGTGTACTCCAGCACCCCTCGACTAGAACATGTGTCAACAACCGCGTCACGTGGGGGGTGGGCCGGTGAGCAGGCCGCTGATCACCGGCCGAGCCCACCGGATCAGCTCGTCGTGACTCAGCGCGCGCGCGGCCGGCGCTTCGAGAACGTAGCGGGTGGTCGCCATGCCGATCACCAGCGAGCCGATGAGTACGGCCCTCGGGGCGGGATTGTCCGGTGCGACGGCGGCCAGGGCCGGGGCGACCTGCGTGGCGAACACGCCGCGCATGGTCTCGGCCGCCACCGGGCTCGTCATGGCGGCTCGCAGCAACGCCACGAAGGTGGTGTCGCGTTCCCACACCGCGAAGAAGCGCTCCAACAGGGCGTCGGCCATCGCGCCGGGCTCCATCCCCCGCAGGTCCGGCAGATGCAGCTGGAACTCCGAGGCCGCGGCGAACAACTGTTGCTTGTTGCCGAAGTAGCGGATGACCAGGGCGGGGTCGACGCCCACGTCCGCGGCGACCGCGCGCAAGGTGGTCCGTTCGTAGCCCTCGGCGCCGAAACGCCGACGCGCGGCCGCCAGGATGTCCGCCCGGGTGTTCTCGGCATTGCGTGCCCGTGTCGATGCCACCGTCAGAGAATAAGTCACCAATCGTTGACAAACGCGATCTTCGGCCTATCGTCTATGTCAACAGTCGTTGACTTAAGGAGGGTGTCATGGACGTGCTGGTCGTCGGAGCCGGCCCCACCGGACTGACCGCTGCACTGGAACTGTCCCGGCTCGGGGTGTCGGTCCGGATCGTCGACCGTGCCGAGGCGCCGTCCCCGGAGTCTCGTGCGCTGGCCGTACAGGCCCGCACGCTCGAACTGCTTCGCGTGCGCGGGGTCGGTGAGCAGATGCTCGCGCTGGGGAACCGGGCGGGCCGGGCGGCCCTGCACGCCGACGGTCGCAGGCTCGCCTCGATCGAACTGAACCGGATGCCGAGCCGGTTCAACTTCATCCTGATGCTCGCCCAGTCCGAGACCGAGCGGCTGCTCACCGGGCAGCTGGACCGGCAGGGGGTGAAGGTCGAGCGAGGGGTGGAGGTCACCGCGGTGCGCGAGTGCACCGCCGGGGTCGAGGTGACGCTGACCAGCGACGGCGTGCAGGAGGTGGTCCGCACCTCCTACGTCATCGCCGCCGACGGGCCGCACAGCACGTTGCGCAAGGCCGCGGGTCTCGACTTCCCCGGGCGCACCCTCCCCCACAACTACGTGCTGGCCGATCTGCAGATCGACGGGGAGCTGCCTGACGATCAGGTGTCGATCTTCCTGGCGCGCAGCGGGTTTGTGGCGACTTTTCCGATGGGCGGCGGCCGGTTCCGGATGATGGCGACCGATCCGGACGGCATCACCGGGGAACGCGGTGAACCCACGACCGCGCACATCCAGCAGCTGTTCGAGCGGGTGGTGCACGTCCCGGTGCGGTTGCACTCGCAGAACTGGAGCTCGCGGTTCCGGATCAACAGCAGGCATGTGCAGACCCTGCGCGCCGGACGCGTGTTCTTCGGCGGGGACGCCGCACACGTACACAGCCCGGCCGGCGGCCAAGGGATGAACCTCGGCATCCAGGACATGATCAACCTGTCCTGGAAGCTCGCGATGGTGCTCGACGGGCGCGCCAAACCCGAACTGCTCGATACGTATTCGTCGGAACGCCTGCCGGTCATCCGCCGGCTGGTGCGATTCACCGAGGTCGGCACGCGGGTCTTCAACTCCACCAACGCTCTCGTGCACGCGATGCGTACCCGGGTCGCGCCGCGGGCGCTGGCGCGCTCACGCGTGCAGGACGCGGCCGCGGCGATGTTCGGCCAGCTGTCGGCGGCGTACCGGGGTGCCGGTCTCAACGAGCGGGCCGGCGAGCGGGTGCCGGACGTGGCGGGGCTGTACGACGAGCTCGACCTCGGGGCGCTGACCCTGTTCACCGACGACGGCTCGGTGTCGGCCGCTGCGCGCGGGTGGGTCGGGGTGGTGACGGTGCGCCCGGCGCGGGTGGCGGACGGCTGGACGCTGGTGCGACCGGACGGCTACCTCGCCGCGTCGGGGACCGACGGCGCCGAACTGGACCGGTTCCTGAAGCGTTGGTTCGTGCGCTTCCCTGAACTCTGACGTCTCGCGGCGCGGATGCCACCACCTTCGACGGTCATCCCTGAAAAAAGTTGCACGGCAACGCATCAGGAGATCTGGCAGGCGCGATTCTGCGCGAACGCGCAATAGTTCCTACGATTGTGTGCCATGGCAGCGTCGAGCGGAGGGCCTTCTCGGCTGACGCTGCCCGCGACTCTGGTGGAAGTCACCGCCCACCGACTGCGCGCCGCGATCCTGTCCGGTGAGCTCGCGCCCGGCGAGAAGATCATCGAGGAGCAGTTGTGCGCCGACTTCGGCATCAGCCGGGCGCCGCTGCGTGAGGCGCTGCGGCTGCTCGCGCAGCAGGGCGTAGTCGAGCACCTGCCCCGTCGGGGTTCCCGCGTCGCCGAGTGGTCCCCTACCGACATCCTCCAGTTGTTCGAGCTGCGGAACGTCCTCGAGCGCCACGCCGTCGAGAGCGCGCTGCCCTTACCGGATCCCGAGCACGACCTCGAGCCGGTCCGTGCCGCGCTCGAACGCATGGACGCGGCGTCGGATCCGCTCGACCGCGACGACGCCCATCGCGCTTTTCATGCCGCGGTGGTGGGCCTGGCCAAGAACCGTCAGCTCGACATCGCACTGGAGCCGATCCTGGTCAAGCTGCAGCTGCCGATGGCCAGGAACCTGCGCGAAGAGGCCCGCCGGCGCGCCGCGGACGACGGCCTGGGACGGCACAAAGAGCTCCTGACGGCGTTGGAGACCAACGACCCCGCAGTCGTCGTCGCCGCCATCCGCGACCACGGACACCTGCACTACCTCGGCCTGGAGCCGGAGCGCTAACACAAAAGACACACACCCGACCCCTGTTCGCCATCATTTTGTCGACAATCGACAGATATGGATGATCTTCGGGGGCCTTCCACCGGACCCTCTGTGGCTGAGATCCTCGCGTCGCACGCGAGCGGAACGGGGTCGCCCGCCAAGACGGCCGCCCGTGTCGCCGACGCGATCGCCGCCCGCGGCGATGACGGCACCTGGCTGTCCACCGAACCCCGCGACCAGCTGATCGCGGCCGCCGAAGCCATCGAACGCCGGCCCGGCGCACGGACTCTTCCGCTCTACGGCGTGCCGTTCGGGGTCAAGGACAGCATCGATGTCGCCGGGCGGCCGACCACGCTGTCCTGCCCGGATTACGCCTACATCGCCTCGACCACCGCCCCCGCGGTGCAGAAGCTGCTGGACGCCGGAGCGCTCTACGTCGGCAAGACGAACCTCGACCAGTTCGCCACCGGGCTGAACGGCACCCGCACGCCGTACACGATCCCCCGGAGCGTGTACGGCGGTGAGATGATCTCGGGCGGTTCCAGTTCCGGCTCCGCGCTCGCGGTGGCGCTCGGTCAGGTCCCGTTCGCCGTCGCCACCGACACCGCCGGGTCCGGACGGGTTCCCGCCGCACTCAACGGTGTCATCGGCTTCAAACCCTCCCGCGGTCTGATCAGCACCGTCGGACTGGTCCCTGCCTGCCGTTCGCTGGATTGCCTCAGTGTCATGGCCGGTTGCATCGACGACGTCGACCGGGTACTCGACGTGATGGTCGGCCGCGACGACGCCGACCCGTGGTCACGGGACCGCGGGCCCCGGCACCCGGGCCGCCCGGTCCGGATCGGAGTGCCACCGCAGGACGAGCTCGAGTTCTTCGGCGACGACGAGATGCGCCTGGCGCACAAGGCGTTCCGCGAACAGCTCAGCCGCGTCCATCCCGTCACCGAGGTGTCGCTCGCCCCGTTCCTGGCCGCGGGAACGCTGCTCTACCAGGGTCCCTGGGTCGCCGAACGGCTCGTCGAGTTCGGTGACTTCCTCGCCGCACACCCGGATTCGATCCACCCGGTGGTTCGCGACATCCTGGAAGGTGGGCTCTCGTACACCGCCGTCGACGCGTTCGCCGCGCTGCAGAAACTGCAGGAACTCAAGGCTGTCGTCGCCCGGCTCTGGCAGGGCATGGACGTTCTCGTGGTGCCGACCATCGGCACCACGTTCACCGTCGACGAGGTGCTGACCGCCCCGGTCGAGTGCAACACGGTGCTCGGGCACTACACGCACTTCGGGAACCTGCTCGACCTGCTCGGTGCCGCGATCCCGGTCGGTGTCACCGCCGGCGGCCGGCCCTGTGGCGCCATGTTGCTCGGCCCGGCGCTCACCGATGACACCGTGCTGCAGCTGGCCGCCCAGATCCTCGACGAGCCGCGCCCGACCCGTGCCGAACCCGCTGCCCTGATCACCTCCGAGGAGTGCCTGTGAACCACACCGTCGACGTTCCCGCCGAACCGTCGCCCTTCCCGCTCGTCGCCGGAAAGACGGCGCTCCTCGTCATCGACATGCAGCGAGACTTCCTGCTGCCCGGCGGGTTCGGTGAGAGCCTCGGCAACGACGTCGGCCGGCTGCGCGAGGTCGTCCCGCCCCTCGCCGCGCTGCTCACGGCGGCCAGATCGGCGGGCGTCCTGGTCGTCCACACCCGGGAGGGGCACGAACCGGACCTGTCGGACTGTCCGCCGGCCAAACTCAACCGCGGTGCGCCGTCGAAACGCATCGGCGACCCCGGTCGATACGGCCGCATCCTGATCCGCGGTGAGTACGGTCACGACATCATCGACGAACTCGCGCCGATCGAGGGCGAGGTGGTCATCGACAAACCGGGCAAAGGCGCCTTCTACGCCACCGGGCTGTCCGACGTGCTGGGCCGGGCCGGGATCACCCAACTGGTGATCACCGGCGTCACCACCGAGGTGTGCGTCCACACCACGACCCGCGAAGCCAACGACCGCGGCTATGAGTGCCTCGTCGTATCCGATTGCGTCGGTTCGTATTTCCCGGAGTTCCAGCGCGTGGGGCTGGACATGATCAAGGCCCAGGGCGGCATCTTCGGCTGGGTCGCCGGCACCTCCGCGGTGATCCCGGCACTGCATCAACTCACCGTCACAGCGGCCTGAGCGAGGATCCGATGAGCACTGACGTCACCAATCCGATCGAACCGCCCGCCGCCCGGGCCGCCGTGCTGCCGTGGTGGACCCGCGGCGACACCAACGCCTTCTTCGGCCTCGGGTTCAACATCCTCGTCAACGTCCTCACGTTGACGGCGTTGATGATCGGTGTCGTCGCCGTTCCCGCCGGCGACGTGCTCGGCACCGTGCTGCCGGCGCTCGGCGTCGCACTCGTCCTCGGCAACCTGTACTACACCTTCCTGGCCCGGCGGCTCGCCAAGCGGGAGAACAGATCCGATGTCACCGCGCTGCCCTACGGCCCCAGCGTGCCGCACATGTTCATCGTCGTCTTCGTGGTGATGCTGCCGGTGTACCTGGCCACCGACGACCCGGTGCAGGCATGGCAGGCCGGCCTGGCATGGGCCTTCCTGATCGGCGTGATCGTGATGATCGGTGCGTTCCTCGGACCGTTCATCCGCAAGCTGACACCTCGAGCGGCGATGCTGGGCACGCTCGCGGGCATCTCGATCACGTTCATCTCGATGCGGCCCGCCGCCCAGATGTGGGAGGTGGCCTGGATCGGACTGCCCGTGCTGGCCATCATCCTGATCGGATTCTTCACCGACGTGAAGCTCCCCGGCAATGTCCCGATCGGGCTGGTCGCGCTCCTGGTCGGCACGGCGATCGGCTGGGCCGGCGGCTACATGTCGGCACCCGATGTCGGACAGGCCTTCAGCGACATCGCCGTCGGCATCCCGGATCTGCGCATCGACATGCTGTGGCACGGGCTCACCGACCTCGCGCCCCTGCTCGGGACCGCGATCCCGCTCGGGGTCTACAACTTCACCGAGGCGATGAGCAACGTCGAGAGCGCGGCCGCCGCGGGTGACAACTACAACCTGCGCAGCGTGCTGCTCGCCGACGGAGCGGGCGCGGTGATCGGATCGGCGTTCGGCTCACCGTTCCCGCCCGCCGTCTACATCGGCCATCCCGGCTGGAAGGACGCCGGCGGCCGGGCCGGCTACTCGTTGGCCAGCGGCGCGGTGATCGGAATCTTCTGCTTCGCCGGGCTTTTCGGGGTGCTGGCCGCGCTGCTGCCGGTTCCCGCGATCGTCCCGATCCTGCTCTACATCGGCCTGCTGATCGGGGCTCAGGCCTTCCAGGCGGTGCCGCGACTGCATGCGGTGGCCGTCGTGGCCGCGCTGCTGCCGAATCTGGCCGAGTGGGGACGCGGCATGGTCGACAACGCGCTCAGCGCCGCCGGAACCTCGGCGGCCGAGGTGACCGCGGAGGCGCTCGACGGTGCCGGGGTGGTCTACGAGGGGCTGAAAACCCTCGGCGAGGGCGCCGTGCTCGTCGGCCTGATCCTCGGCACGATGGTCACCTACATCCTGGACAAGAGGTTCCTCGCCGCCGCGGCGGCCGCGGCGGTCGGCGCGGCGCTGTCGTTCATCGGGCTGATCCACGCTCCCGAGGTGGCCTGGGCCGCCAGTCCGCAGGTGGCGCTCGGCTATCTGCTCTTCGGCGCCGTGTGCGTGGCGTTCCGCTTCCTTCCCGGGAGTGCCGCCGTGGGACCGCACCCACACCGCGCCGGCGAGGTGTCGTAGATTACCTCAGACTTCGTAGACAACTGTCAACGAAGTCTTCTAGTCTCGTGGCATGTCCGAACGCGGCCGCAGTGCCGATCCCCGCGCCGAGCGGGTCCGCACCCGCCTGCGCGAGGCCGCGTTCGCACTGGCGCACGAGCATCCTGTCGACCGGATCACCGTCGGCGATCTCGCCGCCCGGGCCGAGGTCAGCCGACAGGTGTTCTATCGCCACTTCCGTGACCGCGACGACGCGGTGGCGCTGGCGTTCTCCCACACGTTCGCCGCCGTCGCGGGCGCCGACCACGGTGACGCCCGCACCCGCATCCTCGACCTCTTCCAGTTCGCCGCCACGCATCAGTCCTTGTGTCGCAACATCGTCTCCAGCACCGTGCACCAGCACGTGCTCGCCGCGTACCGCGACGCGCTCCACGTCCCCTGCGGGCAGATCGCCGCGCAGGGCATGACCGTCCTCGACACCGTCGCCCCGCTGCCCACCGAGTCGGTCACGCGTTTCCTGGTCGGCGGATTCATGGAGGTGCTGCGGTCCTGGATGGAGGACGCGCACGTCACCGATCTGCAAGCCCGGGTCGGCGCGGCACTCGACACCGTCGACGCGCTGCTGGGCATCCCCTCAGTCCCGAAAGGCCCCACCCATGGGTAGACACCACACCCCCGCACGACCCGGCGTCACCGACCGCTCGGCCCTGCGCACCACCGTGCTGGCCCTGACCGCGTTGACGGTGCTCGTGCTCGCGATGGTCGCCAGCTACGCCGGCGCGTTCGCGAAACCGACGTTGCACCACCTGACGGTCGCGGTATCGGCGCCCCAGCAGATCGTCGACGGGTTACGCGGCCAGAACGCCCTGTCGGTCCACGAGGTCGGCGATGCCGCCGCGGCGCGAGCACAGGTGTACGAACGCACCGCCGACACCGCGCTGGCGGTCAGCCCCGACCATCAGATGACCATCTACGTGGCCGGCGGCGGCGGTCGCAGTGTCGCCGCGGCCGCCGAGACGGTGGGACGCGCCGCGGCCGGACAGGCCGGCCTCACCGCCGTCGTCGAGGACGTCGCCCCGACCACGGCGGGCGACCCGTCGGGCACGGTCGAGTTCTACGCCGTCATCTTCCTGTCGATCGGCGCATCACTGGGTGCCGCGCTCCTGGGCCGGCTGATGGGCAGTGTCCGCACCCCGGCCACCCTGGCACTGCGCACGCTGTCGTTGGCCGCGTTCTCCGCGGTGCTCGCCGGCGTCGTCAC
Organism: Mycobacterium sp. NAZ190054; assembly: GCF_001545925.1. Lineage (GTDB taxonomy): Bacteria > Actinomycetota > Actinomycetes > Mycobacteriales > Mycobacteriaceae > Mycobacterium. The sequence continues at coordinate 14,701 of NZ_LMVQ01000135.1, read as the reverse complement.
GGTCTATGTGGGTCCGGTCCTCGGCGCGCTGACCGGTCACACCTGGCAGGTGTTCGGCGCGCTGTGGCTCTACGCGATGGCCGTCGGTGGTGCCGTCACCGGTGTCGCAGCGGCGTTCGGTGCGCCGGCCTCGGTCGCGTTGGGACTGTTCCTGGTGGTCGTCGGCAACGCGGCCGCCGCGGGCCCGGTCGGCCGGCCGTTGCTGTCGGGCTTCTACTCGACCTTCACCATGGTGGTGCCGCAGGGCTCCGGGGTCTCGCTGCTGCGCAGCATCTGCTACTTCGGCGGCCACGGGGCCGTGACGCCGCTGGTGACACTGGGGATCTGGGCCGCTGTAGGTGGTGTTTTCGCTACTCTCGCCACTGCCTGCCGGCTGAATTATCGTGCCCTGTATGACCGCCTCACCGGGGCTCGCGGAACCCTATTACGATCTCGGCTCGTTCCATCGGCCGACTGACACCCCGTCGGAGGCCGCGCAGCTCTGGTTCGACCGGGGCATGGTCTGGTCCTACGCGTTCAACCACGAGGAAGCGATCCACTGCTTCGACCGCGCGCTCGAACTCGACCCTGACTTCGCATTGGCACGCTGGGGTGTCGCATACGCCGTCGGGCCGAACTACAACAAGGGTTGGGAGGCCTTCGATCCGGTCGACCTCGCGGCTTCGCTGGCCCGGGCGCGAATGGAACTCGGACTGGCCGCCCACGGTCGCGCCGGCGCGCTGGAACGCGGCCTGATCGACGCGTTGACCGCACGCTTCCCGACCGAGGACCCCGCGGACGCCGAGGCGCTCAACGCCGGCCACACGGCGTACGCCGATGCGATGTCGGCGTTGGCGCAGGCCTACCCGGACGACGTCGACGTGGCCGCACTGGCCGCCGACGCGCTGCTCAACGTCACCGCATGGGCGTTGTGGGACAGCCGAACCGGCCAGCCGGCGCCGGGTTCGCGGGTGGTGGAGGCCAAACGCATCCTCGACGGCGCGCTGGGCACACAGGTAGGGCGGGCGCACCCCGGAATCCTGCACCTCTACATCCACGCGATGGAGATGTCGACGACGCCTCAGGACGCACTGCCGGCGGCGGATCTGTTGCGCGGCCTGGTGCCGGACGCCGGGCATCTGCAGCACATGCCCAGCCACATCGATGTGCTGTGCGGCAACTACCGCGACTCGGTGGTGGCGAATCGGGCTGCGGTGCAGGTGGATCGGCGCTTCGTCGATCACCAGGGACCGTTGAACTTCTATTCGCTGTACCGGGCGCACAACCTGCATTTCGTGGTGTATTCGGCGATGTTCGAGGGGAATTCGGCCACGGCGTTGCAAGCCGCCGACGAACTGGCCGGCCAGTTGACCCCGGATTTGCTGGCCATCGAATCCCCGCCGATGGCGGACTGGCTGGAGGCGTTCGTGCCGTTGCGCGTGCACGTGCTGGTGCGGTTCGGACGCTGGGCCGACCTGATCGCGACGCCGCTGCCGGACGACCCGCAGCTGTACTGCACCACGACCGCCACGGTCCACTACGGGCGCGGGGTCGCACACGCGGCCGGCGGCCACCTCGATCAGGCCGCCGCGGAGCGGGAACTGTTCACCGCCGCCCACGCCCGCATCCCGGAGAGCCGTTACCTGTTCAACAACACCAGCCGGGACATCCTGGCAGTCGCCGCGGCGATGCTCGACGGTGAAATCGACTACCGTGCTGGACGATTCGACGACGCGTTCGCCCATCTGCGGCGCGCGGTCGACCTCGACGACAACCTGCCCTACGACGAACCGTGGGGGTGGATGCAGCCCACCCGGCACGCGCTCGGCGCACTGCTGCTCGAGCAGGGCCGCATCGAGGAAGCCGCGCAGGTGTATGCCGCCGACCTCGGACTCGACCCGACCCTGAGCCGCCCGTGTCAGCATCCGGGCAACGTGTGGAGCCTGCACGGCTACCACGAATGCCTGACCCGCCTGGGTCGTGACGCCGAAGCGGTGATCATCGGCAAACAGCTCGAGCTGGCCTGCGCACGCGCCGACGTGCCGATCGAGGCGTCCTGCGCCTGCCGGCTGCAGCCGCACTGCTGCGACTGAGCTCCGGCCCGGTACCTGCACCGGCCGTAGACTCCGGCTGTGGCTGTCACCGACGACGACCTGATCTTTCTGCGCCGATGCGTGGACCTGGCCCGGGAGGCGCTGGACGGCGGGGACGAGCCGTTCGGGTCGCTGCTCGTCGACCATCAGGGCACGGTCCGGTTCGAAGACCACAACCGCGTCAAGGACGGCGACGCCACCCGCCATCCGGAGTTCGCGATCGCCCGCTGGTCGGTGGTACACCTCACCCCGGACGAGCGGGCCCGCTGCACCGTGTACACCTCCGGCGAGCACTGCCCGATGTGTGCCGCGGCGCACGCCTGGGTAGGCCTGGGACGCGTCGTCTACGCCGCGTCGTCAGCCCAGCTGACCCGGTGGTTGCGCGAATGGGCCGCACCCGCGCCGCCGGTCGCGGCGCTGCCCGTCACGACCGTGGCGCCGGGTGTGGACGTGGACGGACCGGCAGAGGAGCTGACCGAGGAGATGAAGACCTTGTACGCGAGAGCTTTCCGACGGTGAGGGACCCGGACTGGATCGAACACGTCATCTGGTGGCAGATCTACCCGCTCGGTTTCGTCGGTGCGCACCCCGCCGGCACCGCGCCCGGACCCGGCGAGCACAGGCTGCGCCGGGTCGTGGACTGGCTCGACTACGCGATCGAACTCGGCGCCTCCGGCCTGGCCCTCGGACCGGTGTTCGCGTCGCGCAGCCACGGTTACGACACCACCGACCACTTCCACATCGACCCGAGGCTCGGCGACGACGGCGACTTCGACCACCTGGTCGTCGAAGCCGGACAGCGGGGGCTGCGGATCCTGCTCGACGGCGTGTTCAACCACGTAGGCCCCGATTTCCCGCGTTATCGCGAGGCGCAGGGCGGTGGCGACCGGTCGTGGTTCCGGACACGCGGCGACACGTTCGTCACGTTCGAGGGCCACGACGGGCTGATCGCACTGAACCACGGCAACGCCGAGGTCGTCGATTACACCGTCGAGGTGATGTCGCACTGGCTGGACCGTGGCGCGCACGGATGGCGGCTCGACGCCGCCTACGCCGTGCCCGACTCGTTCTGGTCTGCCGTGCTGCCGCGGGTGCGGGAACGGCATCCGCAGGCCTGGTTCGTCGGCGAGGTCATCCACGGTGACTATCCGGCCCGGGTACGCGACGCGGGCTTCGACTCGGTCACCCAGTACGAACTGTGGAAGGCGATCTGGAGCAGTCTCAACGACGGCAACTTCCACGAAGTGGACTGGGCGCTGACCCGGCACAACGAGTTCCTCGACACGTTCGTGCCGATGACGTTCATCGGCAACCACGACGTGACCCGGATCGCCAGCCGGCTGACCGACCCCCGCCATGTCGAACATGCGCTGGTGCTGCTGTTGACCACCGGCGGCACCCCGAGCGTCTATGCCGGCGACGAGGTCGCCTACCGGGGTGTCAAAGAGGAGCGGTTCGGCGGCGATGACGCCGTCCGTCCCGAATTCGCCTCGCCGTTCCAGGGAGTCGGTGAACACGGGCACCAGATGTTCCGGTCGCACCGGCACCTGATCGGACTGCGGCGCCGGCATCCCTGGCTGCACACCGCCAGAACCGCCCCGCTGCGTGTCACCAACACGGGGTACGTCTACGCGACCCGCCGCGGAGACGAAGGACTCGTGGTCGCGCTCAACGTCGACGACGAGCCGCTGCCGGTGTCGCTCGCGGAGTTCGGGATCGCCCGTGCGGAGGTCGTCGCCGGTTCCGGCGCGCCCCCGGCCGAGACCGTCACCGACACCGCGGTACCGGGCCACGGCTGGCTGATCCTGGCACCGCGCTAGCGACCGCCGAGCAACTCCAGCGTCGCGGGGTCCTCCCGGCCTCCGTAGAACGCGTCCAGCACGGCGGGAAACACCGCGTCGTCACCCGCGCGTGCGAACAGCGTCATCGACGACCGCACTTTCAGGTCGTCGGGAGATCCCAAAATGCTTGTGGCCGAACGCCCTTGGTGCTGGACCAGCAGTGCTGCGCACTCCCGCAGGCGCGGTCCGAGTACCGGGTGCGCCAGGTAGGCCTTCGCTTCGTCCAGCGACGCGATGCCGTACCGCTGCGCCGTCGGGCTGCGGCCCAGCCCGCGCAGTTGAGGGAAGACGAACCAGATCCAGTGCGAGCGTTTGGCGCCGGCGCGCAGTTCGGTCAGCACCGTGGCGTACACCCGGTCCTGCGCGGTCACGAAGCGTTCCAGATCGAACGGATCGTCGGAGTCGGTCATCCCCTCCGAGCCTGACACGCCGACCCCGGGGGTCTCAACCCCCGGCGGTGAGTCCGGGCCGAGTCGCAATCGTTAGCCGATCGCGATATGGATGCGCCGTGTCGGGACGTCATGTCAGCAGCGCCAACGTGTTCCATTACGACTGCAAAGTGACGGCGATTTTGCGAGCTGTACGAGACTTGACGAGAAAGGTGGGTTGGTTGCCGTTATGAAGTTCACAGATAAGTGGCGGGATACCGCGAAGGCGGCGATGCGCCGGGTGGCGGTTGCCGCCCTGGCCGCCGTTGCGCTGCCCGGGCTGATCGGCTTCGCCGGGGGTTCGGCAACGGCAGGGGCGTTCTCCCGGCCCGGTCTTCCCGTCGAGTACCTCGACGTGTTCTCCCCATCGATGAACCGTGACATCCGCGTCCAGTTCCAGGGCGGCGGCCCCCATGCCGTCTACCTGCTCGACGGTCTGCGTGCCCAGGACGACTACAACGGCTGGGACATCAACACTCCCGCGTTCGAGTGGTTCTACCAGTCGGGCCTGTCGACGATCATGCCGGTCGGCGGGCAGTCCAGCTTCTACAGCGACTGGTACCAGCCGTCGCGGGGCAACGGGCAGAACTACACCTACAAGTGGGAGACGTTCCTGACCCAGGAACTGCCCGCATGGCTGGAGGCCAACCGCGGCGTGTCCCGCACCGGCAACGCCGTCGTCGGCCTGTCGATGGCCGGCAGCGCGGCGCTGACCTACGCGATCTACCACCCGCAGCAGTTCGTCTACGCCGGCTCGTTGTCGGGCTTCCTGAACCCCTCCGAGGGTTGGTGGCCGATGCTGATCGGGTTGGCGATGAACGACGCGGGCGGCTACAACGCCGAGAGCATGTGGGGCCCGTCCTCGGACCCGGCGTGGAAGCGCAACGACCCGATGGTCAACATCAACCAGCTCGTGGCCAACAACACCCGGGTCTGGATCTACTGCGGCACCGGCACCCCGTCGGAGCTGGACTCCGGCACCCCGGGCAACAACCTGATGGCCGCGCAGTTCCTGGAAGGGTTCACGTTGCGGACCAACATCAGCTTCCGCGACAACTACATCGCAGCGGGCGGCACCAACGGTGTCTTCAACTTCCCCACCGCCGGCACCCACAGCTGGGGGTACTGGGGTCAGCAGCTGCAGCAGATGAAGCCGGACATCCAGCGGGTTCTGGGAGCTCAGGCGATCGCCTAGCGACCCACCCACACCCAGAGAGCCTGCCGTTTCCCCCGAGCGGCAGGCTCTCTGCCGTGCCCGGTCAGCCCTGCACCGTCGGCCGGATGGTCAGGTCGCCGATCTCGACGTCATGCGGCTGCTCGATCGCGAACGCGATCGCCCGGGCCACCGCAGACGGATCCAGCCCGAAGGCGTCCATGTCCGCCCGGATCCGTTCGCGCAGAACGGGATCGGTGATGGAGCCGTCGAGTTCGGTGTTCACGAAGCCCGGTGAGATCGACGTGGTGCGGATGACGCCGTCGGTCGACTCCTGCCGCAGCGCCTCCATCACGGTCCGCACGGCGTTCTTCGTCGCACCGTACACACCCATCTGAGGCGTGATCCTGATGCCCGCCGTCGACACCGTGGTCACGAAATGACCTCGGCCCTGGCGACGGAAAACCGGTGTGGCCGCCGCGATCCCGTGCAACACACCGCGAAGGTTCACGTCGACCATCGCCGTCCACCCGTCGAGGTCACCGTCCTCGAGAGGGCCGATGGCACTGATTCCGGCGTTGCCGACCAGTACGTCGAGCCGGCCGAACCGGTCGATCGCGGTGTCGACCAGTCGCACCACATCCTCGGCGCGGGTGACGTCGGTCGGCGCCGTCGCCACCTGAGCGCCGGCGGTGCGCAGGTCACCGGCGATCACCTCCAGGCGGTCGACACGCCGGGCGCCGAGGACGAGCCGGGCGCCGCGGGACGCGAGAAGTCGTGCCGTGGCCTCCCCGATGCCGCTACTGGCGCCGGTGACGGCCACCACCATGTCGTGAATGGGGTCTGCTGAACTCATAGCTGCTAGGACCCCTCAGAGCCGAGGTCTATTCCGGCCGAGGATCGTCAGGCGGGACGAAACGAGTCGTGCGCGCTGCGCGGCGCATGCTTGACCATGATGTGTCGCGCCACCGTGTACTCGGCCACCGCGGCCTGACTCATGTCCTTTCCGAAACCGCTGGCCTTCACACCGCCGTGCGGTGCCTCCGAGGCGATCGGCAGATGGTCGTTGACCCAGGTCACGCCGGCGTCGATGGAATGGGCGGTGCGCAGCGCGCGCGCCACATCCGAGGTCCAGACCGAGGAGGCCAACCCGTACCGACAGTCGTTGGCCAGCCGGATCGCTTCGGCCTCGTCACCGAACGGCAGCACCACCAGGACCGGACCGAACACCTCGTCCTGGACGATCTCGGCGGATTGCTCGGCCCCGGTGATCAGGGTCGGCGGATAGTAGGCACCCGGACCGTCCGGCAGCACACCACCGGCGCGGACCTCGGCGCCCGCCGCGACGGCACGTTCGACGAAACCGTGTACCCGCGTGCGGTGTTCGGTGCTGATCAGCGGACCGATATCGGTCGACGGGTCGCGCGGATCGCCGACCCGGATGCCGCGGAAGGCGGCGGCCAGGCGGTCGACGAGGTCGTCGAGGATCGACCGGTGGGCATACACCCGGGTGGCGGCGGTGCAGTCCTGTCCCGAGTTGTACGTCGCGCCCATCGCGATACCGCGCGCCGCGTCGTCGAGGTGGGCGTCCTCGAACACCAGACACGGCGCCTTACCGCCGAGTTCGAGGTGGACCCGCGCACCGCGGACCGACGCGGTCGACATGACCTGGCGTCCGGCCCGCGTCGAACCGGTGATCGAGACGAGCTGAACCCGCTCGTCGGCGACCAGCGCCTCACCCACCGCCTGATCACCGGTCACCACCTCCAGCACGCCGGGCGGAACGCCGGCCTGGACGGCCAGTTCGGCGATGGAGAGCGTGCTCGTCGGTGTCGACGGCGCCGGTTTGACGACGATCGTGTTGCCTGCGGCCAACGCCGGCCCGATCTTCCACAGCGCCATGATCATCGGGAAGTTCCATGGCGCGATACCGACGACCGGTCCCACCGGTCTGCGCACGATCATCGAGGTGTAGCCCTCGCTGAGCACGCCCGCGCCGGTCTCCTCCAGTGAGCGCCCGGCACCGGCGAAAAAGCGTAGGTTGTCCGTGCCGAACGGCAACTCGCCGTCGCGGAACACCGCTTCCGGCTTGCCCGTTTCGGCCACCTCGATCGCCGTGAGCTCTGCCGCATGGGCGTCGATCAGATCGGCCCATCGCAACAGCACGCGTGCACGCTCACCTGCGGTGCGTCGAGACCACTCCGGAAAGGCTTCCGCGGCGGTGGTGATCGCCCGCCCGGCTTCCTCGATCGACGCCTCGGTGATGGTCGCCGTCGGCTCGCCGGTCGACGGATCGACCAGGGTCCGCATCGCCCCGGAGCCGGCGACTCGTTCACCCCGGTGGAATCGTCCTGCGGTCATGCGCATACTCCCCTAACTGTTGAAGCCAACACCGAAACGGTCGAGTGCGCGCAAAAGCACTCCCCTGCGCCCGGTTTCGTCCTCACGCGCCAGTGCGGCCCGTGTCAACTCAACCGCCGGCCAGCGCAACGGCTCGGGCGGGAACGGCACCGCTGTGCCGGTGACGGCCTTGAGGCGCGTCCGTTCGGTCTGCCGCCCCGCCAGCAGGTCGAGGGCCACCCGCGCGCCGAACCGGGTCGAAGCCACACCGAGACCCGTGAATCCGACCGCGTAGGCCAGCCGTCCGCCGAAGGCGGTCCCGAAGACCGGTGTGAACCTGCTCGTGGTGTCGATGACACCACCCCAGCGGTGCGTGAACGGCACATCGGCCAGTTGCGGGAACGTCTCGCGGAAGTGCCGGGCCAGCAACCGATGCGACCGGTCGCGCAGTTCCAGTTGCGGCGCGACGGCGTTGCCGTAGTGGTAGATCGCGTCGTAACCGCCCCACACGATCCGGTCGTCACGGGTTCTGCGGAAGTAGTGGAACCGGTTTCCGGCGTCGGTGAGACCCTGGTTCTGCGTCCACCCGATCGAGGCCAGCTGATCCGCGGTGAGCGGCGCCGTCGCGAGCACGTAGTCGTAGACGGGCAGGATCCACGCGCTGAGCCGCCGCAGCAGCGGCTTGTAGGCGTTGGAGGCGAGCACGATGTGCGAGGTGTCCACCTCGCCATGCGTGCTGCGCACGGTCAGGTGGCCGCCCGTGCGCGTGATGCCGGTCGCCGCGGAACCCTCGAAGATGTTGGCGCCCAGGTCTTCTGCGACTCGCCTGAGCCCCAGCACCAGGGCCATCGGATCGACCAGGCCGCCGCCGTGGATGCGCAGACCCGCGAGGAACGCGCTCGAGTGGATGTCGGCACGAACCTGGTCACGGTCGAGGAACTCGACGTGTCCGCCGTGGCGGGTGTGACTCGGGATCGAGTTCCGCAGCGCCTCGGCCTCGTGCGGGGCTCTGGCCAGGGTGGTCTTGCCGACCATGCGCAGATCGGCATCGATGTTGTTGCGACGCAGGAATTCTGCGATCTGCGCGACGTTCTGCCGGCCCAGACGCTGGAGCTCGTCAAGTTCGTCGGGCCACCTCGCCTCGCCGTGGGCGACGCCGTGCGTCAGTGATTCCGAGACGAACCCGCCGTTGCGGCCCGACGCCGCCGCTCCCACCCATGACTGTTCGAGCAGGACCACTTCCCGGCCGGGGTTCTCCGTGAGCGCTTCGATCGCCGCCCACAGACCGGTATAACCGCCGCCCACGATGACGAGATCGGCCTTCCGCCGTCCACGCAGGGGTTCGGTGCGCGGGCCCGTCTGTACCCCGTCCCACCAGACGGGGCGCGGCTCGGCGTCGCGCAGCTCATCCCGCGCGGGTTCGGTGGCTCTCATGGCCGGCTCCAAGTGTCGATCGATCCCGCCCTCGGCGGGCAGTGGATGGCAGGACGATAGTTGCACTGCAATTCAGAGAACTCAAGATTAGGATCTGCATGTCAGACGGCATCAACCAACAAATCCTGAATTCCTATTCAATGAAAGCTGGCCGAATCGCCGGTTCTTTGGCACAGTGACACACGGCATACTCCGGGAGGTACGCGATGGCGGTCAGCCGCACCGAACGACGCGCGAACCTGCTGCACGCAGCGCAGCGGGCGGTGATGAAACACGGCGCCGGCGTCCAGCTCAACCAGGTGGCGGCGGAAGCCGGCCTGACCTCCGGCGCGGTCCTCTATCACTTCCCCGACGTGCAGACACTGCTGGTGGAGGCCAACCGCGCCGGAATGGAGCGGTTCTACGACGAACGTCTCCGCCGGATCGAGGGGATCGCAGAACCCGACCGCCGCCTGGTCCTGACCATCGAGTCCGGCCTGCCGGTCGACTCCGACGACCCGGCCGTCAAGCTGCTGTGCGAACTCGGTGGGGCCGCCGGACGTTATCCCACCTACGCCGTGCTGCTCACCGCACTCTACGACCGGCAGGTGGCGATGTATCAGGTGATCCTGGAATCGGGTGCCGCGCAAGGTGTTTTCACGCTGTCCTCGCCGTCGCTGACCATCGCCCGCAACATCGTGGCCCTGGAGGACGCCTACGGGTACCGCATGGTGGCCCGTCATCCGAGCCTGGACGCCGATGCGTCGATCGAACTGATCCTCGACTACGCCCGGGTGGCAACCGGCCACCCCCTGCCCCGCCGTGACGGCGGCGAAAGGAAGCAATGATGACCGAAGCCCTGACCGTCATGTTCTGGCCGGAGTCCGCCTACGGGCCCACCAATCAGTGCATCGGAGTCGCGGCCAAGCTCCGCGAGCGTGGCCACACCATCGTCTTCGCGGCCGAATCCTCCTGGGCCGGCAAGATCGCCCCGTTCGGTTTCATCGAGGAACTCGTCGATCTGGCCCCACCGGCCGACGGCGACGAAGACGCCGATCCCGGTCAGTTCTGGACCGACTTCATCGCCGAGACCGCACCGGAGTTCGCCAAGCCGACCATCGAGCAACTCGAGACGTTCATCAAACCCACCTACCAGGCGCTGATCGACGGCGCGAAGTACTGCGAACCGCGCCTGCGGGAGATCGTCGACAAGCATCAGCCGGATGTCATCGTCGAGGACAACGTCGTGCTGTTCCCCGCGCTGACCACCGCGGGCAAGCCCTTCGTGCGGTTCATCTCGTGCAGCCCACTGGAAGTGCCGGGACCTGATGTGCCGCCGCCGTTCTCGGGTCTGCCCAGCGATGACAGGTCCGGTTGGGCGGTCTACCGGTCCGAGTTCGACCGGAGCCTGCGGCCGATGTGGGAGGACTTCGACGCCTGGGTGCGCGAGCAGGGCGGCGCCTCGTTGCCGGACCTGGAGTTCATGCCCCGTGACAACGCGGCCACCATCTACCTCTATCCCGCCGAGGCCGACTACACCGACCGGCGCCCGCTGGACCCGTCGTGGACGCGGGTGGATTCCAGCATCCGGGAGACCGATGAGGCGTACGAACTGCCGCCCGGCATGGCCGACCGTCCAGCAGACAGTGCCTTGGTCTACCTGTCGCTGGGATCACTCGGCGGCGCCGACGTCTCGTTGATGCAGCGGCTGATCGACATCCTGGGCAAGACCCGCCATCGATTCATCGTCAGCATGGGCCCGCAGGCCGACAAGCTCACGCTCGCCGACAACATGGCCGGCGCGCAGATGCTGCCCCAGACCCGGGTCATCCCCCTTGTCGACGTGGTGATCTCGCATGGGGGCAACAACACCACCACCGAGGCGTTGCATTTCGGGAAACCGCTGATCGTGCTGCCGCTGTTCTGGGACCAGTACGAGAATGCCCAGCGCGTCGACGAACTGAAGCTCGGCGTCCGGCTGGACACCTATCACTTCGCCGACGACGAACTGACCGGCGCGCTGGACCGGATCCTGGCCGATGACGCGATGCGCCAACGGGTTTCCGCGATCGGTGCGGCCGTGCGGGAACGCGACGGCCTGCGCCGGGCAGCCGATGTCATCGAACGCGTGGGCCTGGCACACCGCAGCGCCGCCGGCTGAACCGTGCCGCCCGACGTACCCCCTGCGCCGTCCGATCTGCTGAAGCTCGGAGAGCGCCACGCCCTGGCCATCGTGGACCGGCACGGAAAGCTCTCGGCCGTACCGGTGGTCGACACCGACGGCGGCCGGCAGCGGGCGGTGGCGGGCAGTGGTGCAGCCGACGCGCTCGTCCGGTTGCTCGCCGAGACCCCCGGACACTCGCGGCACGGCCGGTTCTCCGTGGTGTCGTGGACCGACCGGTACGCCCCGGGTGCCGAACGGCCGATCACCGTGGACCAGACCAACGAGTCGGTCATCGTCGGAGAGCAGGCGGTGGTGAAGTGGGCGACCCACCTGGAACCGGGACCCCATCCCGCCCCGGGCAGGCTGTCGGTGCTCATCGCCGCCGGGTTCACCGCGATGCCGACCCCGTGGGGGGTGGTCACCTGGACACCCGACGACGGCGCCGAAACCCTCGTGGCGACGGTCACCGGTTACCTGCCCGGCGCGGTCGACGGCTGGACCTGGGCCGTGGAGCTGTTCGTCGCCGCGGCCGCCGGCGGCGATCTCGCCGCCGTGACCGCCACCTGCGGAAGCCTGGGCGAGATCGTCGCCGATCTGCACATCGCGTTGGGGGCCACCGTCACCCGGTCCCGCCCCGCTGACGCGCGACGCTGGCGCGACAACGCCTTCGCCACCCTGGCCGAGGCGCGGGCGCTCGCCGGCCCGGCCAGTGCGGCGCTCCTGGATGAGCACACCGACGTCGTCGCGGCCGTGCTGGAGGGCCTGGCCGGCCTGACCGACGTCCCGATCCTGGATGCGCACGGCGATCTGCACGTCGGCCAGGTGCTACGCACCGGCGACCGGCTCGTCATCACCGACTTCGACGGCAACCCGGTGCTCGCCCCCGCCGAACGGGTGCTGCCCGTTCCGGCCGCTGTCGATCTGGCGGGCATCCTGCAGTCGCTGTCCCACGTCGCCGCCGTCGCCGGGAGACGCCGTGCCCTCGATCCGCAAACCCTGCGTGCGGTCGACGAGGCGGCGAGGGCCGCCCTGCTGGAGCAGTACGTCCGCAGACTCGGCCAGGCGGGCCGCGGTGAGCTCCACACGGTCGCGGCGCTTCCGGCGTTGCGGCTCCAACAGGTGCTGCGCGAGATCATCTACGCCGCCCGCCACCTCCCGCGCTGGATGTACGTCCCCGACGCCGCACTGCCCGCCCTGATCACCGAAATGAGCCGATGACCATGAAACCGGACGGATTCGCGACCGATCTCACCCGCAAGCCGGATGTCCTGTCGAACCTGGCCGACACACTGGCGCAACACAATCCATGGTCACAGACCATTCCCGCCGAAGTGTCCGGTGTCGTCTTCGTCGGTATGGGCTCGTCTGCCTATGCCGGTGGGATCGCCGCGGCGAGGCTGCGCGCACGCGGGATCTGCGCGGTCTCGGACCTCGCCTCCTCGGAGCTGCTGCCCCGGTGGGGACCGGGCACACTGGTGGTGGCCACCTCGGCGTCCGGCGCGTCGGTCGAAACCCTCGACGCCCTGGACCGACTGGACCGTTCGGCACGGACGGTGGCGCTGACGAACACCCCTGATTCGGCCATCACCGGGGCCTGCGATGCGACGGTCGAACTGCTGGCCGAGCCCGAGGTGGGGGGTGTGGCGTGCCGGAGCTACCAGCACACCCTGGCGATGCTGTTGGCTCTGGAATGCCGGCTGACCGACACGCCCACCGACGCGCTGGTCGAGGTGATCGGATCGGCGGCGCGCGCGAGCGACTGGTTGCTGTCCACCGAAAACGACTGGCTTCCCGATGTTTCGAGTCTGCTCCTCGGCGAGGCGGAGACGCATCTGTGCGCCCCGGCGCACCGCCTGTGCTCGGCGCAGCAGGGTGCCCTGATGTTCCGGGAAGGGCCGCGGAGGCCGGCGATCGGCTGCGAGAGCGGCGACTGGAGCCACGTCGACGTGTATCGCACCAAGAACACCGATCTGCGCATGCTGGTCTTCGCCGGGTCGAGATGGGAGACCCAGATGGCCGAATGGACCGGGCCGCGCGGTACCGCGGTCGTCGGGGTCGGCGGCGCCGTGCCGACCGCCACCAGAACGCTGCGCTACCCGGGTGACGAGGTCGACGACGTCCGCCTGCTCACCGAGACGCTGATCCCGGAACTCGTCGCCGCCCGGGACTGGCAGGCCGCCGCGGGCGCATAGTCCCCGTTCGCCCACGGCGCAGGGGGGAACAAATCCGGAACCCCCATAGTTGAGCGCATCAGGTTCAACTTTGGAGGTTTGATGCCTGAAGCTCTGCAAGTCCCGATGCTGTTCGTCAGCGAACCGATCGTGCTGCCCGGCATGGTGGTGCCGATCGAACTGGACGACGCCGCGCGCGCGGCGGTCGATGCCGCGCAGGCCAGCGACACCGGCAAGCTGCTGATCGCCCCCCGCCTCGACGACCGCTACCCCACCTACGGGGTACTCGCCACGATCGTGCAGGTCGGGCGTGTCCCCAGCGGCGGTGCCGCCGCGGTGGTGCGCGGCGAGAAGCGGGCCCACATCGGGTCCGGGACCACCGGGCCCGGCGCCGCGCTGTGGGTGCTGGTCGACGAGGTCGCCGATCCGGTGATCACCGACGAGACCAAAGCCCTTGCCGGCGAATACAAGAAGCTGCTGCTGGCGATGCTGCAGCGCCGCGAGGCCTGGCAGATCGTCGACGTGGTCAACAAGATCACCGATCCGTCCGCACTGGCCGACACCGCCGGCTACGCGTCGTACCTGAGCGACGTGCAGAAGCGCGAGCTGCTGGAGACCGAGGACGTCGAGCGCCGGCTCCGGTTGCTCGTCGAGTGGACCGGCGACCACCTGGCCGAAGTCGAGGTCAACGACAAGATCGCCGAGGATGTCCGCGCCGGGATGGACAAGCAGCAGAAGGAATTCCTGCTGCGTCAGCAACTGGCCGCGATCCGTAAGGAACTCGGCGAGGACGAACCCGAGGGGTCTGAGGACTACCGGGCCCGGGTGGAAGCCGCCGACCTGCCGGAGAAGGTGCGCGAGGCCGCGCTGCGTGAGGTCGGCAAGCTGGAACGGTCCAGCGAGCAGAGCCCGGAGGGCGGCTGGATCCGCACCTGGCTCTACACCGTGCTGGACCTGCCGCGGAACGTCACCACCGAGGACTCGACGGACCTGAAGTCGGCCCGCGGCTTCGACGACGAGGCGTCGGCCATCATCGACCCGAGCGTGTCACCCATCGCGGCCAGATCGAGGCCGTAGCTGAAGTTCCGGCCCGAACCGGTCAGCACGATCGCCCGCACC
>NZ_LMVQ01000134.1 GCF_001545925.1 Mycobacterium sp. NAZ190054 | reverse complement strand
CCGCCGAGGCACACAAATCGATCAGATCGTCACCACGCGCACTCATCGCGACCGCAGCCTCATCCACATTCAACGCCACCCCATCACGCGCCCGCCGCAACACCCGCCGCAACGCAGCAGGACTGGGCGCATCAGGCTTGGGGGGAACCACCGGGCTGGGCAGGTCAGCACCGTGCTGGGAGTTCAGAGCCACTTCCCTTTAACCCCGACGTCGTCGCGGATCATCCACGCGTCTCACGTTTTGAAACAGCTGCGCCTGGCATAGGGGTCACAGTAGTCACCCGGCCCCGGTGACGGAGCCCGCCCCCGCCGATGCCGGATGCCGCATCAACACCCAGGCCGCAGGCAGCGCTCCGAGGGCGACGAGCAGGATCGGGCCGAACTCCATGATCCCGACACCGCCGAGGACGATGTCGTCCCCGGGCCCGACCACGGTGCACAGCACGACGGTGGCCAGCCACGTCCACAGCGGCAGCGCCGCGAGCCGCGGCACCGACGTCCACTGCAGACCCACCCACACCAGCGCCGCGTTGAGAATGCCGCTGACCAGCGCGCTGACCGGAAGCGGCACCGCACCGATGCGCAGCGGGAGGAAGAAGACGGCCATCAGCGCCGAGAGCACACCGTCGACGGCCAGCAGGGCCAGGATGAGAACACGCAGCCGGTTCGGGGCCGGCGGAGCCGACGCTGTCAGGTCGGGATGCTGTCGAGCACCGAGACGAGCGAGCCGACCACCCACTGGAAGCTGTCCAGGCGGTCCTGCCAGTGCTGCAGGTTGGGATCCAGGTCCGGGTCCATGTGCTTCCCTTCCGTGCGCGCTCGGTTGCCGGCAGCTTACCCTCCTCACCGCCGCCTCAACCGAAGGACAGCCCGGACAGCAGATCGGTTTCCCAGCCGCGGGCGTCCCGTTCGCCGGCGCCGCCGGCCGCCAGCACGTAGTACTCCGTCGAGTCGACCGGAAGCGCGATGTTGTTGGACAGCGCGAACACTCGTCCGTCCGGTGCGACGCTGACCTGGGTCGCGTGGGCGCGCAGCGCCGCCACCCGGGCCGCGGAGTGTTCGGTCAGGTCCAGAGCCGCGTCGATCTCGTCGTCGGGGTAACCGACCAGGGGCAGCGCGTCGGCCGGCACCCGGATCCACCCGTCGGGTGTCTCGCCGAGCGCGGCCAGTCCGGCGCCCAGCGCCGACGCCGACGTGACCGTCCAGTACAGCTTCGGCACCGACCACGCCGCGGCCTGCACCGCTGCAGTCGTCACCCGGTGCGCGTGGATGTGGTCGGGGTGTCCGTATCCGCCTTGGGGGTCGTAGGTGACGACGACGTGCGGACGGAGGTCGTCGATCGCGGCGGCCAGGGTGGCGGTCTGCTCGGCGAAGTCGCCGTCGACGAACCGTTCCCGGTGCCGGGCCGGGGTGCCATCCATACCGGAGTCCCGCCAGCGGCCCGCCCCGCCGAGGAAGCGGGGCCGGTCCACGCCGAGTTCGGCCAGCGCGGCGGTCAGTTCACCGATGCGGTAGCCGCCGAGTTGGTCGGCCTGATCGACGGCCAGACCCGCCCATCGGTCGCCGATGACCTCGCCCTCTTCCCCGAGCGTGCAGGTGATCACCTGCACCTGCGCGCCGCGGGCGGCGTAGTGCGCGATCGTCGCACCGGTGGTGAGGCTCTCGTCGTCGGGGTGGGCGTGGACGAAGAGCAGTCGCGGGTTCTCCATTCGGTCAAGCTTGCCAACCCGTCCGGCGTCGCGGCGACCGGGGCGCGGCCCGCTACGGCAGTTTGACCCAGTCGCCGGCGTCGCCGACGATGCCGACCGGCACGGCGCCGGTCAGGCTGACGCGCTGCACGCTGGGGCCGGCCGCGACGATCGTGGTGTCCTGCAGGATCGGCAGCACCGTGGCCATGTCCCACAGCTTCGGTTCGACCTCGTCGATCACCTCGGCGATGTCGGCGGTGCCGTGCAGGGCCGCGTCGATTCTCGGCTGGATGCTGCGGTCACAGATACCGGTGATGTTGCTGGGCGCCTGCACCAGCTCGTCGGAGTCCGGGTCCGGCGCGGGCGGGGTCGGCGTCGGCGTGGTAGCGGGCGGCGCCGGGGGGCCGGGCGCGGGTGGATCCTCGGTCTCCGACGCCGGCGCCGGCGCTGCGGGGGTCGTCTGCACCGCGGTGGCCTCCAGTGCCGGACAGCCGTAGCGCGACGCCAGCGCCGTCGCGAGGTCACCACCGGCCGGGTGCCAGCCGATCACCGCATCGACCTGGTTGTTGACCAGCGCGTCCCCGTAGAGCGTCACCGGGTCCAGTGCGGACACCGACGCGGCGATCCCGACGTTGCGCAGCTGGTCGGCAGCGGTGTTGGCCACCGCGACGGAGGTCGGGTCATTGGCGGCGACGCCGAGGACCAGCGTCAGCGGCTGCCCCTCCCTGGTCAGCCGGCCGCGGTTGTTCTCCGGCGCGGCCGGTGTCGGCTCCGGCGCGGATTCGATCTGGTAACCGGCCTCGGACAGCAGCGTGATCGCCTCTTCACGGGTCATCGCCGGCGGTGCGGTCGGGACGTAACCGGGGTCCGACGGCGAACGCACCTGAGCCTGGGCCAGTGTGACGGTGTTGTCGTCACCGGCGCCCACAGCGGCGAGCAGGTCGACGTCGAGCAGACCCAGAACGGCCTTGCGGACCAGCGGGTCGGCGAGCATCGGCTGCTGCGCCCGCAGAGTCAGGTGCATGACGCGCGGGGTGACGATCCGCGCGGTGCGCACGTCCGGGATCGCGGACAACTGCGCGAACACCGCCGAGCCGCCGTGGACCTGGGCCACCTGGGTGTCGCCGTTGCGGATCGAATCGGCGAGCGCGGCCGGCGCCCCGCCGCGGCGGAACAGGATCAGGTCCGGGGTGGCCGGCTCGCCCCAGTAGCGGTCGTTGCGTGCCAGCAGGATCTCGTCGCGCTGCGGATCGATGGTGTCGACCCGGAACTGGCCCCCGGTCACGGGCAGCGCCTCGGCCAGACCGGCGGCGAATCCGCCGGGGACGTCCTTGACGATGTGGGCGGGCAGGATGTCGTTGAACAGTTCCCGCCACGCCGGGTAGGGCCGCGAGAACGTCACGACGGCGGTCTTGCCGCCGTCGACGGACTGCACGCCGGTGATGAGGTCGTAGCCCGCGGGGTCGGCGGCGCCGGGTTGGCTGACCATCTGCCGCCACAGATACCAGTAGTCGTCGGCGCCGATCGGCGCGTTGTCGGTCCACTGCGCCTCGGGCCGGATGTGGTAGGTGACCGTGAACGGATCCTCGCTGGTGACCTCCGCCGATTCCAGCAGCGAGGTGTCCAGCTCCCAGCGCGAGCCCGTCGGTGTCCTCGAGTCGGGGATCGGCCGGAACGAACTGGGCAGCACCAGTGAGCTGATCGCTGCGTTGACCGGCGACTGGTCGGACAGCAGATGCGAGTTGAACCCCGGTCCGATCGAGTCGATCGCCATGATGATCTGGGTCGCCTTCATCGGCGGCGGTGGCGTCGCCTCGGTGGTGTCCGTGCTCTGCGGCGCCGGCGGCGGGCTCACCGTGCAGCCGGTGACCACAGCCAGCGTCATGCCGATCGCACCGACACCGGCGCTGACGCGTCGCAGGGTCGTCGGCATGCTCTACAGGGTAGCCAGGGGCGGTCGGCCCACCGGGGTCAGCTGTTGGCCTGCTGCTTGGCCCGCGCCTTGGCCCGGGCCCGCAGCGATGCGGTCAGTTCCACCTTGCGCACGCGCACGATCTCGGGGGTGACCTCGACGCACTCGTCGGCCGCGCAGAACTCCATCGCCTTCTCCAGGTCGAGCTCGAGCGGGCGGGCCAGCGTCTCGATGACGTCGGCGGTCGAGGACCGCATGTTGGTCAGCTTCTTCTCGCGGGTGATGTTGATGTCGAGATCCTCGGCGCGCGGGTTGATCCCGACCACCTGGCCCTCGTAGGTCTCCTGGCCGGGTTCGACGAAGAACTGGCCACGGTCGGCGAGCTGGATCATCGCGAACGGGGTGATCTGGCCGCTGCGGTCGGACACCAGCGATCCGGTGTGGCGGGCCCGGATCTCACCGGCCCACGGGCGGTAGCCGTCGAACACCGCGTTGGCGATGCCGGTGCCCCGGGTCTCGGTCAGGAAGTCGGTGCGGAAGCCGATCAGGCCGCGGCTGGGCACGATGAAGTCCATCCGCACCCATCCGGCGGCGTGGTTGGCCATCTCCTCCATGCGGCCCTTGCGCGCGGCCATCAACTGGGTGATCGCGCCGACGTACTCCTCGGGGCAGTCGATGGTCAGCGCCTCGAACGGCTCGTGCAGTTTGCCGTCGATGGTGCGCGTGACCACCTGCGGTTTGCCGACGGTCAGCTCGAAACCCTCGCGGCGCATCTGCTCGACGAGGATCGCCAGCGCCAGCTCGCCGCGGCCCTGGACCTCCCACGCGTCCGGGCGGCCGATGTCGACGACGCGGATCGACACGTTGCCGACAAGCTCGGAGTCCAAGCGGGCCTTGACCATTCGGGCGGTCAGCTTGTGACCGGACACCTTGCCCGCCAGCGGCGAGGTGTTGGTGCCGATCGTCACCGAGATCGCGGGTTCGTCGACGGTGATGCGCGGCAGCGCGTGCGCGTGCTCCGGATCGGCGAGCGTGTCGCCGATCATGATCTCCGGAATGCCCGCCACCGCGACGATGTCCCCGGCCTCGGCGGTGTCCGTCGGTGCGCGTTCGACGCCGACGGTGGCCAGCAGTTCGGAGATCTTCGCGTTGGTGACCACGGGCACGCCGTCGACCTCACGCATCCACGCGACCTGCTGGCCCTTCTTGAGCCGGCCGTTGTAGATCCGGATCAGCGCGAGACGGCCGAGGAACGCCGACGCGTCGAGGTTGGTGACGAGCGCCTGCACCGGCGCCTCGGGGTCACCGGACGGCGCCGGGATGTGCTCCATCAGCACGTCGAACAACGGGTCGAGGTTGTCGCCGTCGGGTACCTGCCCGTCGGCGGGCTGGGTGGTGCTGGCGATGCCGGCCCGGCCGGACGCGTACAACGTCGGCAGGTCCAGCGCCTTCTCGGCGGCGGCCTGGGCCTCGTCGTCGAGGTCGGAGGCGACGTCGAGCAGCAGGTCGTGACTTTCCTCGACGACCTGCGCGATGCGGGCGTCGGGCCGGTCGGTCTTGTTGACCACCAGGATCACGGGCAGGTGCGCGGCCAGGGCCTTGCGCAGCACGAACCGGGTCTGCGGCAGCGGGCCTTCGGACGCGTCGACCAGCAGCAGGACGCCGTCGACCATGGACAGACCGCGTTCGACCTCGCCTCCGAAGTCGGCGTGGCCGGGGGTGTCGATGACGTTGATGACCGTGACGGAGCCGTCCTTGTGGACGCGGTGCACCGCCGTGTTCTTCGCCAGGATGGTGATGCCCTTTTCGCGCTCCAGGTCGCCGGAGTCCATGATGCGTTCGGTGGCGTCGTCACCACGGTGCGTCAGCGCACCGGACTGCCGCAGCATGGCGTCGACCAGGGTGGTCTTGCCGTGGTCGACGTGGGCCACAATGGCGACGTTGCGAAAGTCCGGACGAGATTGCACGCCGGTGATTGTCGCAGTGCAGTGCACCGATCGCGAAAACGAGAGATTCCCGTCACGTGAAAGCCACCAAGCTCGCCGGCATCAAGCCGAAGAAGAAGTGCTGCCGCAGCAAGCCGCGGTGCAAGCGGTGCCCGCTGGTCGTGCACAAGGTGCGCAGGGCCGAACTCAACGGGTTGCGGGGCAAGGAGCTGGAGAAGGTCTACAAACGCGCCAGGAAGTCCTGACCGGCGGATTCACGGTCGAATCCCGCGGATTCCCGCGGTTTTCCGGCGTACCGTTGAAGGCACCCGTCAGACGTTATGGAGGTAGGTCATGACGGTTTACTCGGTGCTCACCGTCGTTCTCATCACCGTGCTCGCCACGCTGGCGACCCTGGCCATCTTCCTGGGGCTGGCCAACTGGATCGGCGCGTTCTACGTCGTGCGATGTAGCGAATGCCGTCATCTGACGTTCAGCTCCGCGAACCGCAACCAGGCCTCGTGCCCGCACTGCCGTCATCCGGTGTTGACGCATCCGATCCACGCGATCGCACACCGCGACAACCGGGCCGACGTCCGTGTCGCCGGGGACCGGCTGCGGTACTGACGGCCCGGCGGTGATGACGCCGTCGGGGAATGGCCTGCCGGCTGCCCACCTCCGGGAGCGCGGCCAGGTCCACGTGGCCACCGAAGGCGCCGTGTCGCCCTCCTCGCCGTGCGGTACCGAAGGGCCGCGGGGAACTCAGGTCACCGCGGGCTTTGCTCACCGGTCAGCCGAATCAGGTCGGGCAGCCATGCCCGGTCGGCGGGCACCCACGGCAGCGCCTCGATCTCGTCGCCACGCACCCAGCGCAACGCGCGGTGGTCGTGGGGCGCCACGACGCCGCCGGTGCGGGTGACGACGTACGCGCGCAGACGCGTCGTCGCGGTCAACGCGACATCGCATCCGATGCGGGCGCCGACGGTCACGTCGACGCCGAGTTCCTCGTTGAGTTCGCGCGCGAGCGCGGCCTCGTCGCTCTCCCCCGGCGCGACCTTGCCGCCGGGAAGTTCCCACAGCCCCGCCAGCTCCGGCGGGCGGGCGCGTTGGGCCACCAGCAGCGCCCCGCGCTCGATCAGCGCACCGGCCACCACAATCAAGTTCGACACTGCGCCAGACGGTATACCGTCGAGGACATGGCTGTGTTAACCGATGAACAAGTCGACGCCGCACTGCCCGAGCTCAACGGCTGGGAGCGCGCCGACGGAACCCTGCGCCGAACGGTCAAGTTTCCCGCGTTCCTCGACGGCATCGAGGCGGTTCGTCGCGTCGCCGAGCACGCGGAGGCCAAGGATCACCATCCCGACATCGACATCCGCTGGCGGACAGTGACTTTCGCTCTGGTCACCCACTCCGAAGGTGGTATCACGGAGAAGGACGTGCAGATGGCTCGGGATATCGACGGGATCCTCGGATAGCGATCCAGGCCAGCGTCGCCAGCGTGGCCACGATGTAGACCAGGCCCGCCCACGCCAGGTACCACGGCCGCGGGATCACCCAGATGGTCGGCTGGGCGAAGCTCAGCAGCCACGGCACCCCGATCACGATCAGCGCCAACCACCCCCAGCCGAGCACGCGCGCGCCGACCCGGTCACGCAGCGGGCCGTGCAGCAGCCAGATGATCAGCGGCAGCAGCCACACCCAGTGGTGCGTCCACGAGATCGGGGACAGCACCAGCCCGAACAGTTCGACGATGACGATCGCGCCCAGGCGGTCGTCGGCCCCGCCGATCGCCCGCCACGCCAGCAGCGCCAGCACCGCCGTCACCACGATCCCGGCCAGCACGACGGGCCCGTAACCGGCGTCGTGCCCGAGAATCCGGGAGACCCCGCCGCGCCAGGACTGGTTGAACGACGTCCCGACCGGACCGACCCGGTCGGCGTCGCCGAGCAGTTCGGTGAAGTAGAAACGGGTCTGTCCGCCGACCAGCAGCGCCGACACGCCGATGGTCAGGAAGAACACCGCCGCGGAGAAGAGCACCGCGGCCCACCGCCTGGCGCCGACGAAATACAGGCCCGCCACCGCCGGGGTGAGCTTGACGCCCGCGGCCAGACCGACCAGCAGACCCGACAGCCACCATTTCGACGTGTAGACCGCGTACAGCACCGCGAGCACCAGCAACACGTTGACCTGTCCGTAGTCGAAGGTGCTGCGCAACGGCTCGGTCCAGATGCCGACGGCGGTCCAGAGCATCGCGACACGCCGGTCGCCGGGCGCCGATTGCGGGGACAGCAGCCGTTGGCTCAGCCGCACGACGCCGTAGAGCGCGGCGATGATGCCGATCTGCCACGCGAAGCCGACGACACCGAACGGCAGCAGGTGCAGCGGGTAGAACACCACGGCCGCGAACGGCGGGTAGGTGAACGGCAGCGGGAAGTCCGGTGTCTGTTCGCCGTACACGTACTCGTACAACGTGCCTGGTCCGTCGAGTTCGGCGGCACCGCCGACGTACACGTGCAGATCGACGAAGTTGGCGCCGTTGGGCACCAGATAGGTCCATGCCAGGCGCAGCGCGATGCTCACGATCAACAACGCGGGCGCCGCTGCCCGTAGCCGAGCGGTCATCCCGATGGCGGATTCGGTGGTGTCTATCCGACCGACTCTAGCGAGCGGTCACCGTCCGCCTTCACCTCCGTAACGGTTCCATAAATGCCACACTTGTCACTTGAGTAACTCTAGTAACAGGCTAGCTTCGGGTGCAGGCGTGCCGTCAGTGTCTTTCACGGTCATTCGCGGCCTCCAACAAGCGCCACCGACGGAATGGGAGAACCTTCATGCACCGCACCCGGAAACTGTTCGCAACCACGATGATCGCAGCGGCTGGGGCGGTGTCGGCTGCCATGGCCCTCAGCGCCACCGCATCCGCCCAACCGGCGCCTGCGCCCGCTCCGGCTCCCGAGGTCCCGGGCCTGCCGTTCCTGCAGCAGCTGGCCGCCAACCCCGCCGCCGCCACGCAGATCGTGCAGGGTTTCGCCAACATGATGGGCACCGCGCCGGCGGCACCGGCGGCGACGGCGGCCACGACACCCGCGACCCCGGTCAGCGGACCGGGCGCGACGGCGTCGATCAGTCTGCCGCAACCGGCGAACGTGCTGCCCGGCGCAACGGCGCTGCCCGGCGGGAACATGACCACGGTGCCGGTCGGCAACACGACCACGGCGCCGCAGACCGCCCCGGCCTCGCCGCTGTCCGGCCTGACCGATTCGCTCGGCGTTCCCGGCGGGCTGGCCTCGCTGCTGCCTGCCGGCACTCCGCTGGCGAACCTGCTGCCGACCGGTGAGACGGCACCCGTCGCCGCGGCACCCGCCCCGGCTCCCGTGCCGCCGCTGTTCACCCCGCTGTCGGCCCTGCCGTGACGTCCTGAGCGAACCCACCACCCGAAATCACCGATGTATTGGGGGATCATGTCAACGACCCGGCTCATGTCAACGAGGGCGACGATGCTCACCACCAGGCTGGCGGTGTGCTCGTCCGCCGTGTTGCTGACCGTGGGCGTGACCGGCGTGGCGCACGCCGAACCGGCGGCGCCGTTGCCGATCGACGGGGTGCAGGCTCCCGGCCTGCCCGCGGTGCAGAGCCTGGGACCCGTGATCCAGCAGGCCGCCTCTGATCCCACCAATGCCGCGTCGATGCTGATGGCGGCCGCCGCCGTGTTCGCCGGGGACATGGCGGCGCCGCAGCCGTCGCGGGACGTCGCATCGGCGGTCGACTCGTTCGTCGCGTCCCGGGCGTTCTCGGTGCCGATCGAGGAAGTCACCGCAGAGCTGCGGCGCCGGGTCAAGGCCATGTCCTACGGCCTGGCCTACGGGCTGAGCGCCTACGGGCTCTCGCAACA
>NZ_LMVQ01000133.1 GCF_001545925.1 Mycobacterium sp. NAZ190054 | reverse complement strand
GCCGGACGCCGTACTGCAATGCCCCGATCCGCCATCACGATCACGCGGTTCCGGCCCGGGACGACGGAAAGACCAGCGCGGGTAACGGGCTCGGGTTGTGCGAGGCCTGCAACTACGCCAAAGAAGCCTCGGGTTGGCGGGTCAGTACGGGTGAGGAGAACGGGGAGCATCGCGCGGAGTATGTGACGCCGACCGGCGCGCGCTACCCCTCGATCCCACCCCAACTCCCCGGCCCACCCATCCGCCGAAAACTCAGCCTGGCCGAAGGCCGACTCTCCATCGACCTCATCACCTTCGACGCCGCGTGAGCATGTGACCCCGCGGCGCCGTGCCTACAGCGACTGGGACAGCACCCGGCCGAACTGCAGCAGCCGCTGCATCTGCGCCAATCCGCCGTTGTCCACGGACTTCACGAAGCGGAACGATTCGCAAAAGATGTCCGTCTCGGTGGCCGACTTCTGCCGGGACCGGGTGACCAGTTGCGTGTACAGCCGCAGCTTCACCTCGGCCAACCGGCGGGTGCCGTCCCCGAGTACGTCGTATTCGGTGGACAGCACCTGGTCGGTGAGCGTGGACAGCAGGATCGTCCGCACCGAGGCCATCAGGATCCGGCGCGGTCCGGCGCCGCCGTCCTGCGCGACGGCGTCGTCGTCGGCACGCCACAAGATGAGTCGGTGACCGTCCGTGGCGAGCACCTCCTGCCAGAGCGCCTCACCCCACGACTCGTCGCTGAAGCCCCGGGACATCACGAACGACCGGATCGCGGAAAGCTCCACGACGGAACGGATCTGGTCCAGCGCCAGATCGGGGTCGCGCAGGTACACCCGCGCGGCGTCCTGCACGCTGGAGTACGGGGCCCAGTCCTGCGGCGCACCCATCTACGTTCCGCCACCGCCGTCGGGCCGTGCCTGCACCGCCGCCGCAGCCGCGCGGATCTGCGGTGTCACCAGCATCACCTGGCCAAGCACGCCGTTGACGAAGCCGGGCGATTCATCGGTCGAGAGCTGTTTGGCCAGTTCCACCGCCTCGTCGACGGCCACCGGTTCCGGCACGTCCTCGGCGTGCAGCAACTCCCACACCGCGACCCGCAGAATGGCCCGGTCCACGGCGGGCAGCCGGTCCAGCGTCCAGCCCTGCAGATGCGAGGAGATCAGGTCGTCGATGTGTGCGGCGTGATCGGTGACCCCGCGCGCCACCGTGACGGTGTACGGGTTGAGCGGCGTGACGTCGTCGGTCTGCTTCTCCGCCAACTCATTTCGCGCGTCTGCCACCTCCGCTGCGGAGATGCCGCGCGCTTCGGCTTCGAAGAGGAGGTCGACGGCGCGTTTACGGGCCTGGTGCCGGCCCCGGTCACCCCTCCGGTCAGGCATTGACCCTTCCCAGGTAGCTGCCGTCACGCGAATCGACCTTGAGCTTGTCACCGGTGTTGATGAACAGCGGCACCTGGATCTCGGCGCCGGTCTCCAGCGTCGCCGGCTTGGTGCCCGCGCTGGACCGGTCACCCTGCAGCCCGGGCTCGGTGTGGGTGACCTCAAGCTCGACGGTCACCGGGAGTTCCAGGTACAGCGGGGTGCCGTTGTGGAACGCGATCTGCACCGGCATGCTCTCCAGCAGGAAGCCCGCGGCGCGGCCGACCAGCGACTCGGGCAGCGGGTGCTGCTCGTAGTCCTCCGAGTCCATGAACACGAAGTCCGAACCGTCGCGGTAGAGGTAGGTCGCGTCACGTCGGTCGACGGTGGCGGTCTCGACCTTCACCCCGGCGTTGTAGGTCTTGTCGACAACCTTGCCGGACACCACGTTCTTCAGCTTGGTCCGCACGAAGGCCGGCCCCTTGCCTGGCTTGACGTGCTGGAACTCGACGATCTGCCACAGCTGGCCATCGATCTGAAGGACGAGCCCGTTCTTGAAGTCGGCGGTCGATGCCACGCGGTTGTACTCCTAGCTTTCTAGATGATCACCAGTTCCTTCGGGAACCTGGTGAGTAGGTCGGGGCGCTTGTTGACCACGAGCGTGTCCTCGATGCGGACACCGCCGCGGCCGGGCAGGTAGACGCCGGGCTCCACGGTCACCGCAGAGCCAGCAAGCAGTGTACCGGCGGCAGCGGCGTTGATTCCCGGCGCTTCGTGGATCTGCAGCCCCACCCCGTGACCGAGCCCGTGCCCGAAGTTCTCACCGTAGCCCGCGTCGGCGATGACCTGCCGGGAGGCCGCGTCCACGTCCTTGAGGGTGACCCCGGGTTCGAGGGCCTCGCTGCCCGCCCGCTGAGCGGCGGCGACGAGGGTGTAGATGTCACGCTGCCAGTCGGCGATCGGCGCCAGCACGAACGTGCGGGTCATGTCCGAGTGGTAGCCGGCGACCAGCGCGCCGAAATCGATCTTGACGAAGTCACCGGCGGCGAGCACCGCATCGGTCGGCCGGTGATGCGGGATCGCCGAGTTCGCCCCGGTCGCGACGATGGTTTCGAAGGACGCGCCGTCCGCGCCGTGCGTCAGCATCAGCGCCTCCAGCTCGTTGCGGACCTCCTTCTCGGTGCGGCCGGCCCGCAGCCCGCCGCGGTCGACCAGCTCGTGCAGAGCCGCGTCGGCCGCCTCGCACGCCAGTCGCAACAACGCGATCTCCCCGGCGTCCTTGACTTCGCGCAGTCCTTCCACCGTGCCTGCCGCGCGGACGAACTCACACTCTGGTCCCGCCGCCTTGGTCAGCGCGGTGAACGCGTCGACGGTGACGACGTGGCTCTCGAATCCCAGCCTGCGCACTCCTGCGGCGGCGGCCCGGGCCGCCAGGTGGGGACCGCAGGCCCGTTCGATGACGACCTCGGCGTCGGGCGCCTGGTGGGCTGCCTGTGTCCGGTAGCGCCCGTCGGTGGCCAACACCGGTGTTTCGTCCTCGGCGAGCACCAGAAGCGCGGCATTGGAACCGGTGAAACCCGACAGATAACGGACGTTGATCAGGTCCGATATCAATATCGCCTCCAGCCCGGCGTCAGCCAGACGTCGACGCAGGCGGTCGCGGCGCTGAGAAATCGTCACAGCCGGTGACGCTACTCGCTAAGGTGAGGCCCCATGAGTAAGTGGTTGCTGCGCGGACTGGTGTTCGCGGCCCTGATGGTCATCGTCCGACTGTTGCAGGGCGCGATGATCAACGCGTGGGAAACCAAGGCGGGTCTGATCAGCCTCGTGCTGGTCGTGGCGTACGCGGTCGTGGCGCTGATCTGGGGTTACGCGGACGGCCGCAACGACGCCCGCAAGAACCCGGACCCCGACCGCCGCGACGACCTGGCGATGACGTGGCTACTGACCGGCCTGTTCGCCGGCGTGGTCAGCGGTGCGGTGGCCTGGTTCATCGGAATGTTCTACCGGAACCTGTACGTCGAGGGGCTGATCAACGAGCTCACGACGTTCGCCGCGTTCACCGCGCTGCTGGTGTTCCTCTCCGCCATCGTCGGTGTCTCGCTCGGCCGCTGGCTCGTCGACCGTAAGACGCCGCAGCAGCCCCGGCGCCGCGAGACCGATGACGACCGCGCCGACACCGACGTGTTCGCCGCGGTGCGCGAAAACTAGCCGCGCGCTTGGGATTCAGGCGCGCGCGGCCTCCCTCTCGGTCGGGATCTCGAACCGCGGCGTCGCCAGCATCTCGTTGATGAGCCGTGTCACGCCGCTGACGTGCTCGGCCATGAGCGCCCGTGCCGTCGACGCGTCGCCGTCGATGATCGCGGCGACGATCGACTCGTGCTGCACGTACGAACGCTGCACGGTCGCATCCATGGTCGGGATCAGCGAGATGAACGGATGCAGCAGCGACTGGACTTCGATGATGCCCGCACTCAGGGACGGGACCTTGCTCATCTGCGCGATCGTCAGATGCAGGCGGGCGTCGGCCTGCCGATAACTCGTTCGAGGCGTCGAGAAGCTGTGGTCGGTGAGTCGGCGCAGCAACGCACGGTCCTCGTCGCTCGTGCGCCGCGCCGCCAGGTCGGCGGCCGCCGGCTCGAGCACCCAGCGCAGGTCCAGCGCGTCCTGCAGGCGGTCGCCGAGCGTCTCGGCGAGCCGACGCACCTGTTCGACCGACGGCGCCGGCTGGCTGGCCGCGACGAAGCTTCCGCCGCCACGCCCGCGGGACGAGGTCACCAGTTCCTCTGACTGCAGCGTCTTCACCACCTCCCGGACGGTTCCGCGACTGACCTGGAGGAGGGAGGCGATCTGCTCCTCGGGGGGAAGCCGGGAGCCGGGGACGAAGACCCCGAGCACGATGCAACTGCGCAGGCGCTGGTGCGCAGACCGGTAGGTGTTCAGAGTCTCCCGCTGGGCGAAGGCGAGGGGGAAGAGGCGGTCGCTGACTTGGCGGTCGAGTGCTTCGGCATCCATCAATATCCCCCAAGACCTGTGGTGTTATGGCGACTCTAGCACGGTGGATGCGGTTACAAACTATTAACACTTGGGTTTTATCTTCCGCACTTCAGGCGCTGTATGGTCCACATCGGGGCGAGATTGGCCGTCTGATCCCCGATCCGAGCGCAAATCCGCACTTCATGCGCCTGTGAATGACCCCGTCCTATAAACCACAAATAGTAGCTATTTGGGAATTTGGAGATCAGTATGAAACGCCGCATCACCCCCAAGCTCCGAGCCGTCGGCGTCCTCGCCGCGAGCATCGCCGTCCTCGCGGGCTGCGGCGCGTCCGAGGAATCCGCCGACGGCACCACGAAAGTCCGCGTCATCACAGGCGGAGGCCCGATCTCCGATTCCCAGTTCAGCATCGGTGAGGAGATGGGCTACAACGACGCCGAGGGACTCGATGTGGAGGTCGCGATCGCCGACGGCAGCTCGCAGGCGATGCAGCTGCTCGTCGCGGGACAGGCCGACGTCGCCGTCGCATCGCTCGAGGCGTTCCTCAGCACCGCGGATGCCGGGCACGACGTAGTCGGGGTCAGCCTGGCCTACGGCGCCGGCGACGGGTTCATGTTCGGCATCATGGTGCCCGAGGACTCGCCCTATCAGGCTGTCGGCGACCTTCCCAAAGGGTCGGTCGTCGGCGTGACCGGTTGGGCCGGCGGTGAGGTGCCCGTCGCGACCGCCATGCTCCAGGACGCCGGCTTCGACACCACCAGCGAGGTCGAGTTGCTCCCGGTCGGAGACGAGCCCGCGAGCATCTTCCACGCCTTCCAGTCGGGCACGATCGACGCCTTCGGCGGCTCGCTCACCGACTTCGGGGCACTCGGCGCGCAGGGATACGAGTTCCGCGGCATCGAGAGCCCGAACTCCGAGTCGTTCCCGATCGGAGCGATGATCGCCACGACCTCGGAGTACGCCGAGGCCAATCCCGCGGTGATCGAGTCCATCGGGCGCATCTGGAACAAGGCCAGCTACGTCTGGTACGAGTACCCGGAGGCCATCACCGTCGCGACGAAGGCCGCCTTCCCCGAGGCCTGGGCCGAGGACGCGGACACGCAGTACATCATCGACGTCTACCGCGACATCTACCAGCCGGCGCCGCCGGACGCGTTCGGTCAGATCGACATCGAAGGCACGGTGCTCTACGCCGAACTGCTCCAGAACGTGGAGCCGGTCGAGGGCGGCGAGGTGGACATCTCCGGGGCCGTCGACGTGTCGACGGTGCTCACCAACGACTACATCCCCGCCATGAACGACTGGGATCGCGCCGAGGTGCTCGCGGCGGCCAAGGAGTACGCCGCCTCCGCCGCATAGGCGCCGACCACCGATCCTCGACGGAAGAAGGCCGACGATGACCACGACGACCGCGCCGCTGATTCGCATCCGCGACGCCTCCAAGGTGTTCAGAAGCAAAGGCGGACAACTGGTTTCGGCGTTATCCCACGTGGATTTCGAGGCCGGCGAGGGAGAGTTCATCTCCCTCGTCGGTCAGAGCGGCTGCGGCAAGTCCACGCTGCTCAACATGATCGGAGGACTGCTCACCCAGTCCTCCGGCAGTGTCACCGTCGCCGGCGAGGAGATGACCGCGCCGCGCGCCGACATCGGTTACATGCAGCAAACACCGGTGCTGTTGCCCTGGAAGACCGTGTTCGGCAACGTCCTCGTGCCGTTGAAGCTGCACCCTCGGCGCTACGACCGCGCCAAAATCGTTGCGCGCGCCCATGAT
This sequence comes from Mycobacterium sp. NAZ190054, assembly GCF_001545925.1. Classification (GTDB taxonomy): domain Bacteria; phylum Actinomycetota; class Actinomycetes; order Mycobacteriales; family Mycobacteriaceae; genus Mycobacterium. The sequence goes on along the minus strand of NZ_LMVQ01000133.1, from coordinate 3,315 downwards.
CTGCTGGACCACGTGGGGCTGGGCGCCTTCGCCGATAGCTATCCGCGCGAACTCTCCGGTGGCATGCAGCAGCGCGCCTCCCTGGTACGGACACTCGTCTACGAGCCCCGGATACTGCTGATGGACGAGCCGTTCGCAGCGCTTGACGAATTCACCCGCGAGTCGATGAACATGGAGCTGCTGCGTCTGTGGGCCGGCAGCGGCATCACGGTCGTATTCGTCACCCACAACATCGGGGAAGCCACCCTGCTCTCCGACAGGGTGGTCGTGATGTCACCGCGCCCTGGGCGGATTACCGCGGAGCTCGAGGTGCCGCTCGCCAGGCCGCGGGTGTCTTCGCTCGTGTACGAACCCGAGTTCGTCGCCTTCGAGCGCCATGTTCGCGAGACGCTCTCGACGGCCGACGACACCGACGCCGAGCCCGTCAGAGGCGTCTCCGCATGACCACGAAAGCTCAGACGTCCGAGGCCGCAGGCGACGAGGCGGCGCAGCTGCTCGACGCCGCGGACCGGCTCGAATCGCGTCGGGACCGCAACGGCCGGGTGCTCGTGACCCTGACGAGCATCGGACTCTTCGTGGCCGTCGTTGGCGTGTGGGAGTTCGCCGTCCGTTCGGGTCTGGTGCACTCCATCGTGCTCGCGCCGCCGTCCGATATCGCCCTGGCGATGGCCGAGATGTATGTCCAGTCCTACTTCTGGGACAACTTGTGGTTCACCACGAGGGCGCTGCTCGTCAGCTTCCTGACCGGCTCGGCGATCGGCCTCGCACTGGGTCTGCTGCTCGGCGCGTCGTCATTCTTTCGGCGGGTGCTGAGCCCCTACATCATCGCGTTTCAGGCACTTCCCAAAGTCGCCCTTGCGCCGATCATGGTCACCGCCTTCGGCTTCGGCATCGAGTCGAAGATCGTGATGGGTGTGGTGATCTGCTTCTTCCCGGTCTTCCTCGACACGATGACCGGGTTGCTGATGGTCAGCGAGAAGCGGCTCATCCTCATGCGCTCGTTCGGCGCCACCCGGCTGCAGACGCTGTGGACGGTGTCGATCCCGTCGGCACTGCCCAACATCTTCGCCGGGCTCAAGGCCGCGGTCACGATGGCGCTCGTCGGCGTCGTCATCGGCGAGCTGGTCGGGTCACGCAAGGGTGTCGGATACCTGGTGCAGCTCAACAGTTTTCAGCTCAACATCCCGGTGGTGTACGCGACGATCATCACGCTCGGGCTGATCGGCTGGTTCTCGTACGCGATCATCGACCTCCTCGACCACAAACTCGTCTTCTGGCGCGACAGCGGCGCCTGACTCCCCCACCGCGAAAGGACCCCCCATGACCGTGCCCAGCTATGAGGACGACAAGGCCGAAGTGCTGCGCATCTCGCGCGACTACCTGATCCTCAACGGCGTCCTCGACGTCGAGGGGCTCAAGGAACTGTGGAGCACCGAACCCGGCTACATCTACTTCAACCGCAGCGGCCACAACTACACCCGCGAGGCGTGGCTGCGACTCTGGGCCCACTACCGGACCCGCTTCAGCCACGCCAAGGCCTACGAGACCTCCGACGTCGAGGTCGAGGTGGTCGGCGACCTCGCCTGGGTGAACTGCCTGAGATCCGGTGAGACGCATTGGATCAGCTCCGACGAGAACCCGTTCGCGAACGAGGACCCGAATCAGGTCATCTCCCGGTCGACGGAGATCTTCCGGCGCGAGGCCGACGGCTGGAAGGTGGTGCATGTGCACTTCTCGCTCACCGAGGAGCGCATCGTCACCCGGGAACTGTCGGACGTGATCCATTGAGCCGCGAGGACGACCATGCGGCGGTCACCGCGGTACACGAGGAATACCTGCGGCTCAACGCGATCACGTCGGCCGACGGGCTCGCGCGGATCTGGAGCGCCGACCCCCGCAACGCCTACTTCAACCTCAGCGGACACAACTACCGTCCGCTGAGCGCGTGGTTGGCGCTGTGGCGGTACTACCGGCCCCGTCTGCGGCACCGCTCGCCCTGGCGGTCCTTCGACCGTGAGATCACGGTGGCCGGCGACGTCGCGTGGGTCACCTGCCTGCGCACGGTCGACGCCGCATGGATCGGCGACGAGGAGGACCCGTTCACCGGCTTCGGCCCGCAGACCCGGACGCGGTCCACAGAGATCCTGCGCCGGGAGGCCGACGGCTGGCGCGTCGTGCACGCACATTTCTCGATGCTTGCGCCCGGCGTGCCCATCCCGGGCGTCGACCCGGATGACCGGTTGGTGGCGCGGTGATGCGCCTGGCCGCCCGACTCGGCTCCAGCCTGAGCGTGGGCGACCTCATCGAGACCGCCGATCAGGCCGTCGACGCCGGCATCGACGCGATCTGGCTCAACGAGAACCCGTTCGAGCGTTCGGCGTGCGTCTCGGCGGCCGCCCTCGGCATGCGTCACCCGGGGCTGCGGCTGGGAATCGGGTCGGTGTCGGTGCGCACCCGGTACCCGGCCATCGTCGCCCAGGACGCGGTCAGCGCGGACGCCTTCCTGCAGCACCCGCTCCGCCTGGGCCTCGGCGTCGGCATGCCCAGCGAGGACGGACGCAAGGCGATGAACGCCCCGACGACGTCCGGACTGCGTCTCCTCGAGGAGTCGATCGGCCGCATCCGTGCCCTGACGGCGGGCGAGACCGTCCCCGGCTGGGGCGGGCCCGCGGGCGGCGACCTCGGACTGCGGGTGCCCGGGCGGCGGCTGCCGGTCCTTGTGGCGGCCATGGGGCCGAAGACGATCGCGCTGGCCGGCAGGCTCGCCGACGGGATCATCTTCTCGATGGGCAGCAGCGTCGACTACCTGGCCGAGGCGATCCAGCTGGCCCGCGACGCCAACGACGACGGGTCGGACGACGAGTTCGTGAGCTACCTGTACTACGGCGGTGATGTGCCGGAGGACGACGCCCGCGTCGTGCTGGCACCCGTCGTCGCGCGGCTGCTCGCCATGTCCGCCGAACACGGGCTCGACTGGATGCGCGCCGGCGTCGACCTCGGCGGTCGCGACGTCGACGAACTGCTGGCACGGATTGCCGACGGGGCCGACCCGGTGGACGAGATCCCGCTCTCGGCGATCGACGCCCTCGCGCTGTGGGGGCCACCGCAGAAGTGCGTGGAACAACTGCGGGCGTACGAGGCCGCGGGCGTGACCGAGATGGCGCTCGGCGTGGGACTTGTCGAAGGCACCGCCGCGGTCGGCGCGGACGTCGCCGCGCTCACGTCGGCGTGGCGAGACCGCGCATGACGACCGACCCGGCGCAGCGCCTTCATGCGCCCGGCGCCCGCCCGATCGTCCCGGAGCGGGATCTGGTC
>NZ_LMVQ01000132.1 GCF_001545925.1 Mycobacterium sp. NAZ190054 | reverse complement strand
CAGCAGGATCTTCATCGTCATGCGGTGGGCAACCTCCGTGCGTCGAGCGCCCCGAACAGGCCGTCGGCGCGGTTCCAGCCCTCGGCCAGCCGCCGCGCCTGCTCGTCGCGTCCGGAGGCCACCGCCGCCGCGATCTCCCGCGTGGCATGCGCGTGCAGGTGGGCCCGGTAGCGCGCATAGTCGGCCGCCGAGTCCTTGCTGACCATGAACGGCCAGTCGCTGGAGACCGTCAGCAGGGTCTCCCGCAGTATCTGGTCGGCGACGAAATCCCTTGTGGCATCCGATGCTGTCCCGCGGGCCAGCGCCTTGTCCACGGTGCTCAGCGCGGTGTCCACCACCTCGCTGTTGAGCTGGACCAGGTCGGCCACCTTCTCGCCCGACCACACCTGCCAGTCCTTGCCCGAACCCCACGAGCTGGGCGGCAGCTGCACCGGCGCACCGACATATCCCTCGGCGATCGCGTCCGACAGCGTGCCGACCCGTATCCCGGCGGCGGGCAGTGCCCGCAGCACTCGCTCCAACCAGACCGGGCCTTCATGCCACCAGTGGCCGAACAGTTCGGTGTCGAACGCGGCCACCACGTGGGCGGGCCGGCCGATCCGCTCGGTCTCGGAGCGCAGACGCTGCCGCACCGTCTCCACGAAATCGGCGACATGCGCGTCGACGGCGGCATCGGCGCGCGCCGGGTCGTACGGCGCCTTGTCCTGCGACGGCACGTTGCGTCCGGTCACCCGGGCGGGCTTGAGTCCGGTGGCGTGGTCGTAGGTGTGGAAGTCGCGATACGCGTGGTGACCGGGGTAGCCGGATCTGGGCGACCATACGCGGTAGCTGACCTGCAGGTCGCGGCCGAACGCCACGACGCCGGACTGGCCGACCGGCCTCCCCAGCGCGGTGTCGCCGCGCAGGGACGGACCGTCGACCATGAAGTGGCTGACGCCCGCCGCGGCGTATCCGGTCTCCATGCCGGGCGCGTAGGCGCACTCCGGGGCCCAGATGCCGGTCGGCGCGTGCGCGAACCGGTGGCCGGCGTCGGCCAGGCCCTCGCGCAGCGCGAACTCGCGCAGCCGGGGGTTGAGCAGCGGCTGGAACGGGTGTGCCAACGGTCCGCCGAGCAGCTCGACGACTTCACCGTCGAGCAGCTCCCGCAGCACCGGGCCGGCGCCGTGGCGCCACAGCGTGTCGAACTCGTCGAGTTCGCGTTCGGCCTCGGTGTATTCGCGAGCACCGAACTGGCGCAACGCGTCAGGCGCCGACGCCGGCGAGGTGCCCGTCGAGGTGCGCGTGGTCGCCGCTTCGAGTGCGCGCAGCTGCCAGTTGGCCAACCAGTGCTGCATGCCCTGCAGGCAGTACGGGTCGTCCAGCTGCGCCGCCACCACCGGCGTGACGCCGAGGGAGATCAGGTGCGTGCGGTCCTCGGCGGCCAGCGTGCGCAGGACCCGCACCAGCGGCAGGTAGGACGCCGACCACGACTGGTACAGCCATTCCTCGCCGACCGGCCACCGTCCGTGGTGGGCCAGCCAGGGCAGGTGGGTGTGCAGGACCAGCGTGAACAGCCCCGGTGTGTTGTTCGCTGCGCGCCCCGGTGTGTTGTTCGCTTCGCTCACGGCCGCACCGCGATCGCCACCAGGTCCAGGCTGTCGTCGATGTGCCGACCGGGCACGCCGGCCGACCCCGGCACGAGGTCGAAGTCCTCGACGGTGACCGATTCGATGTCGGCGAGCAGTTCAGCCGGCCACGGGGCGTCGGCCAGCGCGCGCTCGATCTGCGCGTCGATGACCGACCCGCCGTGCCGGGCGTCGATCTCGACGAGGCGGCGGCCGTGAAAGACCCCGAGCATCGCCTCCATCGTGAAACCGGCCGCCTCGAGCAGCTCGGTGAGTTCGGCGGCGTCGAGCTCGCGGGTGTGGAACGGGTTGACCGGGGTGTCACGACCCGGGGAGAACGTGATGCGATTGGGGGTCGACATCAGCAGGACGCCGCCCGGACGCAACACCCTCGCGCACTCCGCCGCGAACTGACCCTGATCCCACAGATGCTCGATCACCTGGAAATTCACCACCACGTCGACCGAAGCCGTCGGCAGCGGCAGTTCGGCCAGGTTGCCGTGGCGCATGTCGACCCGGGGATAGCGCGCCCGCACATGCGCCACCGCGGACTCGTCGTAGTCGAGTCCGATCACGGATCTGGCAACGTCCGCGATCAGATCCGCGCCGTACCCCTCGCCGCACCCGGCCTCCAGCACGTCGCGGTCGCGGCAGCGCTCGACCAGCCGCCGGTACACCACCTCGTGGCGGCGGAACCAGTAGTTTTCCTCCGCCACGCCCGGGACGGTCCGCTCGCCGGTCAGCGCCATGGGGGCCGGGTCTCCGGCGGGACCGTTGGTCACAGATGTGCTCATTGGAAGGCAGGCTAACCCCTCACGGACCGATGGCGAACTCTTCGTGACGTCCATCTGATCGCGGGGCCGGTGGATCGCAAACATCGACCCGCTATGGTGATCGTGCGAAGCACCCAAAGTTACCCGCTGGTAACATCGTGGTGCCTGCGTCAAACGTGGTATGGCCGGTCCGTTACCGGCCCCTTCGAGGAGGACGAACCAGAGTCATGACGAACATCGTGGTCCTGATCAAACAGGTCCCAGACACATGGTCTGAGCGCAAGCTGTCCGACGGCGATTACACCCTGGACCGGGAAGCCGCCGACGCCGTGCTCGACGAGATCAACGAGCGTGCCGTCGAAGAGGCACTCCTGATCAAGGAGCGGGAGGGCGGCGACAGCACCGTGACGGTCCTGACCGCCGGTCCCGAGCGCGCCACCGAGGCGATCCGCAAGGCGCTGTCGATGGGCGCCGACAAGGCCGTCCATCTGGTCGACGACGGCATGCACGGCTCCGACATGGTGCAGACCGGCTGGGCGCTGGCCCGCGCGCTGGGCACCATCGAGGGCACCGAGCTGGTCATCGCCGGCAACGAGGCCACCGACGGCACCGGTGGCGCCGTGCCGGCGATCATCGCCGAGTACCTGGGTCTGCCGCAGCTGACGCACGTGCGCAAGCTGACCGTGGAGAACGGCAAGGTCACCGCCGAGCGTGAGACCGACGAAGGTGTGTTCACCCTCGAGGCCTCGCTGCCCGCCGTGGTGAGCGTCAACGAGAAGATCAACGAGCCCCGCTTCCCGTCCTTCAAGGGCATCATGGCCGCCAAGAAGAAGGAAGTCACCAAGCTGACGCTCGCCGAGATCGGCGTCGAGAGCGACGAGGTCGGTGTGGCCAATGCCGGGTCGAAGGTGCTGTCCTCGACCCCGAAGCCGCCCAAGACCGCGGGCGAGAAGGTGACCGACGAGGGCGACGGCGGCAGCAAGATCGCCGAGTACCTGGTTGCCCAGAAGATCATCTAAGTCCCCCCATCGACCTACAGACATAGAGGCAAACGAAACCCATGGCTGAAGTACTTGTGCTCGCCGAGCACGCTGAAGGTGCGCTGAAAAAGGTCACCGCCGAACTGATCACCGCCGCCCGCGCGCTGGGCGAGCCCGCCGCCGTCGTGGTGGGCAAGCCCGGGACCGCCGAGGGCCTGGTCGACGGCCTGAAGGCGGCCGGCGCGGCGAAGATCTACGTCGCCGAGTCCGACGACGCGGAGAACTACCTCATCACCCCGTATGTGGACGTGCTGGCCTCGCTGGCCGAGTCCGCGACGCCGGCCGCCGTGCTGCTGGCGTCCAGCGCGGACGGCAAGGAGATCGCGGGTCGGCTGGCGGCCCGGATCGGCTCGGGCATCCTGAGCGACGTCGTCGAGGTTCGTGAGGGCGGCAAGGGCATCCACTCGATCTTCGGCGGTGCGTTCACCGTCGAGGCCGAGGCGGTCGGGGACACCCCGGTCATCACGGTGCGGCCCGGCTCGATCGAGGCCGAGCCCGCCGACGGCGCCGGCGAGGTCGTCACCGTCGAGGTGCCCGCCCCCGCCGAGAACGCCACCAAGATCGTCTCGCGTGAGCCGGCTGTCGCCGGTGACCGCCCGGAGCTCACCGAGGCGACCGTCGTCGTGTCGGGCGGCCGTGGCGTCGGCAGTGCCGAGAACTTCGGCATCGTCGAGGAGCTCGCGGACTCGCTCGGCGGCGCGGTCGGCGCCTCGCGCGCCGCGGTCGACTCCGGCTACTACCCGGGCCAGTTCCAGGTCGGCCAGACCGGCAAGACCGTGTCGCCGCAGCTCTACATCGCGCTGGGCATCTCCGGGGCGATCCAGCACCGTGCCGGCATGCAGACCTCGAAGACGATCATCGCGGTCAACAAGGACGAGGAAGCGCCGATCTTCGAGATCGCCGATCTCGGCATCGTCGGTGACCTGTTCAAGGTGACCCCGCAACTGACCGAGGCGGTCAAGGCCCGCAAGGGCTGAGTTTCTCTCTGCACCGCAGACGCAAAATCGCACGTTCCGCCGAGCGGACGTGCGATTTTGCGTCTGGCCGGGGGATGGGTCGCCGTCCTTCGACGACGCCCCCGTGATGGACTTCTTCACCCGCTCGGCGGCGAACCTGGTCGCCGCCGCCGGGAATGCCGGCGTCCGGCACTATGCCGCGTTGTCAATCGTCGGCGCCGACGGACTGCCCGACAGTGGTTATATGCGCGCAAAAGTGGTGCAGGAGAAGGTGATCGCCGCATCCGGGCTGCCCTACAGCATCCTGCGCGCGACCCAGTTCCAGGAGTTCGCGGAGGCGATCGTGGCCTCGTTGGAGGACGGTGACGAGGTGCGGGTGCCGGATGCCCGGATCCAGCCCATCGCCGCCGAGGAGGTCGCCGCCGAACTGGCCCGTGTCGCCGTCTCGGCGCCCGTCAACGGTGTCGTGAACATCGGCGGGCCGGACAAGATCTCGTTCGCCGACCTGGCGCGGACGGTGTTGGCTCGACGCGGCGCCGACAAGGCGATCGTCGTCGATCCCCGGGCCACCTACTTCGGCACTGCGGTGGACCACATGAGCCTGGTCACCGGCGACGGCGCCGTGTCGGGCACCGCGCGCTTCGCCGACCGCCCCACGGTGAGTTGAGGAGCCGCATCGGGGCGGCGGCGCGACGAACCGGGCCCGCGGCACGTGACCGGGCCCGGGTCGGCCAAGTCGTCACCTGTCGCTCACGGACACGACATGCGCCGGATGCCCTGACGTGAGGCGGCTGCGCGACCGTGCAGCCATGAGCACTGCTTCTGTACTCATCGCCCCCGACGACATCGATGGCCCGCACGGCGGATCCGCGCCCTCCTCGCCGCGCTACAGCCTGCTGCTGTGCACCGACGCGGACTCCATCGAGGCCGCCCAGCGGCTGCGCTACGACGTGTTCAGTACCGAGCCGGGCTTCACGCTCACCGGTGACGGCGGTTCCGGTGGCCTGGACGCCGACCGGTTCGACGAGTACTGCGACCATCTGCTGGTCCGCGACGAGGCCACCGGAGAGCTCGTGGGCTGCTACCGTATGCTGCCGCCGCCCGGGGCGATCGCCGCCGGCGGTCTGTACACCGCGACGGAGTTCGACGTCACCGCCCTGGACCCGCTCCGGCCGTCGCTGGTCGAGATGGGCCGCGCCGTGGTGCGGGCGGGGCACCGCAACGGCGCCGTGGTGTTGCTGATGTGGGCCGGCATCCTCGCCTATCTCGACCACAGCGACTACGACTACGTCGCCGGGTGTGTCTCGGTGCCCGTCGCCGACCCCGACGGCGACAGCCCGCCCGGCAGCCGGTTGCGCGGTGTGCGCGACTTCGTCGGCCGCAGGCACGCCGCGCCCGCCGAATACACCGTCCACCCGTACCGGCCGGTGACCGTGGACGGTCGCTCCCTCGACGACATCGAACCGCCCACCCGGTTGTCGGTGCCCCCGCTGATGCGCGGCTATCTGCGGCTCGGCGCCCAGGTGTGCGGCGAACCCGCCCACGACCCGGATTTCGGGGTCGGCGACTTTCCCGCGCTGCTCGGCAAGCGCGACGCCGACACCCGCTACCTGCGCCGTCTCCGCTCCGTCGGGATGGCCGCCGCTGCCACCGCCGACGGAACGCGGTCATGACCCTGACCCGCGAACACGCCTACCTGCAGCCGGCGACCTGCGGTACGGGGTGCGTACACGCCGGCGCCGACGGTCCCGGACGGCGCTGGGTGGTCGCGCTGCGCACCACGGTGCGTGTCAGCGCAGCGGTGACGCTGTTCGCGGGAGTCTGGCTGCTGGCGCTGCCGCTGCCGGGCCGGTCGCTTCTGCAGCGCGGCTACTGCCGCCTGATGCTCCGCAGCCTCGGTGTGCGGATGTCCGTCTCAGGAGGTCCGATCCGCAACCTCAAGGGCGTGCTGGTGGTCAGCGGACACGTGTCGTGGCTGGACGTGTTCGCCATCGGCACGGTGCTGCCCGGCTCCTTCGTCGCCCGCGCCGATCTCGTCGACTGGCCCGCCCTCGGCCCGATCGTGCGGATCATGAAGGTCATCCCGATCGACCGTGCCCGGTTGCGCAGGCTGCCGGTGGTGGTGGCCGCGGTCGCCGGCCGGTTGCGGGCAGGTCATACGGTGGTGGCGTTCCCGGAGGGCACGACCTGGTGCGGGCTGGGTTACGGACGGTTCCGTCCGGCGATGTTCCAGGCCGCGATCGACGCCGGACGGCCGGTGCAGCCGCTGCGGCTGACCTACCGGCACAAGGACGGGCGGCCGTCCACCGTGCCGGCGTTCGTGGGGGACGACACGCTGCTGACGTCCGTCAAGCGGGTGATCACCGCCCGGCGCACCGTCTGTCACCTCCATGTCGAGTCCCTGCAGTTGCCCGGCACCGACCGGCGCGAGCTGGCCGCCCGCTGTGAGACCGCGGTGCGGGGCGTCGCGGGGCCTGCGGCACTCGGCGCCGGTGCCGGTGCCGGGTGCGGTGAGGGTCACGCGCTGGTGGCCTGAGCGCGATAGAGGCGGCCGGGCACGCGACGGCTATCCTGGAACGGTTATGTCTTCGCCCGCGTGGGGGTGGGCGTGATGGTCGGCAACGTGGCCTTCACCGCCGCGGTCACGGTCGTCCTCGCGGCGGGCTGGCTGCCGTTGACCGGGTTCGGTGTCGCCGCGACGGCAACGTTCACCGCCCTCACCGTCGGCCTGGCTGTCCTGCAGTACCTCGGGTTGCGCCGCCTGGCGTGAACCCGACCCGACTTCCGGTCCGGAGTCGCCGTCACAAGAGGTCGTGGCGTCGGCTCCGGCACCGGGCCCCCGATCGCAGCACCCAACAGGAAGGAAGCACGATGACCGCACTCACCGCCCGTACCACCGTCGCAGACGACGGGTTGCTCCGTTTCGCGATGCGCCTGGACGCCGTTCTGGTCGGGGTGACCGGGGTGCCGTTCGTCGCCGCCGCCGGCTGGCTGTCGTCATTGACCGGCGTCCCGGTGGCGGTCGAATACGCACTCGGGATCTTCTTCCTCGGCTACGGCGTGGTCGTCTACCTGCTGGCCGGACTGGAGAACGTGCGCCCCGGCGGGATCGCGACCATCGCCGCCAACGCGCTGTGCACCGTCGGCTTCACCGCCGCGGCGTTCGCGGGCATCTGGCCGCTGACCGGCTGGGGCATGGCTCTGCTGCTCGGCGGCGCGGCCTACACCGCGGCCATCGGCGCCGTCCAGTACGTGGGGCTGCGCCGGGTGAAAAACAGGTAGTCGAACACCTACAGGATCGCCGAGCCGCGCGCTCACACTGAGAAGACGCCCGGGTACAGGGAGGTCGCCGTGTCCGTCACCGCACATCACACCACCGAGACGGACACGTGCGACCTCTGCGTCGTCGGCGCCGGGATCACCGGGCTCAACGCGATGTTCGCCGCGAGCCGGTACCTGGGTCGCGGCCAGAAGATCATCCTCGTCGACCGGCGGCCCCGGGCCGGCGGGATGTGGAACGACACCTGCTCCTATGTGCGCCTGCACCAGCCGCATCCGATGTTCACCGCAGGCAACATCGCCTGGACCCTGGGCCGGGAGCCGTCCTACCTGCCCGCCAAGGACGAGGTCCTGAGCCACTTGGGCCACTGCCTCGACGAGATCGAGAAACGCGTGACGGTCGACGAACGTTACGGCTGGGACCTGCAATCCGACGAACCGGCTCCCGACGGCGGCGTCCGCGTCACCTGCCGAACCCCCGACGGCGGCACCCGGGTGATCCACGCCAAGCGGCTGATCAAGGCCTACGGGATCCGCGTGCTGCCCAACGAGCCGCTGACGCTGTCCAGCCAACGGGTGCGGTCGGTGTCGCCGGACACCTGCGACGTGCGCACCGGTGAGATCGGTGAGAGCAGCAGCCCGGTGTACATCATCGGCGGCGGCAAGACCGCGATGGACACCGCTCACGCGCTCATCACGACCAACCCCGGCCGGGAGATCAATCTGGTGGCCGGATCCGGCACCTTCTTCACCAGCCGGGACAAGTTCTTCCCGAAGGGGCGGCGCCGGTGGATCGGCAGCACCCTGCTCAGCAGCATGGCCGTGGACTTGTGCCGCCGGTTCGACGGCACCAACGAGGAGCAGATGGCCGAGTGGTTCCGCACCACCTACGGCACGTGGATGACGCCGTCCACCCGGAACTTCATGCTGGGTGTGCTGTCCGAAGCCGAGAACAAGACCATCGCCGACGGCGTCGACGACGTGATGATGGACCACCTCGAGGACGTCGTCGACCGGGACGGCGCCACCGAGCTGGTGCTGCGCAGTGGCGCCACCCGGCCGGTCGAGGACGGCAGCTGGATAATCAACTGCACCGGCTATCTGAACAAGGGTGATTATCCGTACGAGCCCTACACGTCCGCGGACGGCAGTGTGCTGTCGATTCAAATACGGTCGGCGACAATGCATCTCGCGTCGTTCATGGGCAACTTCATGACGCATCTGATGTTCCTGGATCTGCTCCGGGAAGTGCCGCTCTACGAATTCGACCTGCAGGACATGCTGAACCGGCACAAGGCGGTGATGCCGTATGCGATGTTCACCCTGGCGCAGTACAACATCGGCCTGATGGCCGACGCGATGCCCGCCAAGGTCTTCGCCGATTGCGGCCTGGACTTCGACCGCTGGTACCCGTGGCCGCGCCGCACCGCCGGCACGCTGCGGTTCATGCTGAACCACCGGCGCGAACGCGAGCACCTGCGTGAGGTGCTCGACACCGTGCGGGAGCGGTGCGACGTGCGGTGCGGGCCGCTGGCGGCGGGAGGCGCTACAGCTTACGAAGCCGCAGCCGGTTGATCGAGTGGTCGCTGTCCTTTCGCAGCACCAGCGTGGCGCGCGGACGCGTCGGCAGGATGTTCTCGATCAGGTTGGGCCGGTTGATCGAATGCCAGATGTCGCGGGCGGCGAACACCGCCTGTTCGTCGGTGAGCGTGGAGTAGTGGTGGAAGTGCGAGGCCGGGTCGGCGAACGCGCCCTCCCGCATCGACAGGAACCGGGAGATGTACCAGTTCTCGATGTCCTCGATGCGGGCGTCGACGTAGACGGAGAAGTCGAACAGG
>NZ_LMVQ01000131.1 GCF_001545925.1 Mycobacterium sp. NAZ190054 | reverse complement strand
CTCCGACGCGACCGGAAGCACCCGCACCAGTTCCCCGAACCGGCAGGCCAGTTCCCAGGCGGCGTCGATCACCCCTGCGTCATCGCCGCGGCGCCGCAACGCGATGAGCCCGCGGATCAGCAGCTGCTGTCCGAGCTGGCGGCCGGCCCGCGCCACATCGACGAGACGTACTCGGGCGGCTACACCAATCTGACGTATTTCGATGTCGAACAACGCCGTCTCGGCGCCGCCGCGGCGCTGCTGGACACCAGCATCCCGCTGATGATCGAGCACGATCTTCCGATATGCCGCATGGTGCAACTCGGCTCCCGGAGCCGACTGCACCTGCTGGCCGGCGACTGGGACCGGGCACTGACCGACGCCGAATCGGTGCTGGGCGGTCGGAGCGCCCCGCTGGCCCGGACGTGGCCGCTGCTGATCCGCGGGCTCATCGCGTTGCGGCGCCGCGGCGATGACGCAGGGGTGATCGACGCCGCCTGGGAACTGGCCTGCCGGTTCGGGGAACTGGTGCGGGTGCTTCCGGTCGCGTCGGCGATCGCCGAGCGCACGTGGCTGACCGGTGCACCGGATCCGCGGATCGCCGAATGCCGGTTGTTGCTTCGGGAAGCGCCGGCGCGGGGGCTGGAGTGGGCCCGCGGGGAGCTGGAAACGTGGCTGCGCCGCATCGGCGCAACGGAAGCAGACGCGTGTGGGACGGCCCGGGTCGCCGTCCCCTACCGGCTGCTCTCCGACGGCCGGTACGACGCGGCGGCGGAATCGTTCCACCGCCTCTCGACGCCGTATGACGCGGCGCTGGCCCTGGTCGACTCCGGTGAACCCGCGGCCGTGCGCAAGGCGCTCGACGTGCTCGACCGGCTGGGCGCCGACGCGGTGGCCGGCAAGGTCCGCTCGGACCTGCGCGCGAGGGGTGCCGCGACGGTGCCCGGTCCGCGGCGGGCGTCGACACTGTCGAACCCGGCCGGGCTCACCGCCCGGCAGGTCGAGGTGTTGCGTCTGCTCGGCGACGGGCTGACCAACGCCGAACTGGCCGAACACCTGTACCTGTCGGTCAAGACCGTCGATCACCACGTGTCGGCGATCCTCACCAAGCTGGAAGTGACCGGGCGGCGCGACGCGGTACGCAGAGCGCGCGAGGTCGGCATCCTCACCTGAGGAGGTGGTGCGCACAAACATGGGTAGTCGCTCCCGATGTCGGCGGGCCGTCGGTGCGCGACCGTTTCTCACGACCGGTCGGTCAGACCGCGGCACCACCCATCGACAGATTCGAGGAGAACAATGACCACCGCTGACACCGGCGTGGCGAGCAATCCGGACGCCGACCGACAACTCAAGGCCAAACACCGCGCCCTGTGGGCGTCGGGCGACTACCCCGCCGTGGCCGCCGAACTGATCCCCGCGCTCGGGCCGCGGCTGGTCGAGGCCTGCGGCATCGGTCCCGGGCAGCGGGTGCTCGACGTCGCCGCCGGCTCGGGCAACGCGGCCATCCCGGCCGCGGCGACCGGCGCCACCGTCGTCGCCTCCGACCTGACCCCGGAACTGTTCGAGGCAGGCCGGGCCATCGCCGCCCGGCGCGGCGTCGAACTCGAATGGGCCGAGGCCGACGCCGAGGCGATGCCGTTCGCCGACAACGAGTTCGACGTCGTGATGTCGTGTGTCGGCGCGATGTTCGCGCCGCATCACCAAGCCACCGCCGACGAACTCGTCCGGGTCACCCGCCCGGGCGGGACCATCGGCCTGATCAACTGGACGCCGGAAGGCTTCATCGGCAACCTGTTCGCGACCATGAAGCCCTACGCTCCCCCGCCGCCGCCCGGCGCCGGCCCCGCGCCGTTGTGGGGCAGCGAGGACCATGTACGAAAGTTGTTCGGCGACAAAGTCTCCGAGCTCACCATGCAGCGCCAGACGGTGGTGATGGATCATTGCGCGACTCCGCTGGAGTTCCGCGAGTACTGGAAAGCGAACTACGGTCCGACCATCGCGGCCTACCGGTTCAACGCGCAGGATCCCGACCGGGTAGCGGCGCTCGACCGCGATTTCCTCGCCTTCCTGGAGGAGTGGAACGGCTCGGACGAACCGGGGCGGACCGCCTACGAGGCGGAGTACCTGTTGGTGACGGCCGTCAAGCGCTGAGCCCCGTTGCCACGTCGGTAGCCGATCGGCTACCGTCAGAGCCCTCAACGGGGAGGCGAGGCATGGCGGCTGATCGGAACAGGGTCCGGCCCGGTCGGGTCGGCGCAGCGGCCGCCGCACTCGGCGTCGGCGCGGTGATCGCCTGCAGCACCGCAGGTCCGGCGAGCGCCACCGACGACGACACGAACGCTCCGGCGTCGGGGTCGTCGAGCCAGGTCGACGCGCCGACCACAGACCACGAGGCTCCGCCCGCCGCCGACGCCCGTGACGACACCGAGGACACCGAAGACGCCGAGGACACCGAGGACGTTGAGGACGCCGAGGACACTGAAGACGCCGAAACCGACGACGCGCCTGACGAGGAGTCCGGCACCGGACCTTCCGGTGAGGACGAACCTTCCGGCGAGCCGGTCCCCGTGGCCCGCACGATCGACGACACGGTTCTCGATGACCACGAGGCCACCCCAGCCCCCGAAGACAGCGACCCCGAAGGGCCCGGCGCAACGGCGGCGCTGCTGACACTGGCCGGTTCGGCGCGCCGCGACGACGACCTCGACGACGAGCCGGCGCCGGCCACGTCCGCGCCGACGAGTCAGCTGCATGAGCCGGAGACGCCGGCTCATGCACCCGAAGTCGGCTCGCCGCAGGACGAACCGGAGCCGGAGCCGCTGTACACCGGGAGGCCGTCGTTCATTCACCAGGTGGTGACCTTCGGGTTGACGGTGCTCAAGGCGGTGCTGAAGCCGTTCGGCGGTCTGCTGTCGTTCACCAGCCTGAAGATCCCGTTCTTCACCGATGGCGTTCCGCCGTTCTTCCTCACGGGCGGGCTGAAAGTCGAACTGACCGAGTTCGAGGGCATGAAGGTCTGGTCGCTGACGCCGCGGAGAGAAGCCACCGACACGGTTGTCGTCGCGTTACACGGCGGTGCCTACGTCGCCACGGCGAGCATCTTCCACTGGTGGACCTACGCGGACATGGCCCGTGACACCGGCGCGACGGTCGTCGTGCCGCTGCAGACCCTCGTGCCCGGCGGCGGTACCGCGGCCTCCGAGGTGCCGCGCACGGCGAACTTCATCACGACGATGATCGACGGTCACGGCGCCGAGAACGTCAGTGTGCTGGGCGATTCCGCCGGAGGAGGGCTGGCCCTGGCCGCGATGCAGGAACTGGTGCGCCGCGGGTCCCGCAACCCGTCCCGCCTCGTGCTGCTGGCCCCCTGGCTCGACGTGTCGATGAGCGATCCGCGCAGCGCCGAGATCGAAGACCCGTTGTTGGACATCCCCAACCTCGCCCGGTCCGGCGCCAGATGGGCCGGCGGCGCGCAGAACACCGCTAATCCGTTGGCCAGCCCGCTGTTCGGGCCGCTCGCCGGTCTGCCGCCGACCTACGTGTACAGCTCATCGCTGGACCTGCTGACGGTCGACACCCTGCGGCTGCGCGACCGGGTGCTCGCCGCGGGCATCCCGAATGTCACCTTCCGGCTGCGCGACGGTCTCATCCACGACTGGGCGACGTTCCCGTTCCTGCCCGACGCACACGAGGACCGGCCCCGCATCTACGCCGACCTGCTCGGCCCGGTGATGTCACCCTCTGTCGTCTGACCGGGAGAACCGGCGGCTGACGAAGTGCAGCACCATCCCGACCGCCAGCAGGATCGCGGCCAGCAGCCACACCGCGGCGCTCTGTTGGGTCATCAGCAGCAGGCACGAGCCGACCCCGAGCACCGGGACGAACGTCCAGACCTGGAAGTGGTCGTGTTCGACGTGGTCGCGCCGCAACACCAGCACCGAGACGTTCGCGGAGAGGAACACGAAGAGCAGCAGCAGCACCACCGTCTCGGCCAGTGTGGACAGGTCGCCGACCAGGGTCAGCAGCATCGCGACCGCCGTCGTCGCGACGATCGCGACCCACGGGGTGCGGCGGTTGGGCAGCACCCGGGCCAGGACATCCGGGAGCAACCCCTGCTCGGCCATCCCGTAGGTCAGCCGGCTCGCCATGATCATCGTCAGCAGCGCCCCGTTGGCGACCGCAATCAGCGCGATGAGGCTGAACAGCCAGTCCGGCACGCCGACTCCGGAGGCCGACACGACCTCGAGCAACGGCCCCGAGGACTGTGAGAGGTCGTCGGCGGGCAGTGCGACCGCACTGGCCAGACCGACCAGCGCGTACACCACCCCGGCGGTGAGCAGCGCCGCGAACAGCGCCGTCGGATACACCCGCCTCGGGTTCCTGATCTCCTCGACGACGTTGGCGGAGGTCTCGAAACCGACGAACGAGTAGTAGGCCAGAATCGCGCCGCCGAGAACCGCCAGGCCCGGCGACGCCCCGTCCGGGAACGTGCCGGCGCGGCCGATGTCACCGTCCCCGCGTCCCAGCATGATCGCCACGACGGCGATCACGATGACCAGGCCGGTGAGCTCGATCGCGGTCATCACGACGTTCGTCTTCAGCGACTCGCTGATTCCGCGCGCGTTCAGACAGGCGACCAGGGCCAGGAAGACCAGCGCGGCGACGATCACCGGGACGTCGACGAACGTGGCCAGGTAGTCACCGGAGAAGGCCAGCGCCAGGCCCGCGGCGCTGGTCACACCCGCGGCGAGCATGCTGAACCCGACGAGGAACCCGATCAGCGGCTTCCTGAACGCCCGCTCGGCGAACACCGCCGCGCCACCCGCGCGCGGATACTTCGTCACCAGTTCGGCGTAGGAGCCGGCGGTGAGCAGCGCCAGCAGCATCGCGACCACCAGCGGTGCCCACAGCACCCCACCGACCTCCGTCGCGAGCTCCCCCATCAGCGCGTAGACACCGGCGCCGAGCACATCCCCGAGGATGAACAGGAACAGCAGCGGGCCGGTGATCCGGCGCGCCAGCTTGGTCGGCGTGGCGGTCGCCTCCGCGGTCTCGGCAGACATGGGTGGGCAAGTACCCGCGATGCGGGAGATCGATACCACGGCTCGGCCTGGCCGGCTGCCGAACGGAAGTTCGGGTGTCCCGCTGTCGCCTCAGCCGGCCGCGGCGACGCTTCTCAGTTCGGCGAACGCATCACCGGTGAACGTCACCAGCGACGTGCCGCCGCGGGATTCGATCCACCGCTGGAACGCGACCCGGAAGACCGCGAGGCCGACTTCGGCGGACAGTCGCGCCACCGACGCCTCGACTTCCCGGCGATGAAGCGACTCGGCCAGCGCGTCGGCCAGCGCGGCGAGTTTGACCAGCTCGCGCTCCCGCAGACTCTGGTTGGCGTCGATGATGGCCTGCCGCTGACGGGCACGGTCACCGCGCCCGTTCACCACATGTGCCACCACCTCCAGCGCCGAGGCCACCGTCTCCAACGGATGCTCGGTGTCCTCATGCGCGAGAACGGTGTCGGACACCAATTCGATCAGTGCGTGCTGACCCGAGAACAGCACCTCCCGCTTGTCGGCGAAATGCCGGAAGAAGGTGCGCTCGGTCAGCCCCGCCCGCGTCGCGATGTCGTCCACCGTGGTCCGGTCGAAGCCGTGCTGGTCATAGAGCTCCAGCGCCGCCTCTTCGAGGCGCTCGCGCGCGTTGGGCTGCCAGCGGCTCATTCTCCGATCCTAGAGGGAATGACAGCCGCTGACATCAGCGTTACGTGTGACGACAGTCCCTGACATCGAAAGGTCACCATGAACATTTTCGTCACCGGAGCATCCGGCTTCATCGGGTCGGCGGTCGTCGCCGAATTGCTCGCCCACGGCCATCACGTCGTCGGACTTGCCCGATCGGAGTCGGCGGCGCAGCGCGTCGCGGCGTCCGGCGCCGTGGTGCTACGCGGCGGTCTGGACGAGCCCGAGATCCTCATGTCAGGTGCCTCGGCCGCCGATGCGGTCATCCACCTGGCCTTCCACCACGATTTCACCGAGTACGACGTCGCGAATCGATTGGAGCGCCAGGCGATCGCCACCCTCGGGGACGCACTGGCGGGCTCGGACCGCGCCCTGGTGGTGGCCTCGGGAATGGCCGGACTCGGCCAGGAGCAGATCCTGACCGAAGACCACGCCGCGCCGCCGGACGCTCCGCGCGGATCCGAAGCGGCGGTGTTCGCCCTGACCCAACGCGGCGTGCGCACCGCCGCGGTCCGGCTGGCGCCGACCGTCCACGGAGCCGGCGATCACGGATTCGTGCCGACGCTCATCGGCTGCGCCCGCAGCGCCGGCGTCTCGCTCTATCCGGGAGACGGTTCCAACCGGTGGCCGGCCGTCCACCGTCTCGACGCCGCAGCGCTGTTCCGGATCGCCGCGGAGGACGCCCCGGCGGGCACGGTGCTGCACGCGGTCGCCGAGGACGGGATCCCTGTGCGGCAGATTGCCGAGGCCATCGGAGCCGGACTGGGTTTACCGGTCGAGTCGACCGCTCCCGCCGCGGTCGCGCAACGCGCCGGGTTCGTCGGCGCCGTCTTCGGGCTGGACCTGGCGGCCTCGAGCGAGAAAACGCGGGCGCGATTCGGCTGGCAGCCCACCCACGAAGGTTTGCTCGACGACCTCGCGCACACGCACTACTTCGCTGCGCCTCAATCCTGACTCAATCCTGATCCGAAAGCCGGCGGCGTGGCAGCGCGCACCTCCAGAATGGCTAGATGCGCTTCGGAAATTTCATGGCCCCGTTCCATCCGGTCGGGCAGAACCCCACCCTCGCCCTCGAACGGGACCTCGACCTGATCGTGGCGATGGACCGCCTCGGCTTCCATGAAGCGTGGGTCGGTGAGCACCACTCGGCGGGATTCGAGATCATCGCCTCACCCGAGGTGTTCATCGGGGTGGCGGCCGAGCGCACCAAGCACATCAAGCTCGGCACGGGAGTCAGCTCACTGCCCTACCACCACCCGTTGCTGCTCGCCGACCGCATGGTGCTGCTGGACCACCTGACCAGGGGCCGCGTGATGCTGGGTTGCGGACCCGGCCAACTCACCTCCGACGCGCACATGCTGGGTATCGCGCCCGACGAGCAGCGACCGCGCATGGAACAGTGCCTCGACGCGATCATGCGCCTGCTGCGCGGGGAGACGGTCACCATGCACACCGACGGATTCACCCTGCAGGACGCGCGCCTGCAGCTGAGGCCGTACAGCGAACCGTGTTTCGACGTGGCCGTCGCCGCGTCGTTCTCCCCCACCGGCCCGCGCGGTGCCGGCCGCCACGGCATCGGCATGCTCTCGATCGCGGCCACCGCCAGGCAGGGCATGGATCTGCTCGCCCAGCACTGGAACACCTGGGAAGAGGTGGCACAGGAACACGGCCACGTCGCGGACCGGTCGAAGTGGCGGCTGGTCGGGCCGATGCACCTCGCCGAGACGCGCGCACAGGCCGAACGCGACGTCGAGTACGGCATAGCCCAGTTCTCCCAATACTTTTCGCACGTCCTGCCCGCAGGTCCGGTGCAGGGCGACACCCCCGCCGAGATCATCGCGAACAATCACGCCAGCGGATTCGCGGTGATCGGCACGCCTGACGACGCGATCGCGAAGATCGAGGAACTCGTCGACGCGAGCAACGGAGGTTTCGGCGCGTTCCTGTTGTTCGACCACGACTGGGCGCCGCCCGCCGCGAAGTTGCACAGCTACGAACTCTTCGCGCAGTACGTGATTCCGCATTTCACCGGCCAGCTCGCCGCACCGGTCGCCTCCCGCGACTGGGTGACCGCCGGGGGCCGCACGTTCGTCGACCAGGCCGCGCACGCGATCGGCAAGGCGATCGAGGACCATGCGGCCGAGCAGTCGGTCAGGCACCCAGCCGCGGATCAGGCCGCGGCGGAACGGAATCGATGACCGGTCCCGACCGGGACGCCGTCCTGCGCGAGCACCTGGACCGATGGCGGCTCAGGATCGACGGACCGGTCCGTGAGGGTACCGGGTCCACGGTGGCGCCGGTCCGCACCGGTGATGACCTCCCCGCCGTCCTGAAGGTCGGGTCGGCGGACGCTCCGGACCGGCAGCACGAGCACCTCGTGCTGCGGCGCTGGGGCGGCCGCGGGGCGGTGCGGCTGCTGAGCGCCGACCCGCCGCAACGCACCGTCCTGCTCGAGAGGCTGCACCCACAGACACTGACCGGAATGCCTGTCGACGTGGCCTGCGCGATCGTCGCCGGACTCTACCGCCGGTTGCACGTCCCACCCATGCCCCAGCTGCCGTCGCTCAGCGCGCAGCTGGCCCGGTGGGTCGAGGCCGTCGGCAGGTTGCCGCGCAGCGCACCGATTCCGCACCGGCTCGTCGAGCAGGCCACCGGACTCGGCCGCGATCTGGCGACGGAGCTCAACGATTCCACCGTGCTGCACGGTGATCTGCACTTCGGCACCGTGCTCGCCGCGGACCGCGAACCGTGGCTGGCCATCTCCCCTCAGCCGGTGAACGGTGATCCGCACTACGAGGTGGCCCCGATGCTGTGGCACCGGTGGGACGAACTGGCCCACGACGTCCGCGACGGCGTCCGCCGCCGCTTCTACGCGGTCGTCGACGCCGCGGGTCTCGACGAGGACCGCGCCCGGGCCTGGACATTGATCCGCGTGGTGTGCACCGCGACCCGCGAACTGATGGCCGACCGGCCTCCGGCCGCGGACTCGTCGACCAGATATGTGGCGGTCGCCAAGGCGGTCCAGGACTGACGACCGGCGCACCGAACGCACGAAGCTAGTTTGACCTGATGGAATCCGGACCGTCCCCGTTGATCAGCTCCGCGCCGCGACCGCATCCCGCGCGTCTGGACCCCGCGACCTATCCCGTCCACGATTCGGTCGAGGCCCGGTTCGGCGACATGGACGCCAACGGCCATCTCAACAATGTCGCGCTGGAGACGTTGCACGAGAACACCCGGGCGACGTTCAACCGCCGCGTGTTCCCCGCGGTGTACGACCTCGCCACCAGGACGCGGCGCCTCGTGACGTCGACGATCGTCGTGCACTACCTGCATGAGGCGCCGTGGCCGGCGGTGCTGCAGACCGCGATCGGCGTCGGGCACCTCGGCCGCACCTCGTTCGTCGCGTCGAGCGCGCTGTTCCTCGACGGCGCCTGCGTCAGCCTCTGCGACACGCTGCTGGTACTGCTCGACGACGACGGCCCCACCCCGATTCCCGACGAGGTGCGGGCCGACCTGGGAGCTCTCCGCATTGCGCCCGGCGGATGACGGTCGGCTCGGCGCCGCGGCGGGTGGCTGGGCGTGCCGCCGCGGGACAACTGTGTCACCATCGGACGGTGGTGTTGTCAGATCGTCTCAATCGTGTTGGACGTTCCGCAGTCGCCGCGGGAGTCTTCTCATTCGTCATGCTCGGCCTTGCGCCGCAGCGCCGCCGGACCGCCCAGGGCGTCTTCGGCGAGGACGGTCGTCAACCATTCCACCGTCGCGGAGTGCGCGGTGATCAGACGGGTCGCCAACTGCTCGACGTCCGGCTCTTTGGCGGC
>NZ_LMVQ01000130.1 GCF_001545925.1 Mycobacterium sp. NAZ190054 | reverse complement strand
GCGCTGCGATCAGCGCGTACACCGCCACCGCCCAGAACGCTCCGCCCGCCAGCGCCCCGATCATCGCCGCGCATGTCCAGTCGATCACCGCATCAGCCTCCCGCATTCCTGAATTGTAGGTACGAACGCGCGTCACGAACCCGGAAGAAACTCGGTGCCCTGCATCGGCGTGTACTGTCGCACCGTCGGCGCCTCGCCGGCCGGGCCGAACGGTGTGAAGTTCCCCGGCGGCACGATCGACATCGGCGGTGTCACCGGAATCGGCGCCGGCTCACCCACATCCGGAATCGTAGGCGGAACCATCTGCGGGACAACACTGTTGAAGCTCGGCACCACGCTCGGATCACCGATGTCCTTGTCGAACGGCAACCCGACCATCGGGCCGGACGCATCGCTGGTCAGGGTCGGCCATTCCTGAAGCACCGTGGTCGTCATCCCGCCGCGGTCGCTGTAGATCTCCAGCGCCGGGAACGTCGTCACGTCGTCGCCGCCCACCCGCGGGCCGGTGTCCGACGGCACGATCCCCAGCGTCCCGTTCACGCTGATGCCCGACGCCTTGGCTAGGCCCTCGCCGCCGGGCGAGAACGGATCCGCGGCGTTGTACCGGATCAGCACCCCGCCGTCGGAGGTCTGCACCGCACCGATCGACGGTGTGCCGGTGCGCACCTGCCCGGTGTCGGCGTTGATCGACGGGTTCTGCCGCGCCACGATGATGCCGTTCTCGAAGTCGGTGTAGATCGCCACCCGCGAGGCTTCCGGCCCGGCGGTGGGGGAGAAGCCGCGGTTGTCCCCGAGGTTGTTGTCGTAAGGCGGTACCCCGACGGTCGGCGCCCACACGTCCTCGCTCGGGATGAACAGATTCGTCCGGACCACGCCCTGCCCCGGGACCGGCTCGATCCGCCCGACCACGATATTCGCGTCCACCCCTTGGTTTTTCGGGTCATAGCTGTTCGGATCGAGAGCGGAGGCGGTCAGCCAGTCGGCGTCGCTGACCGGGGCCCGGCCGAACACCTCCCGGAACGCGTCGATCTGATTCTTCGTGCGTTCGGATTCGTCCCCGCCGGAATCGTCGTCGTCGGGTTCGTCACCGTCAGGCGCCGGGGCCTCCGGCAGGCCCCCGAACTTCTGGCCCGCACCCAGCGCCTGGAACTCGCCGCCGATCCCGGCGATGGCGCCACCCACGGTGTTCAGCTCGCCGTTGGCGCGGGTGACCACCTCGGTCAGCTGCGCCAGGCCCTTCTGCACGATCGGCGCCACCATCAGCTCGCCGGCCCGGTTCTTCGGCACGCTGGCCGCCGCCGCGACCACCCACTCGCGGATCGCGTCGAGGTTCTGCCGCCCCGCGGACACGATCTGCGCGGACCGGTCGACCTGCTCGGCCAGCCGCCTGTCGAGCGCGCCGAGTTCACGCACGACGCGCTGATGGTCGGTGTTGGCCTTGCCGTACGCCGTCGCCGCGCCACCCGACCAGTACCCCGTCGGCGCCGCCCCGTCGAGTTCGTCGGTCAGCCGGGTCAACTCGGTGCTGTGGTCGTACGACGCACCCGGCTGCGGAGTGCCCGACCCGAACGTCGCCCGGGCTTTGGCCCACGTCGACAGGAACGCCTCGAGTGCACTCACCCCGCTGCCGCCCCTGCCATGACACTCATTATCGGCCCGCCCCACCGACCCCTCGTGCACCAATCTGCGGAGCCGGCTGGGGCTTGCTGAAACTGCTTCTATGGTGCGGTGGCAACCGCATCGACAGCCCTTGCCTTCGGAAAAAGGCACAGCCTGCCAGGGTTTATGCTGCTCACTCGTATGGTCACGGTCGGATCACATCCTTGAAACAGGTACCGTCAAAATCCGGCATCTGTTTATTAACGGTTCTATTATTTTGCCCATGTCGGTCGAGCAGGTGCCGGGGCGCCTCGCCGGGGATGAGCCCGAGGTCCCCGTCGAACTTGTCCGGACCCTCCTCGGCGTCCTCCGGCAGCGCCTCGGTCTGGAAACCGCGTGGCTGTCGGTGTTCCACGACGGCATGCAGACCGTCGAGGTGCTCGACGGCAACGCCGACGGGCTCGGCGTCTCGCCCGCGCAGCGCTCCCACCTGTCCGAGTCGTATTGCGTCCGCGTCATCGACGGACGTCTCCCCGCGGTCATCCCCGACACCTCGGCCAACCAGACCACCGCCGCGCTGCCGATCACGCGTGAATCCGGCCTCGGCGCCTACGTCGGCGTGCCGGTGCTCGGCCACGGCGGTGCCACGGTCGGCATGGTCTGCGTGGTGAGCCGGGAGCCGAAGCCCTACCTCGCCGACGACGACCTGCCCATCGTCAAACAGGTCGCCGACCTGATCGGCACCCTCATCGACACCCCGGCGTGGGGCACCGACCCCACCTCCGAGCAGCGCAAGGCCATCCGGAGGGTGGTGTCCGAACGGGACTTCGAGGTCGTCTTCCAGTCGATTCACGACGCCGCATCGGGCACCGTGGTCGGCGTCGAGGCGCTCGCCCGCTTCCCGTGCGAACCGTTCCGCCCCGACAAGTTCTTCGAACAGGCCGCCCTGCTCGGCCTGGACATCGAGCTGGAGACCGCGATCGTGAGCCGCGTGCTGTCGCTGATACCGCAGCTGCCCCACGACGCGTTCGTCGCGATGAATATCTCCCCGGCCGCGGCGCTGGCCGCCCCGTGGTCCGAACTGCTCGCCGACGTCGACCCGTCGCGCATCGTGCTGGAGATCACCGAGCACGACGCCGTCCCGAACTATGGCGCCCTCGACGACGCCCTCGACGCCTGCCGGGCGCGCGGTATGCGCGTCGCGGTCGACGACGTCGGCGCCGGCTTCGCGTCGTTCTCCCACGTCCTCGAGCTGTCACCCGAATTCGTCAAGATCGACCAGTCCATCACCCGCCACATGGACACCGACGACGCCCGGCGCCGGCTCGCCCAGGCCATCGCGCAGTTCGCCACCCAGATCGGCGCCACCGTGATCGCCGAAGGCGTGGAAAGCCAGGGCGAACTGGACGCCGTCGCCGCCTCCGGGATCTCGTGGGCACAGGGCTTCTGCCTGAGCCGTCCCAAACCACACGGCCACGGCTTCCCGGCGGCCCACGCGACCGCCGCGGAGACCGAAACCTCACCGGCGACGGTGGACCTGTTGGGGGATCGGCCTTTTGAACTGGCGCTGGCCCATTCGCCGATCGGGATGGCCGTGGTCGGACTGGACGGCAAGTTTCACCGCACCAACCGCGCGCTGCGCGCGATGCTCGGGTACAGCCGACGGACGTTCGCCGACCTGACGTTCCAGGAGATCACCCACCCTGAGGATGTGGCCACCGAACTGGCTCTGGTCGCCGAATGCCTGGCCGGCCGGCGCCGCTCGTACCGCATCGACAAGCGCTACATCGCCGCCGACGGGCACGTCGTGTGGTGCGCGCTGACCGCGGTGCTGGTGCACGCCCCGCACGACCGGCCGCTGTGCTTCGTCTCCCAGATCGTCGACGTCACCACCGATCGGCTCCGGGAAGCCGAACTGGCCCACCAGGCGGCCACCGACCCGCTCACCGCGATCGCGAACCGCTCCGCCGGCTGGAGCCGGCTTGAGCAGCTCGCCGCCGACAACGACGCCTACGGCGTGTTGCTCTGTGACATCGAACAATTCAAGACCGTCAACGACACCTGCGGCCACCATGCCGGCGATCAGCTCCTGGTCGAGGTGGCCGCCCGCCTGCTCACCGTCGTCGGCGACGACGACCTCGTCGTGCGGTGGGGCGGCGACGAATTCCTTGTCATCATCGACACCGCCGAGGAGCAGGACCTGGCGCTGTTGGCCAAGCGGATCGCCGAGCAGTTCGACACCGCGCCCATCACGTTGGTCGACGCGACCGAGGTGCCGGTCGCGCTGACCATCGGCTACGCCGCACGCCGCCCCGGGGACGGCCGGAGCATCGACGCCGTGCTGGACTGCGCCGATCAGGCCATGAACGAGCAGCGGCACGCACACCGCAACGTGTGCTGGTACGCCGGGGTCGACGCGGTCGGACCGGTCGCTCGGCAAACCCTATAGCCCTGAATTGTCATACCCTGGCTTCACCTCGTTCGTCGACTTCAAGTACGCGCAGAGCCAGCGAATGCCCACGCTGCGGCGGCCGCCGCACGATGACGATCTGCTGCGGCCTGCCGGCCCACCTGGAGGATTGGGGACCCTGGGCGGCCGTCGGCGGGTGCTGCCCCAAGGACGAGAAGTGGCACTGCAGCCTGTGCAACCACAACTGGGCCTAGCTCCGGCTTCCGAACCCTGTCGCCCACGCGGGTAGCGTCCGCACCATGAGCGACGGACGCAGGCGCCGCAAAGCCAAGCAGGCGCGGCGGGACGCCCGGCGGACGACCGACCGGGAACGGGACCCTGCGCAGGAGACACCGCTGGTCGACGAAGTGCGTGGGGCCCTGACCGGTCACCCGCTGGAACTTCTCGGCATCGTGGGCGTGATCATCGAAGCGACCATTCCATTGGCGTGGCTGGGTCCGGGCGAACAGCGGGAGACCCCCGACCTGGCCGGCCTGGTCGACGGGTTCATCGGCGTGCCGAACCTCGAGACGTCGGCGCTGCTGGCGGCACTCGCCGAGCTGCTCGACGACGCCGAGCTGCGGGCCCGCTGCCGTCGGGAACTCGGCACGCGACCCGACGCGCTGCCGCGGTGGCTCACCGAGCTGGCGGGCGTCGAGGTGTACCGGGCGGCGCGACTGACCCATGCGCTCGGTGACGGTGACGAGGTGCTGGTCGGAGCGAGACTGGCTGGCGGCGGCGAGCTGACCTGCGTCGCGGTGATCGACCACACCGCGCAGGGCGCGGTCAGAGACGCGTTCGTCGTGCCCGATCCGATCGACGACGTGATTCGTGTTGCGGCGGAACGCATTACCGACCCTGACGCCGGCTTCGTGGACATGAGCCTCGGCGACGCGCGCGCCTGGCTGGAGCGCGGACTGAACCAGCCGATCGTGATGGAGCCGTCGGATTCGTGGCCGGCCTGCCGGCCCGTGCTGCGGTGGCTGACCCGCCGCATCGGGTGACGACGCGCACGGGGCCGTCGGGTGTCGCGCTCGGCGGTGACGACCTAGCCTGGCGGAGTGCTTACTGAAACCGTCGATCTGCCGGGTGGCTCCTTCCGCATGGGATCTGTCGACTTCTATCCCGAGGAGGCGCCGGTGCACACGGTGTCGGTGGCGCCGTTCGCCATCGAGCGCCATCCGGTCACCAACGCGCAGTTCGCCGAATTCGTTTCCGACACCGGCTATGTCACCGTCGCCGAGCGCGCGCTCGACCCCGCCGACTTTCCCGGTGTCCCGCAGGCCGACCTGGTTCCCGGTGCGCTGGTGTTCCGGCAGACCCGCGGCCCGGTCGATCTGCGCGACTGGCGTCAGTGGTGGACCTGGGCGCCCGGCGCCTGCTGGCGGCACCCGTTCGGGGAGGGCTCGTCGATCGACGACCGCCTCGACCACCCGGTGGTGCAGGTCGCCTACCCGGACGCGGCGGCGTACGCCCGATGGGCCGGCCGCCGACTGCCCAGCGAAGCGCAGTGGGAATACGCGGCGCGGGCGGGTGGCACCACGGCGTACGCGTGGGGCGACGACGTGCGCCCCGGCGGCCGGCTGATGGCCAACACCTGGCAGGGCGACTTCCCCTACCGCAACGACGGTGCCCTCGGCTGGAGCGGCACCTCCCCGGTCGGCACCTTCCCGCCCAACGGGTTCGGGCTGCTCGACATGATCGGCAACGTGTGGGAGTGGACCACCACGCCGTACACCCGGCAACACCGCCTCGACCAGGCCGCCGAGGGGTGCTGCCCGGCGCCGCCGCCGGCAGGTGATCCGACCGTGCACCAGACGCTCAAGGGCGGGTCGCACCTGTGCGCGCCCGAGTACTGCCACCGCTACCGGCCGGCGGCACGCTCGTCCCAGTCGCAGGACAGCGCCACCACGCACATCGGTTTCCGCTGCATCGCCTGACCCCCCGCGCGGTGGCGAAACGTCACCGGTTTCGCCGACGTGAAGCGCCTGGCCTCAGCGTTTCCCGTGTATCAGGTGGCGTAACATTCGGTAATCCGCCACCCCGGCCGCGAACTGGCACAGTGAGGGCATGCCACGGCGACCGAAGATCCCACCGAAGGACTTTCCCCGTCCGTCGGTGCGCGAATACGCCGGCACCCGGGCCGATGCCGCGCGGTGGGTCCGCGATGTGCTGCGCAGTCAGATCCTGGAGGGCGCCTTCGGCGGACTGGCCGCCGCCCGTCCGGCGCTGCCGTCGGAATCGGAGCTCGCCGCCGAGCTCGGCGTGAGCCGCAACGCGATCCGCGAGGCCCTGGAACTGCTGCGTGGCGAAGGCCTGATCACGCGGGTCCAGGGCTCGGGGACCTTCGTCACCGGCGCGAAGCTGCGCCAGCACCTCGACCGGTTGGAGGGCCTGGCCGAATCGCTTGCCGGACACCAGCTTCCCGTCGACAACGAGGTGTTGTCGGTGCGTGAGTCCACCGCCACGCCGTTCGTCGCCGCGAAACTGCAGCTGCCGGAGAACGCGCCGATCCTGTTCATCGAGCGGCTCAGATCGGTCGGCGGTCTCCCGCTGTCCCTGGACACGACATCGCTGCGGTTCGGCGCCATCCCTGTCGACGCCGAACTGACCCAGCAAGACGTCTTCGCGCTCATCGAGCAGGAGCTCGGCGTCCGGCTCGGCTGGGCCGAGATCACCGTCGAGTCCGTCGCGGCGGACGCCAAGACCGCCGAACTACTCAAGATCCGTCCTGGTGCACCACTGTTGCTGCTCCACCGGCTCACCCATCTCGAGGACGGCACCCCGTTCGACCTCGAGACCGTGCGGTACCGCGGCGACAGGTGCTCCCTGGTGACCACCGCCGCACGTGGCACCGCTCCTCCGCCCTGACCCGAGCGTCGCAACACCAAGCCCGGCAGGGGAATCAACCCCAAAGTAGAGAGGTCTATTTGCCATGCCCGAACAACCCAACATCGTCTACTTCCACGTCGACAATCTCGGCATGGGTGAGCTCGGCTGCTACGGCGGGGGAATCCTGCGCGGCGCCGACACCGCCCGCGCCGACGCGTTCGCCGCCGAGTCGTTGAAGCTGTCCCACTTCGTCGTCGAACCCCAGTGCACACCGACCCGGTCCGCGCTGATGACGGGCCGCTACCCGATCCGGTCCGGCAACCACACCATCGCCCTCGGCGGCAACGGCGGCGGCATCGTCGGCTGGGAACGCACCATGGGCGACATCCTGTCCGAGGCCGGCTATGCCACAGCATGTTTCGGCAAGTGGCACATCGGGGCCGAAGACGGCCGCTGGCCCACCGACCACGGCTTCGACGAGTGGTACGGTCCCGCGCGCACCTACGACGAGTGCCTGTGGCCGGACGATCCATGGTACGACGGTGACCGCGACGGCTACTCCTACATGTACGAGGGCACCAAAGCCGACGGCGTCACCACCACCGACCAGCAGCTGACGGTGAAACTCAAGGGCCAGATCGATGGCGAATACGACCGGCGCGCAAAGGCGTTCATGAAGCGCAGCGTCGACGCCGGCAAGCCCTTCTACCTGTACCACAACCATTCGCTGATGCACTTCCCGATGGAGGTGCGCGAGGAGTTCAAGGGCAAGAGCACCAACGGGGCGTGGGGGGATTCGCTGTTGATGCTCGACCACGACTTCGGCAGCATCCTCGACGCGCTCACCGAACTGGGCATCGAGGACAACACCATCGTGATCTTCGCCGGCGACAACGGCGCCGAGGATCACCTGGCCGGACGCGGCACCGCGGGCTTCTTCGACGGCTCCTACTTCAGCTCGGCCGAGGGCGGCATCCGCACACCGTGCCTGATCCGCTGGCCCGGCAAGGTGGCGCCCCGGGAGAGCAACGAGATGGTGCACGTCACCGACATGTTCCCGACGCTGCTGCGCTGGGCGGGCGCCGAGCCGCCGTCCGACCGCATCATCGACGGCATCGACCAGCGTGAGTTCTTCACCGGCGAGACAGCGGAATCCAAGCGCGACGGCTGCATGGTGTGGCTCAACGAGGAACTGCACGCGGTGAAGTGGTCACAGTTCAAGATCAACTTCAAGCGTCAGCAGCACTTCCACGATCCCGAGATCCCGTTGGGGTTCGCCCGCATCACCAACCTGCTCGAGGACCCGAAGGAACGCGAGGCCGTCAACCAGACCTGGGTGCGGTGGTGGGTGATGCAGCACGCCTACCGCTTCATCCAGGAGTTCGAGGACAGCGTCAAGACCGAGGAGCTGATCCCGGCCGGCGCGCCCATCGACTTCGTGCCGGCCCGCAGCGGATAGGAGACACCTCGATGGCCACGTCGAACACCTATGGCGCCGAATCCATCACGATCCTGGAGGGGCTGGACGTCGTCCGTAAGCGACCCGGTATGTACATCGGGTCCACCGGGGAACGCGGCCTGCACCACATGATCTGGGAGGTCGTCGACAATGCCGTCGACGAGGCGATGGCCGGCCACGCCGGCCGGGTCGACGTGACCCTGCTGCCCGACGGCGGCGTCGAGGTCGTCGACGACGGCCGCGGGATCCCGGTGGCGCAGCACGCCACCGGGATCCCCACCGTCGACGTCGTCATGACCCAGCTGCACGCCGGCGGCAAGTTCGACTCGGACTCCTACAGCGTCTCGGGCGGCCTGCACGGTGTCGGCGTGTCCGTGGTCAACGCGTTGTCCACCCGCCTCGAGGTGGAGATCTGGCGCGACGGGCACGCGTGGTCGCAGACCTACGACCACTCCGTACCGGGTGTCCTCGCCAAGGGCGCGCCGACCTCGCGAACCGGTACCAGGGTCAGGTTCTGGGCCGACGGCGACATCTTCGAGACCACCACCTACAGCGCCGAGACGGTCGCCCGCCGGCTGCAGGAGATGGCGTTCCTGAACCGCGGCCTGACGCTCACCCTCGGCGATCTGCGCACACCGGAGAGCGCCGAAGCCGGGGACAGGCGCACCTTCCATTACGCCGACGGCCTGGTCGACTTCGTCGCGCACCTCAACCGGTCCAAGGAACCGATCCAGCCGTCGATCGTCGGCTTCGCCGGCGCCGGGCCGGGCATCGAGGTCGAGGTGGCGATGCAGTGGAACGCCGGTTACTCGGAATCGGTGCACACGTTCGCGAACACGATCAACACCCACGAGGGCGGCACGCACGAGGAGGGTTTCCGGGCGGCGCTGACCTCGGTGGTGAACAAGTACGCCCGGGACAAGAAGTTGCTCAGGGACAAGGATCCGAACCTCACCGGTGACGACATCCGCGAGGGGCTGGCCGCGGTGATCTCGGTGAAGGTCGCCGAACCGCAGTTCGAAGGCCAGACCAAGACCCGGCTGGGCAACGCCGAGGTACGCTCCTGCGTGCAGAAGGTGTGCCACGACAAGCTGACGCACTGGTTCGAGGCCAATCCCGCCGAGGCGAAGACCGTCCTCACCAAGATCAGGTCGTCGGCGCACGCGCGGCTGGCAGCCCGGAAGGCGCGTGAGCTGGTGCGCCGTAAGAGCGCCACCGACATCGGTGGGCTGCCCGGCAAGCTCGCCGACTGCCGCTCCACCGATCCGAGCAAGTCGGAACTGTATGTGGTGGAGGGCGATTCGGCGG
>NZ_LMVQ01000129.1 GCF_001545925.1 Mycobacterium sp. NAZ190054 | reverse complement strand
GCCCCGCTCTTCGCCACCGGGGAGCCGCGGTCCGGGACGACGCTGCTGCACGCTCTGCTCGCCGAGGACGAGGACTCACGCGCGCTGCGCTTCTGGGAGGTGATGTATCCCTCCCCGCCACCGGGCCTCGGGCAGCCTCGACGAGTTCCGCGCCGTGCGCGCCCGCTACGACTGCGACGTCAACGACGTGGTGCTCGCGATGGTCGCCGGCGCGCTCCGCAACTGGCTGCTGTCCCGCGGGGAGCCGGTGCGCGCGTCGACCACGGTCCGCGCGATGGCGCCGATGCCGGTCTACCCGGACGCCGAGATCGACTCCACCGGCCCCGGCCAGGTGGTCGGTGAGGTGGCGCCGTTCCTGGTGGATCTGCCTGTGGGAGAAGCGAATCCGGTGGTCCGACTGTCGCAGATCGCCCACGCCACCGAGACGCATCCGACCGCACCCAGCCTGGTCGACGCCCGCACCATCATCACGCTGTCGGGTTTCGCGCCGCCGACGCTGCACGCCATGGGGATCCGCGTCGCGACGAGCTTCTCGGCGCGGCTGTTCAACCTGCTGATCACCAACGCGCCGGGAGCGCAGAACCAGATGTACATCGCCGGGACCAAACTGCTGGAGAGCTACGCCGTGCCGCCGCTGCTGCACAACCAGATCCTCGCGATCGGGGTCACGTCCTACAACGGGATGCTGTACTTCGGCATCAACGCCGACCGCGACGCGATGAGCGACGTCGACATGCTGCCCAGCCTGCTCCGCGAGAGCCTCGACGAGCTGGTCGAAGCCGCACGGTGACGCGATCGTGGCGAACCCGGAATTTGACGCGACAACGCCGCAAGGGTCGAATGTTCTCTGATGGCTGACTTCTCCGAGCAACAGGCGACCGTCGTTCCGTCTACCGAAAGGGACATCGAGACCACACCACACCCGGTGCTCGACATCCCCGTCGAAGAAGACCGGATCACCCGCCCGCGCGGTGTCGACTGGGTCGTGTTCGGTGTCACGGCCGTCATCGCGGTCGCCTTCCTGACGTGGGGCTTCGTGAGCACCGAGTCACTGGCCGACGCCTCCAGCACGGCGCTGACCTGGGTGATGGACCACACGGGCTGGCTGTTCGTGCTCACCAGCACGGGCTTCGTCGTGTTCGTGCTCTACCTGGCGCTGGGCCGCTACGGCACAATCCCGCTGGGCCGCGACGACGAGGCGCCGGAGTTCAACGGCATCTCGTGGGTGGCGATGATGTTCAGCGCCGGCATGGGTATCGGGCTGATGTTCTTCGGGGTCGCCGAGCCGCTGTCACACTTCGCGACCCCGCCGCCGGGCACCGGCCCCGAGGGCAACCCCGAGGCCGTGCAGAACGCGATGGCCACCACGCTGTTCCACTGGAGCCTGCACCCGTGGGCGATCTACGCCGTGGTCGGGCTCGCCATCGCCTACGGCGTGTACCGCAAGGGACGTCTGCAGCTGGTCAGCGCGGCGTTCGAACCGCTGATCGGGGCACGCGCCAACGGTCCGTGGGGCAAGGTCATCGACATGCTGGCGATCTTCGCCACACTGTTCGGGTCGGCGGCCTCACTGGGCTTGGGCGCGCTGCAGATTCGCAGCGGACTGCAGATCGTCGGCGGCATCGGCGAGACCGGCAACGCCATCCTGATCGTCATCATCACCGTGCTGACACTGTGTTTCGTGCTGTCGGCGGTGTCCGGGGTGGCCCGTGGCATCCAGTGGCTGTCCAACATCAACATGGTGTTGGCCGTCCTGCTGGCGATGTTCGTGTTCGTGGTGGGCCCGACGGTGTTCATCCTCAACCTGCTGCCCACCACCCTCGGCAGCTACTTCGCCGACCTGAGCATGATGTCGGCGCGCACCGGGGCCGAGGGCGCCGACGTCAACGCGTGGCTGCAGTCGTGGACGATCTTCTACTGGGCGTGGTGGGTGTCGTGGACGCCGTTCGTCGGCATGTTCATCGCGCGGATCTCGCGCGGCCGCACCATCCGGCAGTTCGTCGGCGGCGTGCTGCTGGTGCCGAGCATGGTCTCGCTGATCTGGTTCTCGGTGTTCGGCGGTTCGGCGATCAACGTGCAACAGAGCGGCACCGACCTGGCCGGTGAGGGCGGCGTGGAGGAGCAGCTGTTCACGCTGCTCGAGCAGTACCCGATCGCGACCGTCGCCAGCGTGGTGGTGATGGTCCTGGTCGCGATCTTCTTCGTCTCCGGCGCCGACGCGGCGTCGATCGTGATGGGCTCGCTGTCGCAGAAGGGCACCATCAAACCCGGCCGCGGCACGGTGGTGTTCTGGGGTGTGGCCACCGGCGCCGTCGCCGCGGTGATGCTGCTCGTCGGCGGCGAGGACGCGCTGACCGGCCTGCAGTCGATCACGATCATTGCGGCGCTGCCGTTCGTGCTGGTGATGGTCGGCTTGGCGGTGGCGCTGGTCAAGGACCTGCGCCGGGACCCCAAGATCGTGCGGCGCGAATACGCCGTCGAGGCGGTCAACAGCGCGGTGATCGCCGGGGTCACCCAGCACGGCGACGACTTCGTCATCTCGGTCGAGAAGGACCCGCACGCCGACGACAACGCCGACACCGACGCCGACGACGACGAGCCGAGCGCGTCGCGCTGAGCGGGGCAGGCGGCCGGGGCGGCTACCCTCAGGTCCGTGCGCGTCTACGTCCCCGCAACGTTGGCCATGCTGCAGCGCCTGGTCGCCGATCAGAGCCTGCGCCCCGTCAACGGGACCGCGTTCGCGGTGACGCCCGCGTTGCGGGAGGCCTACGCCGAGGGTGACGAGGACGAGCTCGCCGACGTCGCGTTGCGAGAGGCCGCGCTGGCGTCGCTGCGCATCCTCGACGACGAGGGCACCGAGGGACTGCCGCCGCGTCGGGTGGTCGTCGAGGCCGACCTCGACGACGCGGCGGGCGGCGTCACCCTGCGGCCCGACCTCGACGACGCGGTGGTGCGGATCTCCGGTGCCGTCCCGATCGGACGGGTGATCGCCGGCTACGTCGACACGTCCGCGGCGGAGCCCGCGGTGCTGGCCGCGATGGCGGTGATCGACGCCGCCGACCTGGGCGACGAGGACGCCGAGCTGACCGTCGGCGACGCCCAGGACCACGACCTCGCGTGGTACGCGCCGCAGGAGTTCCCGTTCCTGCTGGACCTGCTCTGAGGATGGATACGGTTCCGTAAGTTACGGTACCGTAGGTTGAAGCATCGCTTTGATGGGTAAGCCACCCACAGCCACCGCAAGCCGGGTAGGAGCAGCCGTCATGGCCAAGAACACCATCAAGAACACCGCCAAGGTGGCCGACACCGTGCGGCCCACCGTCGCCGGGGCCAAGGACCGGCCCGGCTGGCACCT
Organism: Mycobacterium sp. NAZ190054; assembly: GCF_001545925.1. GTDB lineage: Bacteria > Actinomycetota > Actinomycetes > Mycobacteriales > Mycobacteriaceae > Mycobacterium. The sequence goes on along the minus strand of NZ_LMVQ01000129.1, from coordinate 6,349 downwards.
GCTCCGCACCGTGGCCGGCCGCATCACGACACCGCTGTTGCCCGACGACTACCTCAAGCTGGCCAATCCGCTGTGGTCGGCCCGCGAGCTGCGCGGCCGCGTGCTGGAGGTGCGCCGGGAGACCGTCGACTCGGCCACGCTGGTCATCAAGCCGGGGTGGGGGTTCTCGTTCGACTACGAGGCGGGCCAGTACATCGGCATCGGCCTGCTCGTCGACGGCCGGTGGCGCTGGCGGTCCTACTCGCTGACCAGCAGCCCCATCACCAGCAAGGGTTCGCGCACGATCACCATCACCGTCAAGGCGATGCCGGAGGGCTTCCTGTCGACCCACCTGGTCGGCGGCGTCGCGCCCGGGACGATCGTGAGACTGGCTGCGCCGCAAGGCAATTTCGTGATGCCCGACCCGGCGCCGGCGTCGGTGCTGTTCCTGACCGCGGGTTCGGGGATCACCCCGGTGATGTCGATGCTGCGCACCCTGGCGCGCCGCGGCCAGATCGGCGACGTGGTGCACGTGCACTCGGCGCCGACCGAGGACGACGTGATGTTCGCCGCCGAACTGTCCGAACTCGCCGCCGGGCACGAGGGGTACCGGCTGCGTCTGCGGGCCACGCGCACCGAGGGGCGCCTCGACATGGGCCGCCTCGACGACGTCGTGCCCGACTGGCGTGATCGCCAGACGTGGGCCTGCGGGCCCGAGGCCATGCTGTCTGCCGCCGAACACACCTGGTCGGCCGCCGGCATCGCCGACCGGCTGCATCTGGAGCGGTTCGCGGTGACGCGGGCCTCGCACGGCAGCGGCGGCACCGTCGAGTTCTCCAAGTCGGGCAGGACCGTCACCGTCGACGGTGCGACATCACTGATGGATGCGGGCGAGGCCGCCGGGATCCGGATGCCGTTCGGCTGCCGGATGGGCATCTGCCAGTCGTGCGTGGTGGGGCTGCTCGACGGCCACGTGCGCGACCTGCGCACCGGTGTCGAGCACGAGCCGGGGACCCGCGTGCAGACGTGTGTGTCGGCGGCATCGGGGGATTGCACGCTCGACGTGTGACATTTACTGACTAGTAACCTACGTGGACGTAGGTTACGGTAGCGTAGGTAGAAGAGAGGAGGCTGATTATGGCGATCACCGACGTTCCAGAGTTCACCCATCTGACCGAGGCCGACATCGAGAATCTCGGCCGCGAGCTGGACGCAATCCGCCAGGACATCGAGGACTCCCGAGGCGAGCGCGATGCGCGCTATATCCGCCGCACCATCGCCGCCCAGCGCGCGCTCGAGGTGGCCGGCCGGCTGATGCTGGCGGGCAGCTCCAAGCGCAGGTACTGGTGGGCCGGCACCGCGACATTGGGCGTGGCCAAGATCATCGAGAACATGGAGATCGGCCACAACGTCATGCACGGGCAGTGGGATTGGATGAACGATCCCGAGATCCATTCCTCCTCATGGGAATGGGACATGAGCGGCGCCTCCAAGCACTGGCGCTTCACCCACAACTTCATGCACCACAAGTACACGAACATCCTCGGCATGGACGACGACGTGGGCTACGGCCTGATCCGCGTGACGCGCGATCAGCGGTGGCGGCCGATGAACGTGCTCAATCTGTTCTTCAACACGATGCTGGCGGTCGGCTTCGAGTGGGGCGTGGGTCTGCAGCACCTGGAGCTCGGCAAGATCTTCAAGGGCCGCGACGACCGCAGGGCCACGCTGGTGCGGGTCCGCGAGTTCGGCATCAAGGCCGGCCAGCAGTTGTTCAAGGACTACGTCGCATATCCCGCGCTCACGTCGCTGTCGCCGGGGGCGACGTTCAAGTCGACGATGAAGGCCAACGCGGTCGCCAACGTCATCCGCAACGTGTGGGCCAACGCCGTGATCTTCTGCGGCCATTTCCCCGACGGCGCAGAGAAATTCACCAAGACCGACATGATCGGCGAGAGCCGCGGGCAGTGGTATCTGCGGCAGATGCTCGGCAGCGCGAACTTCGAGAACGGCCCGGTGCTGCGCTTCATGAGCGGAAACCTCTGTCACCAGATCGAGCACCATCTGTACCCGGACCTGCCCAGCAACCGGCTGTACGAGATCTCGTTGCGGGTGCGCGAGGTCTGCGACAAGTACGACCTGCCCTACACCACCGGCTCGTTCCTGGTTCAGTACGGCAAGTCGTGGCGGACGATCGCGAAGCTGTCGCTGCCGGACCGGTTCCTGCACGACACTGCCGACGACGCGCCGGAGACCCGCAGTGAGCGGATGTTCGCCGAGCTCGACCCGTCCGAGCGGCGCGGGCTGAAGACGGCCATCGCCGCGGTGCGCCGCCGCCGGCGTGCGAAGGTCGCCGCGAAGGCCGCGATCAAACAGCAGGACCTGGCCGCCTGAACCGGAGGCAAGACACCCGAAACTCGCCCGCCATCACTTGATGGCGGGCGAGTTCCGTGTTTCCCGGGCTAGCTCGGGATGAAGTCGAACGTGTCCGGGTTCGGTCCGATGCGGCCGGACTCGCCTTGGTCCAGACCGGAGATCGCGGCGAAATCGTCGTCGCCGAGCTCGAAGTCGAACAGCGCGAAGTTCTCCTTGATGCGTTGCGGTGTCACCGATTTGGGGAAGACGATGTCGCCGCGCTGGATGTGCCAGCGCAGGACCACCTGCGCCGGCGTCTTGCCGGTGGCCCCGGCGATGCGGGTGACGACGGGATCGTCGAGCACCTTGCCCTGCGCGATCGGCGACCACGCCTCGGTCGCGATGCCGTGCTGCCGGCCGTAGGCCCGGACCTCGTCGTTGGCGAAGTACGGGTGCACCTCGATCTGGTTCACCGCGGGCACGGTGCCGGTCTCGTCGGCCAGCCGCTGCAGGTGCGCGACCTGAAAGTTCGACACGCCGATGCTGCGCGCGCGGCCGTCCTTCTTGAACTCCTCCAGGGTCTTCCAGGTCGACACGTAGTCACCGTCGTACAGCGTGGGCAGCGGCCAGTGGATCAGGAACAGGTCGACATAGTCGAACTCCAGGGCCTTGAGGGTGGCGTCGAACGCGCGCCGGGCGTCGTCGGGCTTGTGGAAACCGTTGTTGAGCTTGCTGGTGACGAACACCTCGGCGCGGTCGATGCCGGCCTCACGGATGCCCTGTCCCACGCCCTGCTCGTTCTGGTACATCTCGGCGGTGTCAATGTGGCGGTAGCCGATCTCCAGCGCCGATCGCACCGCCGCGGCCGTCTGGTCCGGCGGGACCTGGTAAACACCGAAACCCAGCTGCGGAATCGTGTTGCCGTCATTCAGTTCGATCGTGGGTATGTGGCTCAAAATCGCTCCTAACTCTTCATCGACAGCGTGCCCGGCAGGCAGGCCATGCAAACAGCTTCCCAGCGCACAACACGCGACGCAGGGGTCAACCTTCCCGCAGCGCGGCGAGCAACCGGCGCGCCGCGCGAACCCGGCCCTCGGCCGCGCCGGTCAGCCCGTCCAGCGCACACTCAGGATCGGCGGGCGGACCCATGTGCCCGCATCCGCGCGGGCAGTCGTCGATCGCGTCGGCCAGGTCCGAGAACGCCAGCACGACGTCGTCGGGCGCGATGTGCGCCAACCCGAACGAGCGGATGCCCGGGGTGTCGATCACCCAGCCGCCCGATTGCAGCGGCAACGCGACGGACTGGGTCGAGGTGTGCCGGCCCTTGCCGACGTCGGTGACCGCGCCGATGGCCCGATCGGCATCGGGGACAAGGCGATTGACCAGAGTCGACTTGCCGACCCCGGAGTGGCCCAGCAGCGCGGTGACCTTGTCGGTCAGCAGCGAATCGACTGCTTCGAGCGGGTCGTCGCGGCCCGCGGTGGTGATGATCAGGTCGAGGTCGCGGAACTGTTCGGCGAACGGCTCCGCCGGCGCCAGATCGGTCTTGGTCAGACACAGGATCGGCACCAGCCCGCCGGCGTACGCGGCGATCAGGGTCCGCTCGACCAGGCCGGTGCGCGGCGGCGGGTCGGCCAACGCCACCACGATCAGCAGTTGATCGGCGTTGGCGACCACCACCCGCTCGGTCGGGTCGGTGTCGTCGGCGGTGCGCCGCAACAGTGTTCGGCGTTCCCCGCGACGCACGATGCGGGCCAGCGTGTCGGCGCGGCCGGACAGGTCGCCGACCACGTCGACCTCGTCGCCGACCACGATCGGGGTGCGGCCCAGTTCGCGGGCGCGCATCGCCGTCACCGGGCGGGCGGGATCACCGCCGAGGACACATCCCCAGCGGCCCCGGTCGACGGTGACGACCATCGCCTGCTGGGCGTCGGCGTGGTCGGGGCGGGTCTTGGTGCGCGGACGGGAGCCGCGTCCGGGCCGGATCCGGACATCGGACTCGTCGTATTCGCGCTTGCTCAAGCGCCCGCCTGGAGGTCGGACTGACCGGCGAGCATGTCGGCCCACAGCTGCGGAAAATCGGGCAACGTCTTGGCCGTGGTGCCGATGTCCTCGACCTCGATGCCCGGCACCCGCAGCCCGACGATCGCGCCGGCGGTGGCCATCCGGTGGTCGGCGTAGGACTGCCACCGCCCACCGTGCATGTGCCGGGCGGTGATCAGCAGGCCGTCGTCGGTCTCCTCGCACTGGCCGCCGATGCGGTTGAGTTCGGCGCTCAGCGCCGCCAACCGGTCGGTCTCGTGCCCGCGCAGATGCGCGATGCCGCGCAGCCGCGACACCGAGCCCGGGGTCGCCAGCGCGGCCATCGCCGCGACCGACGGTGCGAGCTCTCCGACCTCGCGCAGGTCGACGTCGATACCGTCATAGGCCGTCGCGCCCTGCACCTCCAGATACGAATCGCCTTGCCGCACTTCGGCTCCCAGGCTGCTCAGGATCGACACGATGGTGTCGGCGGGCTGCGTGCTGACAGCCGGCCAGCCCATCATCCGGACGGCGCCACCGCTGATCACGGCGGCGGCCAGGAACGGCACCGCGTTGGACAGGTCGGGTTCGACGGCCCAGTGCCTGGCCGCGATCGGGCCCGGGGCCACCCGCCAGCGGCCGTCGGCGGAGTCGTCGACCTCGACGCCGGCGTCGCGCAGCATCGACACCGTCATCGCGATGTGCGGCGCCGACGGCACCGTGCCCCCGGTGTGCACGACGGTCAGCCCCTCGGTGAACGCGGCGCCGGAGAGCAGCAGACCGGACACGAACTGCGACGACCCCGACGCGTCGATCTCCACCGTGCCGCCGCGCACCGACCCGTCGCCGCGCACCGCGAACGGCAGCCCGTCGCCGTCGACGTCGACCCCGAGCCCGCGCAATCCGTCCAGCAGCGGCGCGATCGGTCGCGAGCGGGCCTGCTCGTCACCGTCGAACGTGACCGTCTCGGTGGTCAGCGCCGCGACGGGCGGGACGAACCGCAGCACCGTCCCGGCCAGCCCGCAGTCGATACGGGCGCCGGTCTGCGGGGCCAACGCGCCGCTGACCGTCAACTCGGTCGGGTCGCTGTCGTCGGCTTCCACCGTCACCCCGAGGCCCTGCAGTGCGGTGATCATCAGGTCGGTGTCGCGGCTGCGCAGCGCGCCGCCGACGGTCGAGGTGCCCTGCGGGACCGCGAGCGCCGCCAGCACCAGAGCCCGGTTGGTCTGCGATTTCGAGCCCGGCACGGTGACCGTCGCGTGGATGGGCGTCGCTGTCGACGGGGCCGGCCAGGTGTGCACGGGTTCATTGTTCCCTGTCGCGAATCCGGCGCGGCAAAGCACCCTGGACGTCGCGTCTCGCGCCGGATTCACCGGGTCTGGAACCATGGACACCATGTGCGGACGATTCGCGGTGACGACCGATCCGGCGCTGCTGGCCGAGAAGATCAAAGCCATCGACGAGGCCACCGCCGAGACCAAGGACGCCTCGGCGCCGAATTACAACGTGGCGCCGACGACCAGGGTGGCGACCGTCGTGAAACGCCACACCGAGCCCGACGACGAATCGACGCGCCGGGTGCGGCTGATGCGCTGGGGTCTGGTGCCGCCGTGGGCCAAGGCCACCGACGACGGCGCCCCGGACACCAAGGGCCCGCTGCTGATCAACGCCCGTTCGGACAAGGTCACGTCTTCGCCGGCGTTCCGGAGCTCGGCCAAGGCCAAGCGGTGCCTGGTGCCGATGGACGGCTGGTACGAGTGGCGCGGCGAGAAGGGGGCCAAGACGCCGTTCTTCATGTACGCCGGCGACGGGGAGCCGTTGTTCATGGCCGGGTTGTGGTCGACGTGGCGACCGAAAAACGCCGACAAGGACGCCAAACCGTTGCTGAGCTGCACGATCATCACCACCGACGCCGCCGGACCGCTCGCCGACATCCACGACCGGATGCCGCTGACGGTCAGCGAACGGGACTGGGACCGCTGGCTCGACCCCG
>NZ_LMVQ01000128.1 GCF_001545925.1 Mycobacterium sp. NAZ190054 | reverse complement strand
CCGGCTGATCGGGTGGACCGGGTCGGCGCAGTCGATGCCCTCGGCGGAGAGCCGGCGTTTGAGGACCTTGAAGGTCTCGGTGCGTGGCAGCGCGGTTGCCGTGCGCACGAACCTCGGCCACTGCTTGGGCCCCAGATCGCTCTGCTCGCACAGGAACCGGGTGAACGACTCAGGGTCGAACGAGGTCGGATCGGGAAGCACCAGCGCGGCCATCACCTGGTCGCCGACGGCCGGATCCGGGATCGGGTACACCGCGGCCTCGGTGACTCCGGGATAACGCATCAGGATCCGCTCGATCGGCGCGGTACCGAGGTTCTCGCCGTCGACGCGCATCCAGTCGCCCAGCCGCCCGGCGAAGTACGCGAAGCCGTGCTCGTCGCGGTAGGCCAGGTCACCGCTGTGATAGACGCCGCCACGCATGCGTTCGGCCTCGGCGTCGGGATCCTTGTAGTAGCCGCGGAACTGGCCCGGCCCCGAGGTGTTGACCAGTTCGCCGACCTCTCCGGGAGCGCACTCGGCTCCGGTGTCGACGTCGACGATCGTCACCCCGCCGACGAGCGGGCCCAGCGCGCCTTCGGGGGTGTCGGGGGTGCGGGCGATGGCGATTCCGCCCTCGCTGGAGCCGAAGCCGTCGACCACGGTCACCCCGAACCGCTCGGCGAAGCGGCTCAGGTCGCGAGGCGCACCCTCGTTGCCGTACGCGATCCGCAACGGGTTGTCGGCGTCGTCCGCACGTTCGGGGGTGGCCAGGATGTAGGACAGCGGCTTGCCGACGTAGTTCGCGTACGTCGCGCCGAACCTGCGCACATCCGGGAAGAACTGCGACGCGGAGAACTTGCGGCGCAACGCGATCGACGCACCGGCCGCCACCGCCGGTGCCCAGCCCGCCATGATCGCGTTCGAATGGAACATCGGCATCGACAGATAGCAGGTGTCGGCGGGGCCGAGCTCGAACCGCTCGGCGAGCATGTGCCCGGGGAACGCGACCTTCTCGTGTGTGCACCGCACCGCCTTCGGGTCGCCACTGGTGCCCGAGGTGAAGATCAGCATGAACAGGTCGTCGGGATCGGGATCCGGGAAGTCCGGTGCCGCACCGCGCCACGCGGCGAGTTCCTCGGTGAACGGCGGCGCTTCGACGTCGACGGTGCAGACGCCGTCGCGGGTGCCGTCGCGGTCGGCGAGGACCAACTGGCAGTCGGCGTGAACGATGTCGCGTCGCAGCGCCGCCCCGCGGCGGGTCGGGTTCAGCCCGACCGGCACGATGCCCGCCAGCGCGGCCGCGACCAGCACCGCGGCGAAGAACGGGGTATTGCCGAGCAGCACGCCGACATGGGGCGGGCGATCCGGATCGAGCCTGGCGCGCAGCGCGGCGGCGAGTGCCGCGCCGTCGCGAATGTGGTTGCGCCAGCTGGTGAACGACACCGTGCCGGACTCGGAGTCGACCCAGTGCACTCCTCGGTCGTCGACCTCGGCCAGGGCCGCCAGCATCGACGAGACGGTGGGCACCGTTGAACGGTTCAAACCGGGGTGTCGGCCAGTTCGCGGCCGATGCGCAGCAACTGCCCGGTGGCGCCGCCGACCGCGAACTCGGTCTGCTTGGCGGCCAGGAAGTAGCGGTGCACCGGATGGTCGGTGTCGATGCCGACACCGCCGTGGACGTGTACCGCGGTGTGGGCGACGCGGTGGCCGGCCTCGGCGGCCCAGAACGCCGCGCTGGCCACGTCGATGTCGGCGGGCAGGTCCTCGGAAAGCCGCCACGCCGCCTGGGTCAGCGTGAGGCGAAGAGCCTTGATGTCGATGTAGCCGTCGGCCAGCCGCGACGAGACGGCCTGGAAGCTGCCGATCGGGCGGTCGAACTGCTCACGCTCGCGCGCATAGGCCGCCGTCATCTCCAGCGCGCGCTCCAGCACGCCGAGTTGGTACGCGCTGCGGCCCAGGGCGTGCCGGGTGACCAGCCAGCCGAGCACCTCGGGGCCGCCGACGCGCCGGTCGGCCCGGAGGCTGACCCCCTGCAACTGCACCGCGGCCACACTGCCGTAACCGGTGGTGTCCAGCGCGGTGACCGTCACCCCGTCGTCGGCTGAGGCCACCAGATAAACGGCTGTGCCGGAATCGGTCTCGGCGGGTACCAGGAACGCGTCGGCGCTCACTCCGAACGGCACCTGGGTCCTGCTGCCGGTCAGTGTGACGCCATCGCCGGCAGCCTGGGCCAGCACCGGTCCCTCGCCCATCTCGCCGTCGAGCGCGACGGTGAGCACCTTCTCGCCTCTGACCGCCGGCGCCGCCCAGTCCTGCTGCAACGTCCCGGATCCGTACCGCGCCAGCGCACCCGCGGCCAACACCACCGACTCGAGATACGGCACCGCTGCCAACTGGCGTCCCAGCGCCACCAGTACGGCGAACTCCTCCAGCACCCCGAAACCGCCGCCGCCCAACGCCTCAGGCGCCGTGGTGGACAGGATGTCGGCGGCGATCAGCTTGCCCCACAGGTCGCGGTCGAAGCGTCCCCCTGTTTCCGCGCTGAGGCCGTCGAGTTCGCGTTGATGTTCCGGGGTGCACACCGTCTCGGTGATCGTGCGCACCAGGCCGCCGAGGTCGTCGCCGGCTTCGGTCGTCTTGAAATCCATTTCTGCAGAATCCTTTACCGGTTCACTCGGGGCAGGCCGAGTGCGACCATGCCGATGATGTCGCGCTGGATCTCGTTGGTGCCGCCGCCGAACGTCAGGATCAGGCAGGACCGGTGCATGCGCTCTATGCGTCCGCGCAGCAGCGCACCTGGGGAGTTCGTGCGCAGCGTCGCCGCGGTGCCCAGCACCTCCATCAGCAGCCGGTAGGCCTCGGTCGCGAGCTCGGTGCCGTACACCTTGGCCGCCGACGCGTCGGCCGGGGACGGGGCGGAGTCCTCGGCGGAGGCCAGCTCCCAGTTGATCAGCTTGAGCACCTCGGCCTTGGCATGCACCCGCGCCAGGTTCAGCTGCACCCACTCCGAATCGATGAGCCGCTTACCGTGGGCGTCCTTGGTGTTCTGCGCCCACTCGCGAACCCCGTTGAGCGCCACGAAGATCGGCTGCGCCGAGACGAGCGCGACCCGCTCGTGGTTGAGCTGGTTGGTGACCAGTTTCCAGCCGGCGTTCTCCTCGCCGACGAGGTTGGACACCGGCACCCGGACGTCCTGGTAGTAGGTCGCGCTGGTGTCCACCCCCGACATCGTGTGCACCGGGGTCCACGAGAACCCCTGCGCAGTGGTGGGCACGATCAGCATCGAGATGCCGCGGTGCTTCTTGGCGTCGGGGTTGGTGCGCGCGGCCAGCCACACGTAGTCGGCGTAGGCGATCAGGGAAGTCCACATCTTCTGGCCGTTGATCACGTAGTCGTCGCCGTCGCGCACCGCCGTCGTCCGCAGCGAGGCCAGGTCGGTGCCCGCGCCGGGTTCGGAATATCCGATCGAGAAGTGCAGGTCCCCGGAGGCGATCTTGGGCAGGAAGAACTTCTTCTGTTCCTCGGTGCCGAACGCCATGATCGTCGGCGCGACGCTGTTGATCGTCAGGAACGGCACCGGCACGTTGGCGATCGCGGCCTCGTCGTTGAAGATCAGGCCGTCCATCGGCGGGCGGGCCTGGCCGCCGAACTCCTTCGGCCAGCTCAGCGTGAGCCACCCGTCCTTGCCCATCTGCGCGACGGTCTCGCGGTAGACATTGCCGCGACCCATCTCGCCGTCGTTGGACGCCAGCGCCTCGGCCCGTTCGGGCGTCATGAGCTTGGTGAAGTACGCGCGCAGTTCGCGACGTAGCTCCTCCTGTTCGGGGGTGTAGCCGATCCGCATCGCGTCGTCCTCACTTCTCTGCGAGCCTTGGCCCCGGGTGCCATTCTGGACGCCTGGGCATACCTAGGGTGTTCCCCGGTTGTAACACGTTCTAGTCTTGGGGTCCAGGGCGCTGACCCCATGCCCGGCAGGATCGGACCAACAGCCCGGACCGACAGGAGGATCTGATGCGAGTGGAAGTGGATCGCGACCGTTGCGAAGGCAACGCGGTATGTGTCGGAATAGCCCCCGACCTGTTCGAGCTCGACGATGACGACTATGCGGTCGTCAAGGCCGATCCGGTCCCGCCGGAGGAGGAGGCGGTGGCCGAGCAGTCCGTCGCCGAGTGCCCCCGCGCAGCCCTGATCCGCCACGACTAGAGGTATTCATAAGTTGACTACAACCGATCTGTCCGGCCGCGTCGCCGTCGTCACCGGGGCCGCCGCCGGCCTGGGCCGTGCCGAAGCCATCGGACTCGCCAGGGCCGGCGCCACCGTCGTCGTCAACGACATGGCCCCGGCGCTGGACAAGTCCGACGTGCTCGACGAGATCGCCGCCGCGGGCGTCAAGGGCGTCGCCGTGGCCGGTGACATCAGCCAACGCTCCACGGCCGACGAGCTGCTCGAGACCGCCGACGGTCTGGGCGGGCTCGGCATCGTCGTCAACAACGCCGGCATCACCCGGGACCGCATCCTGTTCAACATGACCGACGAGGAATGGGACGCGGTCATCGCGGTGCACCTGCGCGGCCACTTCCTGCTGACCCGCAACGCCGCGACGTACTGGCGCGGCAAGGCCAAGGCGGGAGACGGTCAGGTCTACGGCCGGATCATCAACACGTCGTCGGAGGCGGGGCTGTCCGGCCCGGTCGGTCAGCCGAACTACGGCGCGGCCAAGGCCGGCATCACCGCGCTGACGCTGTCGGCGGCGCGTGCGCTGGGCCGCTTCGGCGTGCGGGCCAATGTGATCGCGCCGAGGGCGCGCACGGCGATGACGGCGGGCGTGTTCGGGGACGCGCCGGAGCTGCCGGCGGGTGCGGTGGATCCGCTGTCGCCCGACCACGTGGTCAACCTGGTCCGGTTCCTGGCCTCCCCTGCCGCCGAAGGGGTCAACGGACAGCTGTTCATCGTCTATGGTCCGACGGTGACGCTCATCGCGGCTCCGACGGCAGAACGGCAGTTCAGCGCCGACGGTGATGCGTGGGAGCCGGCGGCGTTGTCGGACACGCTCCAGAACTACTTTGCTGATCGTGACCCGGAACGGAGTTTCTCGGCGGCGATGGGGCTCGGCGACCCGGCCTGACGGTCCTGGTCGGCTGCGCTCTCCCATGACTAGAACACGTTCTAGAATGAGCTGCGTCACACCAGCATTGAGCAGCGCTGATATCACAAATGTGACTGGATTTGCGATCTTTGACACTGCGAACACGTTCTAGTTAGTATGATCCAGCTTACTAAGAGCAGCGCTTGTCCAAGGGGCGGGAACACGACGTCGGCACCCGGCTTATCAGTATTCGCCACAGCACGCCGCCGGTCGTTCCTCCCGAACCCCGCGTCCCGAGAACGGAGCCGAGGTTGATCGAACAGCTTGCGGCGCCGGCGCGGGCCGTGGGCGGGTTCGTCGAGATGTCCTTGGAGACGTTCGTCAAGACCTTCCGCCGGCCCTTCCAGTTCCGCGAGTTCCTCGAGCAGACCTGGATGATCGCGCGGGTCTCGCTGGTGCCGACACTGCTGGTCGCCATCCCGTTCACCGTGCTGGTGGCGTTCACCCTGAACATCCTGCTCCGTGAGATCGGTGCCGCCGACCTGTCCGGGGCGGGCACCGCGTTCGGCACCATCACCCAGCTGGGCCCCGTCGTCACGGTGCTGGTGGTGGCCGGTGCCGGCGCCACGGCGATCTGCGCCGACCTCGGTGCGCGCACCATCCGGGAAGAGATCGACGCGATGCGGGTGCTGGGCATCGATCCGATCCAACGCCTCGTCGTGCCGCGGGTGCTGGCGTCCACCTTCGTCGCGTTGCTGCTCAACGGACTGGTCTGTCTGATCGGTCTGTCCGGCGGCTACGTGTTCTCGGTGTTCCTGCAGGGCGTGAACCCCGGGGCGTTCATCAACGGGCTGACGGTCCTGACCGGCCTCGGGGAGCTGATCCTGGCCGAGATCAAGGCGCTGCTGTTCGGGGTGGTCGCCGGGCTGGTCGGCTGCTACCGCGGGCTGACCGTCCAGGGCGGCCCGAAGGGCGTCGGCAACGCGGTCAACGAGACCGTGGTCTACGCGTTCATCTGTCTGTTCGTGATCAACGTGATCATGACCGCGGTCGGGGTCAGGGTGCTGTGAGTTACGACGCCACTCTCCGCCTGCGCCGACTGCTGCGCGTCTTCCCCCGGGCCGTCGACACCGTGGGCGAACAGGCGCTGTTCTACGGGGAGACGTTCCGTTACGTCCCCAACGCCGTCACCCGCTACCGCAAGGAGACGATCCGGCTCATCGCCGAGATGTCCATGGGGACCGGGGCGCTCGTGATGATCGGCGGCACCGTCGGCGTCGCGGCGTTCATGACGCTCGCTTCGGGCGGCGTCATCGCCGTGCAGGGCTATTCGTCACTGGGCAACATCGGTATCGAGGCGCTCACCGGCTTCCTGTCGGCTTTCCTGAACGTGCGCATCGTCGCGCCGGTGATCGCCGGCATCGCGCTCGCGGCCACCATCGGAGCGGGTGCCACCGCGCAGCTGGGCGCGATGCGGGTGGCCGAGGAGATCGATGCGGTCGAATCGATGGCGGTGCACGCGGTCTCCTACCTGGTGTCCACCCGGCTGATCGCGGGACTGATCGCGATCGTGCCGCTCTACGCGCTGTCGGTGCTGGCGGCGTTCTTCGCCGCGAGGTTCACCACGGTCTACATCAACGGCCAGTCCGCCGGCCTGTACGACCACTACTTCAACACGTTCCTGATCCCGAGCGACCTGCTGTGGTCGTTCCTGCAGGCGATCGTGATGGCGGTCGCGGTGATGCTGGTGCACACCTACTACGGCTACAACGCCTCGGGTGGTCCGGTCGGGGTGGGCATCGCGGTGGGCCAGGCGGTGCGCACGTCGCTGATCGTCGTCGTGACGATCGTGCTGTTGATCTCACTCGCCGTCTACGGCGCGTCCGGCAACTTCAACCTCTCGGGATAGGGCGGGAACAAGATGGCCGACGGTGACGCCAGGCGCAGCCATGTGAGGATCGCTGCGGCGATCCTCGCTGTGCTGGTGCTGATCGCCGTGGTGTTCACCTACCTGTCCTACACGGCGGCGTTCACGCCGACCGACAAGGTCACGGTGCTCTCGCCGCGGGCCGGTCTGGTGATGGACGTCGACGCCAAGGTCAAGTACCGCGGGATCCAGGTCGGCAAGGTGGAGTCGATCGAGTATGCCGGCGACGGCGCCAAGCTCACGCTGGCCATCAACCGCAGCGACATGCGCTACATCCCCGCGGACTCACCCGTGCGCATCGGTGGCACCACGATCTTCGGCGCCAAGGCGGTCGAGTTCCTGCCGCCGGAGTATCCGGACGGTCAGTCGCTGCGCGCCGGCGCCGAGGTCGAGGCCGACAGCGTGCAACTCGAGGTGAACACGCTGTTCCAGACGCTCACCGAGCTGTTGGACAAGATCGACCCGGTCAACCTCAACGCCGCGCTGTCGGCGCTCGCCGAGGGCTTGCGCGGCAACGGCGACGACGCCGGCGCGCTGCTGACCGGACTGAACCAGTACCTGGGACAGCTGAACCCGAAGCTGCCTGCGCTGCAGGAGGATCTGCGCCGCACCGCGGTGGTGGCCGACATCTACGGCGACGCCGGCCCGGATCTGGTGCGCGTCCTGGAGAACGCGCCGGCCATCAGCCAGACCATCGTCGACGAACAGGACAACCTGAACGCCGCGCTGCTGGCGGCGACCGGGCTGGCCGACAACGGCACGGCCACCCTGGAACCGGCCGCCGACGACTACATCGCCGCGGTACAGCGGTTGCGGGCACCGCTGAAGGTGGCCGCCGAGTACTCACCGGTGTTCGGCTGCACCCTCAAGGGCACGGCGGTCGCGGTCGACCGGTTCGCCCCGATCATCGGCGGGATCCGGCCGGGTCTGTTCGTGTCGTCGAACTTCCTGCCGGGCTCACCGGCCTACACCTACCCGGAGAGCCTGCCACTGGTGAACGCGTCCGGCGGCCCGAACTGCCGTGGCCTGCCGGAGGTTCCGAGCAAGCAGTACGGCGGCTCGTGGTACCATACGCCGTTCCTGGTCACCGACAACGCCTATGTCCCGTATCAGCCGAACACCGAGCTGCAGTTCGACGCGCCCTCGACGCTGCAGTTCCTGTTCAACGGCGCCTACGCGGAAAGGGACGACTTCTGATGAAGCGTGACAGGACCCTCGTCGCCGTCAGCGTCTTCACCGTCGCGATGCTCCTGGTCGCGGCGATGCTGGTGGTCGTGTTCGGCGAGTTCAGGTTCGCCTCGGAGGACAAGTACCACGCGACGTTCACCGATGCGTCGCGGCTGGAGCCGGGACAGGACGTGCGTATCGCCGGGGTACCGGTCGGCACCGTCGAGGGCGTGAAGCTCAACCCCGACAACACCGTCGACGTGGCGTTCAGCGTCAACGACCGCTACCAGCTCTACACCTCGACCAAGGCCGTCGTCCGCTACGAGAACCTGGTGGGGGACCGCTACCTCGAGATCACCTCGGGCCCCGGCGATCTCGTCAAACTGCCCAAGGGCGGCACCATCGTCAACACGCAACCGGCACTGGATCTGGACGCGTTGCTGGGCGGCCTGCGGCCGGTGCTCAAGGGCCTGGACGGAGCCAAGGTCACCGAGATCAGCAACGCCGTCATCGAACTGCTCCAGGGCGAGGGCGGTGCGCTGTCGGCGATGCTGGCGAACACCAGCGCGTTCACCCAGACGCTGGCCGCACGCGATCAGCTCATCGGCGACGTGATCGACAACCTGAACACCGTGCTGGGCACCGTCGACGAGAAGGGCGCCCAGTTCAACGCCAGCGTGGACCAGCTGCAGAAGCTGATCACCGGGCTGGCCGAGGGCCGCGACCCGATCGCCGGAGCCATCGGCCCGCTGGCGTCGGCCGAGAACGACCTGACCGAGATGCTGGAGCAGTCCCGCAGGCCGGTCCAGGGTGTGATCGAGAACGTCCGGCCGTTCGCCCAGCGCTTCGACGAGCGCAAGGCCGACGTCAACAAGGTCATCGAGCCGCTCGGCGAGAACTACCTGCGGCTCAACGCGCTCGGTGCCTACGGGTCGTTCTTCAACATCTTCTACTGCTCGACGCGCATGAAGATCAACGGCCCGGCGGGCAGCGACATCCTGGTCCCGTTCGGCGGCCCGCCGGATCCGAGCAAGGGGAGGTGTGCCGAGAATGAGTAGGTCGGACGATTCGAACCCGTTGCGGACCGGCATCTTCGGTATCGTCCTGGTCGGGTGCCTGGTGCTGGTGTCCTTCGGATACTCGAGCCTGCCGTTCTTCCCGCAGGGCAAACCGTACGAGGCGTACTTCGCCGATGCGGGCGGCATCACGCCGGGCAACGACGTCAACATCTCGGGCATCACCGTCGGCAAGGTGACCGCCGTCGAGCTGGCCGGTGACGCCGCCAAGATCAGCTTCACGGTCGACCGTGGCATCAAGGTCGGTGACCAGTCGCTGGTCGCGATCAAGACCGACACCGTGCTCGGCGAGAAGTCGCTGGGCGTCACGCCCAAGGGCGGTGGTGACTCGACGGTGATCCCGTTGGGCCGCACCACGACCGCGTACACCCTCAACACGGCTCTGCAGGATCTCGGCCAGAATGTCAGTGCGCTGGACAAGCCGAGGTTCGAGATGGCGCTGCAGACGTTGACCGACTCGTTGCGGGACGCCACGCCGCAG
>NZ_LMVQ01000127.1 GCF_001545925.1 Mycobacterium sp. NAZ190054 | reverse complement strand
CGCGGCGGGGTCCTCGTCGGACACGTCGCGGAGCGCGTCGAGGAAGCGGCGGTGCAGCCCCGGCTCGGCGCCGGGCGGAATCACCCCGGCGATCGCCCGGCGGCACAGGTCATGGCGGAACGCGACCCCGCGCGCGTCGCGCCTGATCAGTTTCGCCTGGTCGAGCGCCCGCAGCGCCGGCAGCGTCACCCCGAGCCCGATCAGCAGGTGATCGCCGATCGCACCGGGGGCGCATGTCAGCAGGTGCAGAAGATCCCATGCGGCGGCGTCGAGGTCCGCGGTGCGGGCCAGGATCGCGTCGCGCACCGTGACCGGCAGGTCCGCGCCGTCGTGGTCGAGCATCTCGCACACGAAAAACGCGTTGCCGCCGGTGATCCGGTGCAACCGGTCGGGGTCGACGCGGCGGTCACCGACCATCGTGGCGACGGCGGCCGGGCTCAGCGCGGGCACCGTCAGGGACTGTGCGTGCGGGGAACGGGCCACATCACCCAGCAGGCCGCGCAGCGGGTGCGAGACGCCGACCTCATCGTCGCGAAGGATGCCGACCGTGAGCAGGTGCGACTGCGGGGCGCGGCGCAGCAGGAACCGCAATAGGTCGATCGTGCCCTGATCGGCCCATTGCAGGTCGTCGAGCACCAGCACCGAGGGATCGGCACGGAGATCGTCGAACACCGCGGCGAAGATGTCGTAAGGCTGGTCGCCGTCGCGCAGATGCCTCTGTGTCGCGGCGCCGAAACGGCAGGCGAGATCGTGCAGCGGGCCCAGCGGTCTCGGCGTGCACAGCGGGTCACACGCCCCCCACAGCACCCGGGTGCCCTCCGGCAGACCCGCGACGAACGTCTCGACGAATGACGTCTTCCCCGCGCCGGATTCGCCGCACACCAGCACCGCGCCTCCGCGGCCGGTGCGTGCCGCGGTTCCCCGCGCCGCGAGCTGGTCGAGTTCGTGCTCGCGCTCGGTGAGCGTCACGGACCGATGCTATCCGCAAACGACGCGCCCCACCAGCGAAAACACTGCTTGTAAGGGGAAGGTTCCGGCGGCATCTGGGGAGGTTTCCCCGATGACACCGCGTGTGCCGGCGGTGCACGGTGGAGCAGGTCCGGCACCCCGGCCGGACCGACCAAGCCAGGAGGGCACCATGTCACGCTTCCTCATCGAGCGGGAGATCCCCGGCGCATCCGAGCTGACCCAGGAGCAGCTCGCCGAGATCGCCCGGAAATCCAACGCCGCCATGCAGTCACTCGGAGTTCCGTACCGGTGGATCACCAGCTACGTCGCCGGCGACAAGGTCTACTGCATCCACGAGGCGGACGACGAGGACGCCGTTCGCGAGCACGCCCGCCGCGGCGGCTTCCCGGCCAACGTCGTCGTTCCCGTGGCCAACGAGTTCGGCCCCCAGACGGCGGCGGCCACGGACACCTGATTCCACCCTTTTCGAACGTGTTTGCCGATGGCGTTCCGGTGGAATAATGCGGCAATGTCGCGTGCCGAGCGCTTGTCCGAGTCGTCTGCCGACGAATCATGCCGGTCAAGCAACGATCTGCGCGTCGGTGGCTTCCGCTTCTGGTTTCTGGGTCAGCGGTGGGAGTGGTCGGACGAGGTGGCCCGTATGCACGGCTACGAGCCCGGCACCATCACACCCACCACCGAACTGCTTCTCGCGCACAAACATCCCGAGGACCGGCGGCATGTTCAGGAGTTGCTGGACCACGCGTTGCACTCGGGCGGATCCTTCTCCAGCAGGCACCGTTTCCTCGACACCCAGAATCGGGAACACAGCGTGCTGGTGCTGGCCGACCGGATGCTCGACGACACCGGCGCGGTGATCGGCACGGAGGGGTATTACGTCGACCTGACCGACACCCTCGACCAGGCCCGCCGTGACGTCCTGGACACCGCCCTGCCGGATCTGTTCGAGGCCCGCGCCGCCATCGAACAGGCCAAGGGCGCGCTGATGCTGGTGTACGGCGTCGGCGCGGATCAGGCATTCGAGTTGCTGCAGTGGAGGTCTCAGCAGACGAACACGAAACTTCGATTGCTGGCCGCGCAGATCGTCGCCGAGTTCGGCAACGTAGAACTCCGCGACGATCTGCGCCGGCAGTTCGACCACCTGCTGCTGACCGTGCACCAGCGCGTCGAGTGACGGTCACCGAGCGCGTGAAACCCCTGGACATCGTGCAGGACGTGCGCGACCGCGCGGTCGTGATGCAGGTCCGTGGCGAGGTGGACACCGGCACCGTCGAACGCCTCACCGGTGCGCTGAAGGCCGGGACCGCAGCGGCGCTCGCGCATCCCCTCCGCGTGCTCGTCGTCGACCTCACCGGCGTGACCTATTTCGGCAGCGCCGGGTTGAACGCGCTGCTGGACTGTGTGGAAGGCGGTGATGTCAGCGGCATCGCGGTGCGGGTGGTGGCCGACAACGCCGAGGTGCTCCGGCCCATCGAGGTCACCAAGCTCGACGCCGTTCTGCGTCCCTTCCGCACCGTCGCGGACGCCCTGGCAGCGGGCGAGGCCGGATGAGCGGTATGAGCGGCGAAAATCGCTCGCCGGGACGAATTTTCGCCGACGGTGGTGATGTCGGCCGTGATCATGCCGCGGTCGACTGGGCGGCGACACCGCTCGGCCCGCCGGACCGGTGGCCGCAGAGCCTTCTTACCGCGGTCAGCATCCTGCTGTCGTCGCGGTTCCCGATGTGGATGGCATGGGGACCGGACCTGACGTTCTTCTGCAACGACGCCTACCGGCGCGACACGTTGGGGCGGAAGTACCCGTGGGCGCTGGGGCGACCGGCCCGCGAGGTGTGGGCGGAGATCTGGGACGACATCGGTCCGCGCATCGAACGGGTGTTGTCCACCGGAGAGGCGACCTGGGACACCGCGCTGCTGCTGTTCCTTCAGCGTTCCGGCTACGTCGAGGAGACCTATCACACGTTCTCGTACAGCCCGCTGCGCGACGACGGCGCCCGGGTGGTCGGCATGCTGTGCGTGGTCAGCGAGGACACCTCGCAGGTGATCGGTGAGCGACGGATGGCGACGTTGCGCGATCTCGGATCCGACCCGAGCCTGGTGCGGGCCGAGGAGGACATCCTCAGATTCGTCGACGAGCAGCTGGCCCACAACCT
Source organism: Mycobacterium sp. NAZ190054 (assembly GCF_001545925.1). Lineage (GTDB taxonomy): Bacteria > Actinomycetota > Actinomycetes > Mycobacteriales > Mycobacteriaceae > Mycobacterium. The sequence goes on along the minus strand of NZ_LMVQ01000127.1, from coordinate 6,658 downwards.
TCGGGATCTCCCCTTCACACTGACGTATCTGTTCGACGACGACGGTTCGGCGCGACTGGCGGGCGCCAGCGGCATCTCCGCGGGGCATCCCTCGGTGCCGGCGCGGCTGACGCCCGGTGGCGACGGCCCGTGGCCCGTCGCCGAACCGGCGCGCGGGCAAACCGTGCTGGTCGACCTCGACGGCGACGCGTACCCGGCGCTGCCGACCGGGGACTGGCGCCGTCCGCCGGTGCAGGCCCTCGTCGTTCCGTTGCTGCATCAGGGCGGTTCGCCGAGCGGTTTCCTGGTCGCCGCGTTGAACCGCTACCGGCTGTTGGACGACGCCTACCGCGGCTTCGTGACCCTGGTGGCCGCGCACATCGCGGCGGGCGTCGGTCTGGCGCGCAGCTACCGCGCACAGCAGCTGCGGGCCGAGGAACTCGCCGAACTCGACCGCGCCAAGACCGCGTTCTTCTCCAACATCAGCCACGAGTTCCGCACCCCGCTGACGTTGATCCTGGACCCGGTGTTCGAGCTGCGGCGCGCCGAAGGTGTCGACGAGAGTGTCCGCCGAGAGCTAGATGTGGTGTGGCGCAATGGGTTACGGCTTACCAAGCTGGTGAACACGTTGCTCGATTTCTCCCGGATCGAGGCCGGCCGCGCCCAGGCGCTCTATCGGCCGGTGGACCTGGGATCCCTGACCGCCGAGCTCGCCAGCGTGTTCCGTTCGGCGATGGAGCGTGCCGGGCTCGCTTTCGACGTCGACTGCGGGCCTCTCGACGAGCCGGTGTACGTGGACCGCGACATGTGGGAGAAGGTGATCTTCAACCTGCTGTCGAACGCGCTGAAGTTCACCTTCGAGGGCACGGTGTGGGTCCGGGTGCGCCAGGACGGGCAGGCCGCGGTGGTCGTGGTGGCCGACACCGGTTCGGGCGTGCCCGCCGCGGAGATGCCGCGGCTGTTCGAACGGTTCCACCGCATCGAGAACGCGAAGGCGCGCTCGAACGAGGGCAGCGGGATCGGGCTGGCACTGGTCAAGGAGTTGATCGCAGTGCACGGCGGCACGATCGTCGCCGACAGCGCCGAAGGGCGGGGGACCACGTTCACCATCCGGCTGCCGTTCGGCACCGCGCACCTGCCCGGCGACGCGATCGCCCCGGACGGCGGCGCACCCCGTCCCGCCGCAGCGGCCGCCCCCTATGTCGAGGAGGCGTTGCGGTGGATCCCCGCCGAACCCGATCGACGCGAGTCCGCCACCGCGCCACCGGCGATCGCGCCTGCGGCGCCGGGCGCGGTGACCCCGTCACGGGTGTTGATCGCCGACGACAACGCCGACATGCGGGACTATCTGAGCCGGCTGCTGCGCTCCGACGGCTACCACGTGGACGCCGTCGTCGACGGGCTCCAGGCGCTGGAGGCGATCCGGGCCAACCCGCCCGACATCGTGATCAGCGATGTGATGATGCCGCGACTCGACGGGTTGGGACTGGTCGAAAAGCTGCGCACCGACCGCCGCACAGCGGCCCTGCCGGTACTGCTGTTGTCGGCCCGGGCCGGTCTGGAGGCGTCGATCAGCGGGCTGCGCGCCGGTGCCGACGACTACCTCGTCAAGCCGTTCGCCGCGGCCGAACTGCTGGCTCGGGTCCGCGCGAACGTCGAACTCGCGCGGCTGCGTGAACACCACGCGCGCTGGCGCTCGGCGCTGATCGACTCCCTGCAGGAAGCCTTCTTCGTCTGTGACGACCAGGGTGCCGTCATCGAGATCAACCACGCGTTCACCGAGATGCTCGGCTACGACACCGACGGCCTGCCCTACCAGCCGATGTACCCGTGGTGGCCGTCGGCCGAGCAGAATCCCGACGCATACGCCAGGGTCACCGCCGCCTTCGACAGCGTGCGGGCGGAGCCGCACGGGAGCATCGGGGCGTTGCCGCTGACCCATCGCGACGGACACCAGCTGTACGTGGCCGTGACGTTCACCCACGCCGAGGATCCGGACACCGGGCGTGACGTCGTGGTGGGAACGCTGCGCGACGTCAGCGCCGAGCACTACATCGTGCAGCGCGAAACCGCGTTGGCCTCACTGAACGAGCAACTCTCCCAGGCCGACACCCTCGACGACGCGGTGCTGGCCGCCGCGACGGAGTTCGCCGCCGTGTGGGGGGCGCGGCGCGTGCTGGCCGCCACGTGGCCCGACACCGACGACTCCGACACCGACTCAGCCGACCCGCACCTGGTGTGCGTCGGAGAATCCGCACACTGGGCCGACCTGTCCGAGCACACCCGGGCGGCGCTCACCGCGCTGCGCGACGACCAACTGCTCGCCCCGGACACCTCCACCGCCGGGGCGGCCGGCGTCGCGTTGCGGCACCCCCGTGGCGTGCTCGTGATGTACATCGAGCTGTCCGAGCAGCGGCGGTTCACCTCCGAGGACCACACCCTGCTCACGGTGCTGGCCGGCCGGCTCGGCCAGGGGCTGCAGCGAGTGCACCAGATCGACCAGCAACGGGAGACGGCGCTGGCCCTCCAGCACGCCATCCTCGGACCGGCCCTGTCGAGCGGCTTCGCCGTCCGGTACCAGCCGGCGACCAGTCCGCTGCAGGTCGGCGGCGACTGGTACGACGTCGTCAACCTCGACGACGGCCGGATCGCACTGATCGTCGGTGACTGCGTCGGGCACGGCCTCACCGCCGCGACGATCATGGGGCAGTTGCGCAGCGCCTGCCGCGCGCTGCTGCTGGAGCACCCGAGCCCCGCGGCCGCGCTGTCGGCGCTGGACCGGTTCGCGGCGCGGCTTCCCGGAGCGCGCTGCACCACCGCGTTCTGCGCGGTGCTCAACCCGCAGAACGGCGAACTGGTCTATTCGTGCGCGGGTCACCCGCCCCCGATTCTCGTCACCGCGGACCGCTCCACCCGGCTCCTCGAAGGGGCCCGTGCCACGCCGCTCGGCCTCAGGAATCCGCCGCACCGCACCGAGGCGCGGGAGACGATGCCGCCGCGGGCCACCCTGCTGCTCTACACCGATGGTCTGGTCGAACGCAGACGGGAATCGATCGACGACGGGATCGCCCGCGCCACCGACATCGTCCAGCGGAATCGGGCCACCGCGCTGGACGAGCTGGCCAATGTGATCATGTCCCGGCTCGCACCCGATGAGGGCTACCACGACGACGTCGCGCTGCTGCTCTACCGCCAGCCCGCCCCGCTGGAGCTGGACTTCGCCGCCGATGTCGGGGAGCTGGCCGGCAGCCGGACCGCGCTGCGCGGCTGGCTGAATGCCGTGGGGCTGTCGCAGGAACAGACGCTGGACGTGTTGATCGCCGTCGGGGAAGCATTGGCCAACGCGATCGAGCACGGCCACCGCGAGCGGCAGGGGCGGGTCCGGCTGCGCGCCATGGCGCTGCCCGACACCGTGTACCTGACCGTCACCGACTCCGGCACCTGGAAGGCGCCGGCGCAGGTCCCGGCGCTGCACCGGGGCCGGGGCATCACGCTGATGCGGGCGTTGATGCAGGATGTGACGATCGACTCCCAGCACACCGGCACCACCGTGCGGATGCAGACCAGGATCGCGTGATGGCCACACCGCTGAGCCTGCACACCGAGCGTCGGCCGGACGGTTCGGTGGTGCTGGCGGCTGCCGGTGAGCTGGACATGAGCAACATCGCCGCGTTCTCCGCGGCCGTCGGCGCCGCCGTCGCCGAGCGTGACGCAGACCCGCTGCTGGTCGACCTCAGCGCCGTGGAGTACCTCGACAGCGGTGCCATCAACGTGCTCTTCGAGTACGCGGAATCGATCGAGCTTCTCGTCCATCCGATCCTGCTGCCGGTGCTGACGGTCAGCGGCCTGACGAAGGCCACCGTGGTGAAGCCGGCCGGTGGGTAGGCCGTCCGGCCCGTTTCGTTTTCAGTCGGAGTGCTCGCGGCGCGCCCGTGCGCGTCGTTTCCCTTCGTGCATCGCGGCCACCCGGGCGACCGGGATGGTCCGGCCGTGCTCGATCAGCTTGTCCGGCAGCCGTTGCGGCTCCGGCATCGCCTCCGCCCACGGGTCGCGCCCGGCCAGCACAGCCGGTGCGGTGTGCACCGTGAACTGCGACGGGTGGACGCGGTCCAGGTCAGACCACGGCACCGGGAACGAGACCGGGGTGCCGGGACGCAGCCGCGGGCTGTAGGCCGCGGCGACGGTGGCCCCGCCGGCGCGGGTGGCGTCGACGAACACTTTGCCCTCCCGGTCGGCGACGATGAACGCCGTCGTCGCGATCGCCGGATCGAGCGCCGCGGCGCGGTGCGCCAGCGCGCGGGTGGCCGCCGCGACGTCGTCGACCGGTGCGCTGCCGTCGACGGGGACGAAGATGTGCAGACCGCGGGAGCCGCTGGTCTTCACCGCACCCGCGAGTCCGCTGTCGGCCAGGGCCTGCCGTACCAGGTGTGCCACGGCGACCACCGCGGCGAAATCCTGGCCGTCGGGCGGGTCGAGGTCGAGGATCAGGTGGGTCGGGCGGTAGATGTCGCCGGCCAGTCCGAGCGCCGGGTGGTATTCGACGGCGCGCTGATTGGCCAGCCACAGCAGGGTGCGGCGGTCGTCGCAGAGCGCGTAGCGGATCTCCCGCTTCGACGTGTCCGCCCACATCGACACGGTGCGGACCCAGTCCGGGGTGTACTTCGGCACGTTCTTCTGCATGAACGGCGCCCGGCCGCGCAGCACCCGCAGCACCGTGAGCGGGCGGTCGGCCAGCACCGGAAGGATGCGGTCGGCGACGGCGTCCAGATAGTCGACGAGGTCGCGCTTGGTGGCCCCGGCGTCGCCGGTCAGCGGTTGGTCGAGGTTGGTCAGCTCGACACCGTCGCGCTCTTCGCTGGTCCCCATCGGATCAGCCTAGGGGCATCGCCGCTCCGTCAAGTGCTCTCCGCCAACGGAAGTCGGGATTCGACCGCGGAGGCCGGCGACGCGGCATAACGTCTGCATGCAATGAACCGGAGTCCATCGGCGGAGCCCGGCGCACCGGGGGCGGTCGCCACCACCGAACCGCCCGCGGCGCCCCAGGTCGACGATCAGGAGAAGCCCGGCCGCGAGCTGTCCGGCTGGACCCGTCGCCTTGTCGCCGCGGTGGCGTTCGGGGTGGCACTGCTGACGATCTGGCAGGTCTTCCGGCCGCTGTCGCAGGGCAGCCAGTACTACCTGATCGTGTTCCTCGCCGGCTCACTGCCGTTGGTGTACCTGGTCTACCGGTCCGGCTGGGGTGGCCGGCTCGACCCGCAGGACCGGCCGGGCCCGTTGGACTGGGTGCTGGCCGCGGTCACGCTGCTGGTCTGTCTGTATCCGGTGCTGCCGCTGCGAATCGGTTCCGGTGGCGGTGGTTACAACGAGTTCCTGGACCGGCAGGGCATGCTCGCCCCGACCGATGTCGTGATGGGCGCACTGCTGCTGATCCTCATCCTGGAGGCCTGCCGCAGGACCACCGGTTGGGCATTGCCCGTCGTGTGCGGTCTGTTTCTGGCCTATGGCTACTACGGCGGGCTGATGCCCCAGGGCTGGGCGATCGGCCACGCCGGCCTCGACTACGACCAGATCGTCGACGCGCTGTACAACTCGGGCAGCGGGTTCTTCGGCACCCCGCTCGATGTGGCTGCCACCTACATCGTGTTGTTCACGATCTACGGTGCCGTGCTTGAGCTCTCCGGCGGCGCACGGTTCTTCGTCGATCTCTCGGTCGCCGCGTTCCGGCGCTCCCGCAGCGCAGCCGGCCGCACGGCGGTCGCCTCCGGACTGCTGCTCGGCACTGTCTCCGGGTCGGGCACCGCGACCGCGGTCAGCGTCGGCGCCATCACCTGGCCGATCATGCGGTGCGCCGGCTACACCCCGGAGCGGGCCGGTGGGGTACTGGCCGCGGCCGGGGTCGGCGCGTTGCTGTCGCCGCCCACGTTGGGTGCGGCGGCGTTCATCGTGGCCGAGTACCTCGAGGTGTCCTACCTGACGGTGCTGGGGTGGGCGATGATTCCCACCGTCCTGTACTACCTGGGCATCCTGCTGGCCGTCGAGATCGACGCCCGCCGTTTCGGCATGAAGCCGGCACACTTGGGCAGCGAATCCACGTGGAAGCTGTTGGCCCGGTTCGGGTACCACTTCGTGTCGATGATCGCTATCGTCGTGTTCCTGGCGTTGGGGATGTCGGCGACCAGGGCGGTGGTCTACGCGACCGCGGTGGCGTTCGTGCTGAGCTTCCTCGACCGGCGGGGCCGGCTGACGCCGCGTCGTGTCTTCGACGCGCTGAGCGGGGGAGTGCGCGGGGTGCTCCCGGTCGTCGCGGTCTGTGCCGCGGCCGGCGTCATCACCGCGATGACGACGAAAACCGGTCTGGGATCCCAGTTCTCGTCGGTTTTGGTGAACGGGGTGGATGCCCTCACCGACAACCGGACCGTCATCCTGGCGCTGACGGCTGTCTTCGCCGCGGTCGCGCTGGCGCTTCTCGGACTCGCCATACCGGTGACGGCGTCGTTCGTGATCGGCTGGGTCATCATCGGTCCCGCCCTGCTTGCCCTCGACGTGCCCGCGCCGGCCGCGGCGATGTTCGTCTTCTACTACTCGGTGCTCTCCGAGGTCACCCCGCCGACCGCGCTGGCGGCCGTCGGCGCCTCGGCGGTCACCGGGGGCCGCGCGATCCCGACGATGTGGCAGGCAT
>NZ_LMVQ01000126.1 GCF_001545925.1 Mycobacterium sp. NAZ190054 | reverse complement strand
TCGACGCAGACTTCACTCCGCGCTCGGCTACCGCACACCGCATGAAGTCCGCACCGAATATATGAATTCACAGCTCGCGGCTTAATTCCCGCGAAATCCGCAGTCTGAAAAACGCGGAGCAGGCCAGGGTCAAGGCCGAGCGGGACTACAACGCCGCCCAACGCGCCCTCGAACAACACCGCGCCCTTGACCGACAACCCGCCATCCAACGACCCCCACCCGACTACGGCAACGACCCACCCCCGTTCTGAAGATGCGGTGTTACGCACGCCGGGTGGTCTTGCCCCAGCGCATCGCCGAAATGCCCGTCCGAGTTCGCAACCTGGCCGGGCCCAGCCCACGGGCTCACACGATGACAGTGCCCGCGATGACATTGCCCGGGTACCCCGGTCTACGTGAGTATGGAGACCATGCCTTCAGACCTGCCGGTGAGGCCACCGCTGGAGCCGATGCTGGCCAAGGCGCAGACCAAGGTGCCCGACGAACCCGGCGTCTGGTCGTACGAACCCAAGTGGGACGGCTTCCGCGCGCTCGTCTTCCGCGACGGCGATGACGTCGTGCTGCTGTCACGCAGCGGCAAGGACCTGGCCCGCTATTTCCCCGAGGTGCTCGACTCCGCGCGCGACGAACTCGCGCCGCGGTGCGTACTCGACGGCGAGATCGTCGTTCCCCGCGACATCGCCGGGCGGATCAGATTGGACTGGGAATCCCTGAGCCAGCGGATCCACCCGGCGCAATCCCGGATCCAGATGTTGTCCGAGCAGACGCCGGCGCACTTCATCGGTTTCGACGCGCTGGCCGTCGGGGACACCTCGCTGATGAAGGAACCGTTCCGTAAACGCCGCGAAGCGCTCATCGGCGCGGTGAATCATAAACAGTGGTGCCACGTCACCCGCACCACCGAGGATCCCGCGCTCGGCGCGCAGTGGCTCGACGAGTTCGAGGGCGCCGGGCTCGACGGTGTCATCGCCAAGCGCCTGGACGGGCCCTACCTGCCGGGCAAACGCGAGATGATCAAGGTCAAACACCACCGCGACGCGGACTGCGTGGCGATCGGCTACCGCATCCACAAGAGCGGCGAGGGGATCGGCTCGATCCTGCTCGGCCTCTACCGCGACGACGGTGAACTGCAGATGGTCGGTGGTGCCGCGTCGTTCACCGCGAAGGCGCGGACGAAGCTGCTGGCCGACCTGGAGCCGCTGCGCATCGGTGACGACATGCGTGAGGGCGAGCCGAGCCGGTGGAACTCGGCCGCCGACAAGCGGTGGATCCCGGTGCGGCCGGAGCGCGTCTGCGAGGTGGCCTACGACCAGATGGAGGGCAACACCGACAGTGGCCGACGCTTCCGGCACGCGGTGAAATTCCTGCGCTGGCGGCCCGACCGGGATCCGGCCAGCTGCACGTTCGATCAGCTCGACGTTCCGCTGAACTACGACCTCTACGACGTGCTGGAGTCATAGATGCCAAGTGCCGCAACCGAAATAGACGTCGACGGGATCAAGGTCCGGCTGACCAATCCGGACAAGCCGTACTTCCCGAAGCTCGGCAGCGACGGCACCAAGGGCAGGCTCGTCGAGTACTACCTCGCGGTGGCCGACCGGATGGTCGAACTGCTGCGTGATCGGCCCGTGCACCTGCAGCGGTTCCCCGACGGCATCGACGGCGAGGAGATCTACCAGAAACGGGTGCCGCAGAAACATCCGGACTACCTCGAAACCTGCACCGTCACTTTCCCGTCCGGCCGCACCGCGGACGCACTGAAGATCACCCACCCGGCGGCGATCGCGTGGGCCGCGCAGATGGGGACGGTGACGCTGCACCCGTGGCAGGTCCGCTGTCCGGACACGGAACATCCCGACGAGCTGCGCATCGACCTGGACCCGCAGCCGGGCACCGGGTTCACCGAAGCCCGCAGCGTCGCGGTCGACGTGCTCAAGCCGCTACTCGACGAGCTCGGTCTGGTCGGTTATCCCAAGACCTCGGGTGGGCGTGGCGTGCATGTGTTCCTGCGCATCGCGACCGACTGGGACTTCATCGCGGTGCGTCGCGCCGGGATCGCGCTGGCCCGTGAGGTCGAGCGGCGTGCTCCTGATGCGGTGACGACGTCGTGGTGGAAGGAGGAACGGGGCAAGCGGCTGTTCATCGACTACAACCAGAATGCGCGCGACCGCACCTTCGCGTCGGCCTACTCGGCGCGCAAGACCCCCATCGCGACGGTCTCCACGCCGCTGACCTGGGATGAGCTCCGCGACGCCGAGCCCGACGACTACACGATCCTGACGGTGCCGGATTTCGTCGCCGGACGGCCGGACCCGTGGGCGGACATCGACAAGAACGCGCAGTCGATCGAGAAGCTGCTGACGATGGTCGAGGCCGACGAGGACCGCGGCCTCGGCGACCTGCCGTACCCGCCGAACTACCCGAAGATGCCCGGCGAACCGCCGCGCGTTCAGCCCAGCAAGAAGGTCGCCGCGCACTGGGACGAGGACGGCAATCGCATCGGTGACTAGTGCGGCCGGATACCCTGCTGTGCATGCCGATCGCCACCCTCCGGAAGTTGCTCGCCGCGCTGGCGATCGTCGGCCTGCTCGTCAGCGGCATCGGCGTCGCGACGATGATGATCTTCGGCAGCCGCGGTCAGCAGGACGTCGCGGCCCCGGAGCGCAGGCCTCCGACCCCGCCCCCGCCGTCGGTTCCCACCGACGAGGAGTTCCTCATCGGCGTCGTGGTCACCGCGCAACACTGCGACCCGGCCGGGCCGTGCTTCTACACGTACACGATCGACCCCAAATACGTTGGGTTGCACCCGTTCCCGGAGACCCCGTTCACCGTGGAATACGAAGTGCTGGGCGGGCATCAGCCACAGCCCGGACAGTTCACCGTGACCGGCGATCAGGCCGAGATCCTCAAGGACGTGGTGGTCGACGGCCCGCCCGGAGCGCAGCTGTCGGCGCGTGTCGTGCGGGTCGTCGAGGTGCCGCCGGCCCCCGCTGCCGAACCGCCACCAGCCCCCGCCGGCGAGCCGGTGCCCGTGCCATGACGACACCGCCGCGCAATCGCTGGATGCGTAACTTCCACCCTTCGCCCACCGCCCGTATCCGCCTGGTGTGCTTCCCGCACGCGGGTGGTTCGGCGAGCTACTACTTTCCGATGTCGGCGGCGCTGGCACCGGAATTCGACGTGTTCGGTGTGCAGTATCCGGGCCGCCAGGACCGCTACAGCGAGCCGTTCATCGAGACCATCGACGACCTCGCCGACCAGGCCTATGCCGCGCTGAGCGCGGTTCCGGACGCGCCGCTGGCGTTCTTCGGGCACAGCATGGGGGCGGTGCTCGCCTTCGAGGTCGCGCGGCGCTGCGAAGCCGCGGGCGGACCGCAGGTGGTGACGGTGTTCGCGTCCGGCTCTCGGGCACCGAGCCGTTACGGCGACGAGCGCAGGGTCACGACCGACACCGTCCTCGTCGGCGTGATGCGTGACCTCGGCGGCACCGACCCCCGTGTCCTGGAGAACCCCGATCTCCTGGCGACGTTCCTGCCGGCCTTCGGCAACGATTACCGGGCGCTGCAGGACTACCACCGCGGGACCGACGTCGGGATCAGCGCTCCGGTCGTGGTCATGACGGCGACCGACGATCCGAAGACCAGCGAGGCCGATGCGCGCGCGTGGCACGAGCACACCACCGGTGGCGGCGAGGTGCACACCTTCGCCGGCGGCCACTTCTATCTGGAGAAACAGCCGCAGAAGGTCATCGAGGTGATCGCGCGGACGCTGCGGGCTGCGGACTAGGGCCTGCGGACGGGCACCACCCCGCGCGGATTGGGCAGCGGCAGATCGTTGTACGTCGCGATGCCCGGCGCCGCCGCGACGACGGCCGGGATCGCGTGGATCGGAGGCATCGCGGTCATGATGTGGCCGAGCACGAAGAAATCCTCGATCGTCTTGGCGTTCTCGATCATGTCCTGCGGCGGCAGGAACCCGACCTGCATGTTCACCGTGGGCCGGCCCTCGATCGTGATCTTCCAGCCGTCACCGTCGAGTTGCCAGTCGGGGTCGAGGGTCTGGCCCTTCTTCCAGCGGACGTTGACGTCGATCACGGTCTCACCCTGGTAGATGCCTCGCCAGCTGGCATACACACCGGCGACGTGGCCGGCGGGGATCGTCCACGACGCCATCACGAGATCCTCGGTGGTCTGGGCGTACTCGGCGACGCAGGTGATCTCGTCCAGTTCGATGCCCAGCGCGTCGGCGACCAGCTGCACCGCCTCGGCGAACACGGCAGTGCCGTTCGAGGCCATCGGCTGCAGCCCCGGGTCGTCGATCGCGGTGCCGAACCCGACCGGCCGCTCGGTGTCGGGGGAGTCATAGAGCGTGGTGTCGGCGGACTCGGCGATGATCACCTTGTCGATGCGGTCGCACGCGGTGCCCGCGACGATGGCCAGCAACTCGGCGAAGCCGGGGCTGACCCCGGAGCCGAACAGCGTCGACCCGCCCCGCTGACATGCGTCGACGAGCTTGTCGCGGTCCGCGCCGAGGTTGCGTCCGGTGATGAAGGACGCCGACGCGACCACATTGACGCCCGACTCCAGGATCCGGACGAGTTCGTCGACGTTGATCCACATCGGGTTGTAGACCACGACGTCCGGTTTCAGGGCGAGCAGCGCGTCGATGTCGTTGGTGGCGGCCACCCCCAACGGTTCGATGCCGACGAGCTCGCCCGCGTCACGGCCGACCTTGTCGTCCGACCAGGCGTAACAACCGACGAGTTCCAGGTTCGGGTTGTCTGCGATTGCGGCGACCGAGGACTTTCCTACGTTTCCCGTCGTCCACTGGACGACCCGGTATGACACAGTGTTGGGCACTCGCTCAGCATAGGTTTGGCGGTGGTGCGTCCGGCCGGATTCGGTGAAATCAGACGGCCGGCGTCAGCACCGCCTTGCTCGTGCGCGTCTGGCCCGCCCGGTCGATCCACGTCAGGTCCAGCACGTCACCGGGATAGTGCCGGTCGAGCACCGAGGTCAGGGTGTTGGTGGAGTCCAGCGTGGTGCCGTCGAGCACGGTGAGGACGTCGCCCGGCATCACCCCGGCCAGCTGGGCCGGGCCACCGGTCATCACCTCCTGCACCAGCACACCGGGTTCGTCACGCGGGGTGGTGCGCACGCCGACACCGAGCAGGACGGGCGGACCGATGTGCACGCTGTCGGAGGGCACCCCGGCCCGGATCTGCCCGGCCACGGCCATCGCGTCGTTGATCGGGATGGCGAAGCCCTTCCCGCCGGGACCCATCCGGAAGTTCACCGATGCTGCGGTCGTGATGCCGACGACCCGGCCTTCGCCGTCGACCACCGGACCACCGGAGTCGCCGGCGCGAACCGGCGCGGCGAACTCGAAGAGCCCGGTCAACTCGTCCTTGGTGCCGGTCAGGGTGTCCTCGGCCTCGACGGTCCGGCCGAACGCGGTCAGGGTGCCGACCTCGCGGGTGAGCGGCGCGTCGGTGCCCATCGCGTTGCCGAGGGCGATGACGGGCTGGCCGGGAGCCAGCGCGTAGGCGTCACCGATGGGGGCCACCGGCAGACCGCCGGCGCCGAGCAGCTGCAGCACCGCGATGTCGCGTCCGCGGTCGTATCCCATGAGCTGCGCGGGGTAGGACCGCCCGCCGACGGTCGCGGTGATGCGGTCCGCGCCCTGCACGACGTGGAAGTTGGTCAGCACCTGGCCGCCGGGATCGAGCACGATGCCGGTGCCGAGGCCGATCACGCCCTGGTAGTCGACCTCGGTGTCGATGCGGACCACGGCCGGTTCCACCTGTGCCGCCGCGGCGACCGGGTCGCCGGGCGCCGCCGCCGCGGGCGTCACCGGAGTGACGAGAGCGAGGACCGCGGCCAGCGCGATCAGCAGTATCCGGTGTCGGCGAATCGGCCCCATACCCATCAATAGTGGCTGCGCCGTCGGCTGCTGTCGACGTGGGCCAGTTTTCTGAGCGCTCGCTCAGTCCTCGACGGCGACGCCGCCGCGCGTGCGTTTGCGCCTGCCCGGCACCGCTCCCTTGCCGGTCGGACGGCGATTCCGGAGTTTGCCGCCGGGCTCCTCGTCCGCCGGGCCGGAATCTGACTCGGCCTGCGGCTCCGGTTCGGCGACCGGCTCCTCCTCGACCTCGTCGGCGGTCTCGGTTTCGTCGGTCTCGGACTCGGTTTCGTCGGCTTCCTCGGTCTCTGCCGGGGAGTCCTTCCGGCCGCGGCGGCTCGTCCGCGCCTTGGCCTTGAGCGGTTTCGGTGGAGGCGGCGGAAGCTCGGCCGCGAAAGCCAGGTAGAACGCGGACACGCCCAGCAGCGCGAGCGCGGCGGCTGCGCCGTAGATGCCGAAGAACCACTGGCCCGCCGAGTCGAGCGAAACCCAGATCTCGGTGACCGCGGTGGCGATGATCAGCACCCCCGCCAGCACGTGCAGCACGATGGACGCCGTACGCAGGTTCAGCGCCATCTGCGGCGTCCCGAACTCGGGACGACGGGTGCGCAGCAGCGTGAACACCACCGGCAGCGCGGCGAGACCGATCAGGGCGCCGACCACGATGCGCAGCACCGTGCCCAGCGTGGCCGAGACGTCGCCCAGCAGCTCCGGCATGCGGGGGAGGACGAAGAAGAAGTAGAGGACGCCGGCGGCGATGGAGAACGACGCGTGCCAGATTACCGCAACGGTGCGGCCCATACTCCTCCTCGATCGTGTTGCCCGAGGTGCGACCATGCGAATGGTCAGCCGGTCGCACCCCGGGCGAGTGCGGAGGATGCGGGATTTGAACCCGCGAGGGCTGTTAACCCAACCCGCGTTCCAGGCGAGCGCCATAGGCCACTAGGCGAATCCTCCGTCGGCCATGGTAACCGACCCGCGGGCCGGTCTTGTAAATCAGTCGGTCAGCTCCTCGTAGCCGCGCGGCGAGCCGGGGGTATTACACTCGCCGTGGACCCCGCGCGGCGTCCATCCTGTGAACTCCCCCAGGGCCGGAAGGCAGCAAGGGTCAACGGGCTCTGGCGGGTGCGCGGGGTCCCCTTTACGTTCATCCGCAAGACGGTGAAAGGCGAGCGGTGTCGTTTCATTCGCTGGGCCGCGACGATCTGCGCGCACAGCACGAGCTGCAGCAGCGCAACTACGCGGACCTGCAGGCCAAGAACCTCCGCCTCGACCTGACCCGCGGCAAGCCGTCCCCGGACCAGCTCGACCTGTCGAACGGGCTGCTGGAGCTGCCGGGCGCCGGTGAGTTTCGGGACGCCGAGGGCACCGACACCCGCAATTACGGCGGTCTGCACGGGCTGCCCGAGCTCCGTGCGATCTTCGCCGAGTTGCTCGGCGTGCCGGTACCGAACCTGATCGCGGGCAACAACGCCAGCCTGGAGTACATGCACGACACGATCGTGTTCTCGCTGCTTCACGGCGGCGTCGACTCGCCCCGGCCCTGGATCGACGAACTCCGGGACGGCCCCGGGGTGAAGTTCCTGTGCCCGGCCCCGGGCTACGACCGTCACTTCGCGATCACCGAGAGCCTCGGCATCGAGATGATTCCGGTGCCGTTGCGCGAGGACGGCCCCGACCTCGACGTGGTCGAAGAGCTCGTCGCCGCCGACCCGGCGATCAAGGGCATGTGGTGTGTGCCCGTGTACGCCAACCCCACCGGAATCATCTACTCGCCGGAGGTGGTCCGCCGCCTCGTCCAGATGCCCACCGCAGCAACGGATTTCCGGTTGATGTGGGACAACGCCTACGCGGTGCACACCCTCACCGACGACTTCGTCGCGCAGGTCGACGTCCTGGGGCTGGCGACGGCGGCCGGCCACGCCAACCGGCCGCTGATCTTCGCCTCCACGTCCAAGATCACCTTCGCCGGTGGCGGGGTCAGCTTCTTCGGCGGCTCGCCGGACACCATCGCGTGGTATCTGAGGCACGCCGGGAAGAAGTCGATCGGCCCGGACAAGGTCAACCAGTTGCGGCACGCGCGGTTCTTCGGCGATGCCGAGGGCGTGCGGTCGCACATGCGCCGGCACCGCGAGTTGCTGGCACCGAAGTTCGCCCTCGCGCTGGAGATCCTCCATGACCGGCTCGGGGACCCCAAGATCGCGTCCTGGACCGAACCCAAGGGCGGCTACTTCATCAGCGTCGACGTGCTGCCCGGCACCGCCAAGCGCACGGTCGCGCTGGCCAAGGACGCCGGTATCGCGGTCACCGAGGCCGGTGCGTCGTTCCCGTACCGAAAAGACCCGGAGGACAAGAACATCCGGATCGCGCCGACGTTCCCTGCGCTGTCGGACCTGCGCGAGGCCATCGACGGACTCGCCACCTGCGCGCTGCTGTCGGCCACCGAGCGGCTGCTGACGCTGCCCCGCGAGAAGTAGTCGGACCGGGTCGGTAGCCTGCTTCCGTGGCTCTCTACCGCAAGTACCGACCGGCGACCTTCGCAGAGGTTGTCGGCCAGGAACACGTCACCGAGCCGCTGTCGACGGCGCTCAACTCCGGCCGCATCAACCACGCCTATCTGTTCTCGGGACCGCGCGGCTGCGGCAAGACCTCGTCGGCGCGCATCCTCGCCCGTTCCCTCAACTGCGCCGAGGGGCCGACGGCCACGCCGTGCGGGGTGTGCGACTCGTGCATCGCGCTGGCCCCCAACGGGCCCGGCAACATGGACGTCACCGAACTCGACGCGGCCAGCCACGGCGGTGTGGACGACACCCGTGAGCTGCGCGACCGCGCGTTCTACGCCCCCGCCCAGTCGCGTTACCGCATCTTCATCGTGGACGAGGCGCACATGGTCACCACGGCCGGCTTCAACGCGCTGCTCAAGATCGTCGAGGAGCCGCCCGAGCACCTGATCTTCGTGTTCGCCACCACCGAACCGGAGAAGGTGCTGCCGACCATCCGTTCGCGCACCCACCACTACCCGTTCCGGCTGCTGGCGCCGCGCACCATGCGCACGCTGATCGAGAAGATCGTCGCCTCCGAGAACGTGCAGGTCGACGACGCGGTGTACCCGCTGGTAATCCGCGCCGGCGGCGGTTCACCGCGCGACACGCTCAGCGTGCTCGATCAGCTGCTCGCCGGCGCCGACGGTGATCACGTGGCCTACCAGCGGGCGCTGTCGCTGCTGGGTGCCACCGACGTCGCGCTGATCGACGACGCGATCGACGCGCTGGCGGCCAACGACTCGGCGGCGCTGTTCGGCGCGGTGGAGGGCGTCATCGACGCCGGGCACGATCCGCGCCGCTTCGCCACCGACCTGCTCGAACGGTTCCGCGATCTGATCGTGCTGCAGGCCGTGCCCGACGCGGTGGCCCGCGGGGTGGTCGACGGGCCCGAGGACGTGCTGGAGCGGATGCGCGAGCAGGCCGCACGGCTCGGCACCGCGACCCTGACCCGCTACGCCGAGGTCGTGCACGCCGGCCTGGGGGAGATGCGCGGCGCCACGGCACCGCGGTTGCTGCTGGAGGTCGTGTGCGCGCGGCTGCTGCTGCCGTCGGCCAGCGACACGGAGGCCGCGCTGCTGCAGCGCGTCGAGCGCATCGAGACCCGGCTGGACATGTCGATCCCGGCCAGTGACGACATCGCCGCGGCGGCGCCTGCCGCGCCGCGCAAGCAGTTCGTCCGCAGGAGCGAGGTACCTCCGCAACCACCGGCGGGGACTGACGGAGTTGACCACCAACCGGCACAGTTCATCCCTGACCTCGGCTGTCACTTCCCAGGGTCGTCCCCGCTCGGCCGGGGCCGTGGGGGCGGGGGAGATGTTGGGTGGTGGGGACGCGT
>NZ_LMVQ01000125.1 GCF_001545925.1 Mycobacterium sp. NAZ190054 | reverse complement strand
CACGAGGCGTCATCGGGAAACCACGCCCGGAATTCTTGATAGGTCCGCGGGTAGTCCACACCGCCCACGGGAGCGCCCTCGACACCCACGCTGAACAGCATAGGTCCACTTAAGCAGATAAGCAGTACATACGTTCTACACTAGATCAGGGGTACGACAAATCTCATTCGCGTAGTACTGCCAACCACCCGTCAATTTGTGCCGCGGGAATTATCGGCGTCACCTGCCGGTTTAACCAGTCGGATCACAGAGATCTGAACTACCACCACCTCAAGTCGAGACCGCGCGACATGTTCCGACGGCTCCGACCCGACCAAGGGAGGAGGGCAACAATGAAGAACCTCACCATCGCCACCGCCGTCGCAGCCGGCCTGAGCGCCACCGTCCTCGGACTGGCCGCTCCCGCCGTGGCTGCCCCCAGCGGCGGCAACGCCGACGAGACCATCAGCCGGCTGGAGGCGCAGGGCAACCGCGTCGTGGTCAACCGCCTCTCGGACGCCCCGCTGAGCGAAGCCACGGTCGTGGCCATCAACCAGGGCGGCGAGATCCGCTCCACCGTCCACGATTACCGCTACGACCGGACGTTCCAGCAGCGCGTCACCGGCCACGTCTACTACGTAGACGTCAAGTAGGCGACAAGAAGCGGGGCACCTCCGACCGGGGGGGCCCCGCTTCTGTGTTGTCAGTCGGCAAGATCGACGACCACGGGGGCGTGGTCGCTCGGGGTTCCGACGCGGTTCTTGCCGGTCTTGCGCTCGTCACGGGCGATCTCGGCATGGACGACTCGCCCGGCCAGCGCGGGGGAACCCAGGATGAAGTCGATGCGCATGCCGCGGTTCTTCGGGAAGCGCAGCTGGGTGTAATCCCAATACGTGAACGTCCCGGGGCCCGGTGTGAAAGGCCGTACCACGTCGGTGAATCCGGCGTCGACGACCGCGTTGAACGCCGCGCGCTCGGGCCCTGTGACGTGCGTGCTGTGCTGGAACAGGGAGATGTCCCACACATCGTCGTCGAGCGGGGCGATGTTCCAGTCGCCGACCAGGGCGATGGGTGCCGACGGGTCTGACGTCAGCCACGATGACGCGGTAGTGCGCAGTGCGGCAAGCCATTCCAGTTTGTAGGCGTAGTGCGGCGAGCCGACGGTGCGGCCGTTGGGGATGTACAGGCTCCACACCCGGACGCCACCGCAGGTGGCGCCGAGCGCACGGGCTTCGGCCGCCGCCTCCACCTCGGGCTTGTCGCTCCACGTGGGTTGACCGTCGAAGCCGATCTCGACGTCGTCGACACCGATCCGCGACGCGATCGCCACCCCGTTCCACTGGTTGAAGCCGCAGTGCACGACCTCGTAGCCGAGGGCGGCGAACGGCATGGTCGGGAACTGGTCGTCGGAGCACTTCGTCTCCTGCATCGCCAGCACGTCGACCTCGGCGCGCTCCAGCCAATCGGTGACGCGATCGACACGGGTGCGTATCGAGTTGACGTTCCAGGTCGCCAGGCGCATGGGCCTACAGTAGGTCCTCCGCGCGGACATACCGCGACCGGTGGTGCACGCGGAAACCCATCGACTCGTACAGCGCTCGGGCAGCGGAATTGTCGGAGACGACCTGCACGTAGGCCCGGGTCGCGCCGCGGTCGTGCGCCCAGTCCAGCAGTCCCTGGCACAGTCGCCGTGCCAGACCTCGGCGACGGGCGTCCTCCGACACGTGAACCGCCGAGATCCCGGCCCACCGCGTGCCGTCGGGTGCGGCCGTCACCGCGACCCGGCCCACCGCGGCGTGCGCCACTTCGCCGAAACCGACCTCACCGTCGACGACCGCGGTGAGCACATCCACCGGCACGTTCCGCCGGTACAACGCCAGCCAGGTGTCGTCGGGCGTCGCGGTGACGGAAACCCCCGGCACGGCGGCGACCGCGATATCCGTTGTCATCACCAGGTTCTCGGCGTCGGTGGTGATGCCGTCGGGCAGCCGCAGAAGCCGGTCCGGTGCCGACACCAGCGCGGGCAGCCCCCGCGCGGTGTACCAGTCGCGCACGTCCGCGACCTCACTGAACGACGAAAACCGCAAGGGTACGGCGGAATTCGCACGCCTGGTCACTCCGTGACCGTGCCGCAACAGCCAGCCGCCGTGCCAGTGCCACTCGGTGCCGGGCCATCCCAGCGCCGCCGCATGCTCGAGGTTGCGGATCTCACCGGTGCGCACCGGCATCTCGGGGACGACGCGCACGGCCAGCACGTCCTCGGCGGCGATCTCGACGATGTCGCCGTGCCGGGTGCGGATGCGCACGACCGCACCGGCGTCTCCGCCGGATTCGACGACGTGGCCGACCACGTCGGTCATCGGCCGGTCGGAATCCGTCGGGAGCCGGTAACGCAGGCTGACCCGGGTCCCGACCTCGGGCAGCTCGGTCATGCTCAGTGGCCGAACGGGTCGGGATCCTCGCCGGGCATCCAGGACAAGCCGGGGATGCCCCAGCCGTGATTCCTGACCGCCTTCTTGGCCGCCCGTGCGTTACGCCCGACGAGCCGGTCCAGGTACGTGAAGCCGTCCAGATGACCGGTCTCGTGCTGCAGCATCCGTGCGAACAGCTCCGTACCCTCGATCGTGATCGGCGTCCCGTCGGCGTCCAGCCCCGTCACCCGCGCCCAATCGGCGCGCCCGGTCGGGAACGACTCGCCGGGCACCGACAGGCAGCCCTCGTCGTCGTCCTCGGGGTCCGGCATGGTCTCTGGCACCTCGGAGGTCTCAAGGACCGGGTTGATCACCACGCCGCGGCGCCGGGCGGTCTTCTTCCGGGCGTCGGCGCAGTCGTAGACGAAGACCCGCTTGTTGACGCCGATCTGATTGGCGGCCAGCCCGACCCCGTGGGCGGCGTCCATCGTGTCGTACAGATCGGTGATCAGATCGGCCAGATCGGCTGGCAGCGAACCGTCATCACCGACAGGTACCGGTTCGGTCGCGGTGTGCAGGACGGGATCTCCCACGATGAGGATGGGTCGTACGGCCATGCGAGGAAGCTTAAGGGGAAGCGCCGGTGCGGTTGTTTGCACCGCCGACTCGCGGCGACGTTGACGGTGCGCGTGACCCAACCGTGATTGAATACTCGCCGAACCACACTGATGTCATTCTCGAAATTCCGGAAGGGTCCAAGTAGCGATATGGACGGCGCCATCGCGCGGGCTGAGCGTTCTGGGGACGACACCGAGCCCACCGACGGGCTGACTCGTCGAGAACACGACATTCTCGCCTTCGAGCGGCAGTGGTGGAAGTACGCCGGCTCCAAGGAAGACGCCATCAAGGAGCTGTTCTCCATGTCGGCGACCCGCTACTACCAGGTGCTGAACGCACTGGTGGACCGGCCGGAGGCCCTCGCGGCCGACCCGATGCTGGTGAAGCGACTGCGCAGGCTGCGGGCCAGCAGGCAGAAGGCACGAGCCGCACGCCGCCTCGGTTTCGAGGTCACTTAGGGCCACCGGCCCGACGTGGGCCCGGGATACAGTAGGCGCCGATGAACCAGCGAGATTCCTCCGGGCTGCCGCTTCGCGCCATGGTGATGGTGTTGTTGTTCCTCGGCGTCGTGTTCCTGCTCGTCGGTCTCCAGGCCGTCGGCGGCTCAGATGACGACGAGTCCTCGGCGACGACGACCGTGACGACGACTACCACCACCACGAGTGCCGCGCCCGAGGAGCCCGCGCGGCCCGAGGTCCGCGTGTTCAACATCTCCACGGTCGAAGGCGCCGCCGAGGGCGTAGCCACCCGGCTGCGCGACGCCGAATGGAACGTCGCCGAGACCGGCAACCTGACCGTGCCGGACGTGACGGTGACCACCGTGTACTTCGGCGAGGCGCCCGGCGAGCAGGAGGCGGCCGAAGAGGTGGGCCGACTGCTGGAGGCGCCGGTCGCTCCGCGGGTGCCCGAGCTCGCAGAGCAGCCACCGGGAGTGGTCGTACTGGTCACCGGCTAGGCTCTTGTTCATGCTCAGGTCCGTTGCTGCTGCCACCTTGTTCGCAGTGCCCGCACTTGCGTTGAGTGCGTGCGCTCCCCCCGGAGAAGTGCCCTCGGATGCCCCCGGCACCACACCCCCGGTGTGGACGGGGTCGCCCTCGCCGACAGCGGGGCCGGACGAGCACGGCGCGGGGCACGGCGGCGGCACCGCCGCCGGTGAAACGCTGACCGCCGATCTGAAGTCGCCCGACGGCACCACTGTCGCCACCGCCGACATCGCGTTCTCCGACGGCTACGCCACCATCACGGTCGAGGCGACCGGCGGTGAGCTCGCCCCGGGCTTCCACGGCATGCACATCCATTCGGTGGGCAGATGCGAGGCGAACTCCGTGGCCCCGACGGGCGGGCCTCCGGCCAACTTCAACTCCGCCGGCGGACACTTCCAGGTGCCCGGACACAGCGGGCACCCGGCCAGCGGTGACCTGTCGTCGCTGCAGGTGCGCGAGGACGGCTCGGCGCGCCTGGTCACCACCACCGACGCGTTCACCGCGGAGCAACTCCTCGCGGGTGCGGGCACGTCGATCATCATTCACGAGAAGGCCGACAACTTCGCCAACATCCCGCCGGAGCGCTACCAGCAGGTCAACGGTGATCCGCCGCCGGATCAGACCACCCTGGCGACCGGCGACGCCGGAGCGCGGGTGGCCTGCGGTGTCATCACCCGGGGCTGACCTACGGGCTGATGGCCGAATCGACTTCGCCGGGTCGGTCCGACCGACTCTGGGTGTCGAATGGGAGTTCGCCCTCGTCGACGCGACGACGCGCGATCTGAGCAACGAGGCCGCGTCGGTGATCGCCGAGATCGGCGAGAACCCGCGCGTGCACAAGGAACTGCTGCGCAACACCGTCGAGATCGTCACGGGCATCTGTGACAACGCGGCGGAGGCGATGGACGACCTCGCGTCGACGCTGCGGCCGGTGCGCGAGGTGGTGCGTGAGCGTGGCATGGAGCTGTTCTGCGCCGGCACGCACCCGTTCGCGAATTGGTCGGCGCAGAAGCTCACCGACGCGCCCCGCTACGCCGAGCTGATCAAGCGCACGCAGTGGTGGGGCCGGCAGATGCTGATCTGGGGCGTGCACGTGCACGTCGGCGTGTCGTCCGCGCACAAGGTGATGCCGATCATCACCTGCCTGCTCCGCCAGTATCCGCATCTGCTGGCGCTGTCGGCCTCCTCGCCGTACTGGGACGGGGAGGACACCGGTTACGCCAGCAACCGGGCGATGATGTTCCAGCAGTTGCCGACCGCCGGGCTGCCGTTCCACTTCCAGGAATGGCGCGAGTTCGAGCGCTTCGTCGGTGACCAGAAGAAGACCGGCATCATCGACCACATGAATGAGATCCGGTGGGACATAAGACCTTCCCCGCACCTCGGCACCATCGAGGTCCGGATCTTCGACGGCGTGTCCAACCTTCACGAGCTGTCGGCGCTCGTCGCGCTCACCCACTGCCTGATCGTCGACCTGGACCGCAGGCTGGACGCGGGCGAGTCGTTGCCCGTGATGCCGCCGTGGCATGTACAGGAGAACAAATGGCGGGCAGCCCGTTACGGGTTGGACGCGATCATCATCCTGGACGCCGACAGCAACGAGCGCCTGGTGACCGAGGACCTCGACGAGCTCGTCGAGCGGCTGCAGCCCGTGGCGAAACGGCTCGCGTGTGTCGACGAGCTCTCGAGGGTTCCCGGCATCTACCGCGACGGTGCGTCATACCAGCGCCAGCGCCGGGTTGCCGAGGAGCACGACGGTGACCTGCGCGCCGTCGTGGACGCCCTGGTGAGTGAGCTGGTGCTGTAACGATGCCGACGGTGCCGATGTTCCCGCTCGAGGTGGCGATGCTGCCGGGCGAGGAACTGCCGCTCCGGATCTTCGAACCGCGATACTCCGCGCTGGTGCAGGCGTGCCTGGCCGCCGAGGATCCGGCGTTCGGCACCGTGCTGATCGCGGCGGGCCGGGAAGTGGGCGGCGGTGACACCCGCAGCGATGTCGGCGTGCTGGCTCACATCGTCGAGCACGCGGACCTGGGGGCTGGTCGTTACCGGCTGAAATGTGTGTTGGGGGAGCGGATTCGGGTGCTGGAATGGCTTCCCGACGATCCGTACCCGAGGGCGGTGATCGAGCTGTGGCCCGATGACCCGGGGCAGACCGTCGACGTCGAGGCGATCCGTGACATCGAGGACCGGATGGTGGCGTTGTTCGAGCGGATCGCCGCCGCGCGCGGTGCGCATCGGGTTGCGTACCAGGCGGTCGCGCAGTTCGCGTGCCTGGCGCCGGCTCACCGGAAGCTCGACCGCCGGCGACGCGCCGTTGGCGCGCAACCGCACCAGGACGGCGCCCTCGGCGGTGCGCAGGCCGGTGACGAGCCGCAGAGCGACCAGGTAGGACCGGTGTACGCGTTGGAAACCGTGGTCCCGCCACCGGGTTTCGAGTGTGCTCAGCGGGATGCGGACCAGGTGCGAGCCCGACGCCGAGTGCAGCCGGGCATAGTCGCCCTCGGCTTCCACCCAGCCGATGCTGTCGCGGGGCACCAGGTGGGTGACGCCGCCGAGCTCGGCCGGGACGACGCCGGAATCCGGTTCCTCGCCGCCACTTTCGTCCCTGGCTGCCGGAGCCGTGGCCTGGGCGGTGGCGGCGCGGCGGACCGCCTCGTCGAGCCGGTCCGCCCGGATGGGTTTGAGCAGATAGTCGACCGCGCCGACGTCGAACGCGGCGACAGCCTTGTCGTCGTGCGCGGTGACGAACACGATCACCGGCCGCTGGGCATAGTTGGCCAGCACGCTCGCCAGTTCGATGCCCGACAGGCCGGGCATGTTGATGTCGAGGAACACCGCGTTGATGGTGCGCAGATTCAGTTCCCGCAGCGCGGAGGTGGCGTCGCCGGCGCGGTGGACCTCAGCGACGCCCGGATGCCTGCCGAGCAGATAGGCGAGTTCGTCGAGGGCGGGTGCCTCGTCGTCGACGGCGAGCACGGTGAGCGGTCTGGTCACGCCCTACTCATTTCGACCCACCCCGAATCCACCTCCGCCGGCGCGTACGCCCGACCGGAACTTCGGCACCCGCATGACGACTTTCGTGCCGGCGCCGATCGCCGTTTCGACCACCAGACCGTAGTCGTT
Source organism: Mycobacterium sp. NAZ190054 (assembly GCF_001545925.1). GTDB lineage: Bacteria > Actinomycetota > Actinomycetes > Mycobacteriales > Mycobacteriaceae > Mycobacterium. The sequence continues at coordinate 2,761 of NZ_LMVQ01000125.1, read as the reverse complement.
GCCGAACGCGGCGCGCAGGCGATGGTCGACATTGGTCAGACCGACGTGGGCGCCCGTCCCCTCGGACGCCGGGGCGCCGTCGGAGAGCGCGTCGCCCGGTCCGGCGCGCAGCGCGTCCGGATCCATGCCGACCCCGTCGTCCTCGACGGTGATGACGCAGTCGGAGCCCTCGTCGCGGGCCACGAGTTCGATCGACCCGCAGCCGCGGCCGGCGAAGCCGTGCCGCACCGCGTTCTCGACCAGCGGCTGCAGCGCCAGAAACGGAACCACGACGTTGAGCACCTCCGGGGCGACCTGCAGGGTGACCTTCAGCGCGGGGCCGAACCGCGCCCGCTCCAACGTCAGGTAGCGGTCGATGTTGCGCAGTTCCTCGGCGAGCGTGGTGAATTGGCCGGCGGCGCGGAACGAGTAGCGGGTGAAGTCGGCGAACTCCAGGATCAGCTCGCGGGCGCGGTCGGGGTCGGTGCGCACGAACGACGCGATCGTGTTCAGCGCGTTGTAGATGAAGTGCGGACTGATCTGCGCGCGCAACGCCAGCACCTCTGCGCGGTCCAGGCGCGCGCGCGACGCGTCGAGTTCGGCGAGTTCCACCTGGCTGGCGGCGTAGCGCGCGACCTCGCCGACGGCGCCGAGCATGCCGGGGCCGGGGGAGCGCGTGGTGACCACCACCAGCACACCGAGCATGTCACCGGAGTCGGCGAGCAGGGGCTGGGCCACCACGGCGGCCGTCCTGGCGTGCGTCATCACCCGGCGCCCGCCGGCGATGGACTGCCGGGCGGCGCCCACGCAGGCGTCGCGTACGTCGTCGTCCCACAACCCGTCCGACGCGTCCTCGGCGAGCAGTGCGCCGTCACCGTCGAACAACGCCAGGCCGTCGGTGCCGGTGAGTCCGCGCAGGAACGGTGCCGCGGTCGCGGCGGAGTCGGTGTCCAGGCCGCGGCGTAACGCGCGCGCGGCCAGCGAGGCGGTGTGCAGCGCGGTGTGCACGGCGCGTTCGGTGGGGGTGGCGACCACGCGCCGGGTCCGCACGGCGAGCACCACCGCGGCGACGGCGAGCAGGATCAGCGCGGCCGTCAGAGCGATCGCGAGCTGGCCGGACATGTGTTAGTGCTCCTCGCGTGCGGTTGGCCCCACCTTAGACCGGGCGCACTCAGGGTTGTTCCGCGGCGCGATGCCGAATCTCCTTGACGGAGGCCCAATTCACCGCCGGACGTGCCAGCCCGCGCCTGTCGAGATACTTCTGGGCCGAGGTGTGGGCGCCTCTCAGGAACGACACCAACTGCAATCTCGACTGCGGTGTGAAGGCCTCGCTCGCGAAGACCCAGCCGTCTCCACGCCTCCGGAGGCAGCCCTTGACCTGGGTCGAGTCGAGCTTCCACAACTTCTCGTCGTGGAAGTGGCACAGCAGGTTCGCCGGACCTGCGACCGCTCCCAACGCCTCGGGCAGCACCACCGGCAGTTCACCGGTCACGGTGTCGTAGGCGCGGGTGCCGACCCGGACGCTGAACGGATATCCGCGCGCGTCGAGCGCGGTCAGCACCGCTTCCGGGAACTTGCGCAGCCGGCCGGCCGCGTCAGCCCACACGGCGCACCTCGTCGAGGCCGAGTTCCTCGGGCGGCCTGGTGAAATCCCGCGTGGGCCAGTACAGGATCCGACGAGGGGTCACGTGGATCAGGATGCGCATGTAATACGACCACCAGAGCCGGCGACCTAGCCACGTGCTCCACAACGCGCCGGCCGGCTGACGGGTGAACAGCGTCTGCGTCAGCGACGCCAACTCCGGATCGGAGGTGGGGTCGGTGACGATGCGGTCCTCGGCGGTGGCGTCGCCTTGGATCAGGACGGCCCCCGCTTCGGTGATCCCACTGCCGGTCGGTTCCGAGAACAACATGCTGACCTTGGGATTACGCCGGATGTTGTAGGCCTTCTGCGGCAACCCGATGCTCGTGGCCAACAGGAATCGGCCGTCGCCGAGCAACCGCGGACTCACCGGCCAGGTCTGCGGTGCACCGTCGCGCGCGATGGTGGTGAACTCGCACGTGAAGTAGTTCTCGATGATCTCGACGGCGGCCGATGTCACAGCGTGAGCCTACGCCCGCCTGGGTCTTGTGGGTGTCGAGATTGCGGTGGGGGTTGTGGTCCGGGCGTGGTGGGCGACCGTGGTGTGGATCTCGGGGGGTTGGTGCGGGTCTGTCTCGGTGATTTGGCGTGCCCTCTGTTCTCCGGACTGCGGACCAAATAGGGTCGGTCTGGAAAGGATGAACTGGGTTGGCGAAGAAATATCAGAAGTTCTCACCTGAGTTTCGAGAAGAAACGGCCAGGTTGGTGGTGGAAGGTCAAAAGTCCATTGCCGAGGTTGCGCGTGAGCACGGGCTCAGTGATACCACTGTTGGTAACTGGGTTCGGAAATACAGAGAAACGCATGCCAGCGACGAGCCGCCGCTGGAATTATCGGAACGTGCTCGGCTGCGTGAATTGGAACGCGAGAACCGGGAAATGGCGATGGAACTCGCTTTCTTGAAAAAAGCAGCAGCGTACTTCGCGAAGGAGCCACGGTGAGCCAGAAGTACGCGTTCATCGCCGCGGAGCACGCCGAAGGCGCCGCTGTAGCGGGCATGGCTCCCACGATCGTGCAGATGCTGGCCTGGCTGGGGGTGTCGAAATCGGGATATTACGAGTGGCTGGGCCGGTCAGCCAGCGCCGCAGCGTGTCGCCGTGAGGAGCTCAAGCTCAAGATCGCCGCGCTGTTCAAGTCTTTCG
>NZ_LMVQ01000124.1 GCF_001545925.1 Mycobacterium sp. NAZ190054 | reverse complement strand
GTGCACGAGCGGCTCTCCGTCCACAACGTGACGTTCTACGGCGCACCGCTGTCCGAGCTCCATGAGCACTGGCAGCGGCTGGCGGTGAAACAGTTGAGCGTGATCGACTCGCAGCTCTTCGATTCGACGCGGTCCAGCGCTTCGCGGGCGGCGCGCACCTCGGCCGGCGCGACGGGAACCCTGCCCGCGCCGAACAGGTGATAGACGGCGTCCACCCGGTAGCCGTGGCGGGCCGCCAGCTCTGGCAGCGCCGAATCGAAGAGCTGCGAGTCGATCACGCTCAACTGTTTCACCGCCAGCCGCTGCCAGTGCTCATGGAGCTCGGACAGCGGTGCGCCGTAGAACGTCACGTTGTGGACGGAGAGCCGCTCGTGCACGGTCAAACCTTCAGTCCCGCTTCTCGATCTCGACGCCGAACCGCTCCCGGAAGGGCCGGAACTCCTCGTGCAGCGCGTCGAGGTTCTCGCCGATGTCGGTGAGCAGCGAGGTGGAGTAGCGGAACTTGCCGTACCGGTCGCCGGGATTGCGCGCCAGATAGTCGCGCATGGCGGTCTCGGCTCGCGGGGTCAGTTCGCGTCCGCTGAACGAGTAGTACGCGCGCGCAACACCGACCTGGTCGGCGACGAAATCGGTGTAACGCACGTGCAGGATGCGTGGGTCGGCGACGAGCGGATGGCTCATGGTGTTGGCGATGCTCGCCCGGGTCAGCTCCAGATGCATCTTCGCCGCGGCTTTCAGGTCGACCGGGCCGACGATGCCTTCGAGGATGTCGGCCATCATCATGGTGCGCGACGCCGCCACCTGGACCGGGTCACGATGCAGCCACAGCAGCGACGCGTCGGGATAGGTGTCGAAGAACTCGGTGAGCCGGAACCCGTGGAAACCCTTGCACACCCAGTACTTCGGCGGGCGGCCGTACTGGCATTGCTGCAGCATCGCCTTGTGGATACGGTACTGCGCCGCCGCGTCGGTGGGCAGTCCGCCGACCACGGTCTGCATCGGCACCCGCCACCACGCGGTCGGCGTCATCACCCGGAAGTCGAACGCCCAGGTGCGCTCGTCCTCCGGCAGTCCGGCGCCGAGCATGTCGTTGTAGGGGTGACTGTGCAGCCACTTGGGCATCCTGGTGTTGATCTCGCGCCAGTCCGCGTCGGCGCGCGCCGGCCGGGGATCGTCGCCGGTGGCCAGGCCCGGCGGCGGCGACGGATACATCACCTCCCAGAACCGCAGCGCCCGGGCGTCCGGATCCACCGACAGCAGGGCGTGCATCAGCGTTGTGCCCGAACGGGGTTCGCCTGTCACGAACATCGGGCGGTCGATGACCTCGGCGGCGACCGGGTGGCGAGCGCGGTCGGCGAAGAACTCCAGCCGCGAGGTCAGCAGCCAGTGACACACCTCCTCGGCCCGTGCGAGACCGTCGGCGTCCATGCCGGAATCGTTGAGAAGGTCGACGGCGGTCGCGAACCGCTGCGGCAGCGTCGGATCACCGTAGTCGCGCAGACCGGTGGCGGCCTCGGCGTCGCGCAGGAGCCGGCCCGCGTCCAGGACAGTGCTCACGATGCCGCCCCGCAGAGCCGCAGCAGTTCGTCCTCGGTCTCGCGTACCCGATCCGCGGACGTTGCGGCGTAGTGCAATCCGGCCATCGCGCCGTAGTCCATGATCTTCGGCACGCGTAACCCCGCATCGACGAACTCCTTGATCCGGCGGGCCACCTGCGCCGGGGTGCCGTGCGGGATGACGGCCAGCAGAGCCTCCGGTTCGACCCGGCCGAGGAAGTCGACGATGCGTTCACGGGTCATGGTGGCGGGGTCGATGTCGTGGAAGCCGTGCCAGTCCTCGCCCATCGGATGCGCGAACCCGAACGACCGAAGCGTCTGTGCGGACACCTGTAGCAGGAAGGCCTTCACCAGCGGCGCTCGGAAGATCTCGGCCAGCATGGCCTCGTCGTCGGCGATCAGACAGACCTGGATGAAGCACGGGGTGACCGCCATCGGGTCACGGCCGGCGCGTTCGGCCGAGCCGCGCACCGCGGACAGCATGTCGGCGTAATGGTCAGGGGTCCACGCACCGGCCGGCCACCAGCCGTCGGCGTAGCGGCCGACGATGTCGAGCATCCGGGGACCGCTCGCGCCGATCCAGATCTCCGGAAAGCGGCCGTCGAACGGTTCGGTGTCCAACCGCGCGTGGTGCAGCCGGTAGAACCGCCCGGTGAAATCGACGGGTCCGTCGGACTCCCACAGCAACCGGATGACGCGCAGCGCTTCTTCGAAGCGGCTGACCGGCCGGGCGAAGTCGAACCCGTAGGGCACGATGTTCTCACTCTCGCCACTGCCCAGGCCGAGGATGAATCGCCCGCGGGCGAGGTGGTCGATGGTCAGGGCGGACTGGGCCAGCGACGCCGGATGGCGGCGGACGGTGTCGACGACCGCGGTGGCCAGAGGGGTGTGCTCGGTCAGCACCGCGGCCGCCGCGGCCACCGCCATCCCGTCGAGGTGCCGGTGCGGGGACGGTGATGCGGTGGCCAGATCGGTGAACTCGGGGGTCCAGATCGAGTCGGGCCAGAAGCTGACCATGTGGTCGGGCAACCAGATCGAGTGATAGCGGCCGGTGTCGAGCCGGCCGAGCCCGGACAGGTCGAGCGGCAGCGTGGTGCGCAGGAACGCCGCCGGTTGCACCGCTGCACTGCTGGGCACTCGCTCAGCATAGGGTGCGGCGCTCCGGCCGGAGTCGGGTTTGCGCCGATTCGGTCGTCAACGTGTGGCGCGCGCAATCGCGGCGACGACCGCCTCCCGCGGCTGGGGTCGCCCGAAGTGGTAACCCTGCGCCAGGGGGCATCCCATCGCCCGCAGCACGTCGGCCTGGTGCTCGGTCTCCACCCCCTCGGCGATGAAGGGCAGGCCGAGGGCATCGGCGAGGCCGGCGACGGCCTGCAACAGCGGCGGCGGCGAAGGTGCCGGCGTGATCGACGCGGTGAACGACGCATCGAGTTTGAGCAGGTCGGTCGGCAGCTTCTGGAGTCTGCTCAGCGACGAGTAACCGGTGCCGAAATCGTCGATGGCGATCCGGATCCCGTGGCGTCGGAGCTCGATCAAGGCTTTGATCGAGGACGGCCGGTCGACGTCGAGCACGCTCTCGGTGACCTCCAGGACCAGTTGTCGGGCGGGCCAGCCCGTGACCGCGAGGGTGCCGACGACCCGGTCGACGTAGCCGGGTTCGACCAGTTCGAGCCCGGACACGTTGACACTCAGAGTCATTCGCAGCTCGGCAGACTGCTGCTGCATCCAGCACGCGTCCAGGCAGGCGCGTCGCAAGACGTACTGGTCGAGCTCGCCGATCAGCTCGTTGTCCTCGGCGACGCGGATGACCTCGCCGGCATGCAGTTCGGAGCCGAGTGCCGGCGACCATCGCAACAGCGCCTCGACGCCCACGACGGCGTCGTCGTCGGTGAGCCGGACGACGGGCTGGTAGTGCACGCCGATGGTCTCCGCGGCGAGCGCGTCGCTGAGTTGACGCGCCAGGGGCGGTAGCCGCGAGGATTCCAGCATCGTGCGGTTCCGGCCGATCGATCTGGCCCGGCGCAGCGCGGTGTCGGCGCGCGCCAGAACCGGCGACGCCGATTCCCCGGGGCTCCACGCGCTGACGCCTGCCGAGAACTCTCGTGAGCTGCCGGCGCGAAGCAGTTCGGTCAGCTCGAACGCGCGCTGTTCGGTGGTCTCCGGCAGCAGCAACGCGAACTCGTCGTCGCCGCGCCGGGCGAGGACCTGGCCGGGGGCGAGCATGCTGCGCCACGCTGCGACGAGCTGTTGCATCACCGCATCACCGGCCCGGTCCCCGAATTCTTCGTGGATCGCGGCGTGCCCGTCGACCGACATCAGGACGACCGCCGGACCGTGCCCGGTGGCGAGCGCCTTCTTGATCTCGGCGTTGACGGCCCGGTCGAAACCCCGGCGGTTGGGCACGCCGGTGGCCTCGTCGAGCTCGGCCTTGGACACGATCCGGCCGAGGATCACGATGGCCGTCCCGATCGCTGCGGTGGTGGCGGCGGTGACCGCCCCGGTCCACCAGGGCACCGCCGGGGTCAGGGCCAGTGTGGTCAGGCAGCACGCGATCGCCAGCCCCATGTGGACCACCGCGGCGGGCCACGCGACGAAGAAGGCTGCGCAGGCGACGAATACATACAGGGTCGCGAAGGACACCGCGACGGGCCCTGTCGATGCGTTGACGGACAACGTGATCAGCGCGATCGCGGTCAGGACCAGCAGATGAAACTGCCGCAGACTCAACCGCGGTCCGATCAGCAGCACACAGACACCGACGAAGACGGCGACGGCGGCGTTGCCATACTGCACGGCGGCGCTGCGGAAGGCGTCGGAGGCCAGCGCGGTGACGAGAGCGACCAGGACGCCGCCGACCAGGAAGTAGGCACCGGCAGTGCGGGCCATGAGCGTCGGTGTCGCGATGCCCGGCCACATCTGCGCGCGCTTGACTGCGGTCCGGCCGGCCCGCACCCACCCCACGCCGACATGGTAGCCGCCGAACCGCACGATGCCGGTAGTCCTCAGCCCAGCCGGGCCCGCAGTTCACGCTTGAGCACCTTGCCGTAGCTGTTCTTCGGCAGTTCACCGACGAACTCGTAGCGCTTCGGCCGTTTGAACCGCGCGATGCGCTCGAGCAGGTGGACGTCCAGGTCGGCGGGCGAGACGTCACCGACGATGAACGCGACGACGACCTCGCCCCACTCCTCGTCGGGGGCGCCGACCACCCCGGCCTCGACCACGGCGGGGTGCTCCAACAGCACCTCTTCCACCTCGCGCGGATAGATGTTGCTGCCGCCGCTGATCACCACGTCCTTGGACCGGTCGCGCAGCGTCAGGAAGCCGTTGGCGTCGAACGAACCCATGTCCCCGGTGCACAGCCAGCCGTCCCGCAGCGTCGCCTTGGTGGCGGCCGGGTTCTTCCAGTACCCCGACATCACCACGTCACCGCGGCACACGATCTCACCGATCTCACCGATCGCGGCGGGTGCGCCGTCCGGTCCCAGCACCGCGACGTCGACGCCGGAGCGCGCGTAGCCCACCGAGCCGAGCACCGCGTCGGGCGCCCATCCGTCTTCGGCGACATGGTCCTGCCTGCGCAACCCGGTGATCGTCATCGGCGCCTCGCCCTGCCCGTACAGCTGCACGAAGACCGGACCCAACGCTGCCATCGCCTTCTTCAGGCTCTCCACGTACATCGGTCCGCCGCCGTACACGATGGTCTTCAGGTTCGAAGGACAGGCCCGTCCGGTCTGCACCAGCCGGGCCACCATGGTCGGCGCGAGGAACGCACTGCAGCCCGGGTGCCGCTCGCACAGGTCGAGGAACTCGTCGGGGTCGAACGTCCCCGACGCCGGCACCACTTGGCGTGCACCGCGCGAAACGTACGGGGGCACATAGAGTCCCGAACCATGTGACATCGGGGCGCCGTGGATCAGGCTGCAGTTCTGGTCGGGGGAGTCGAAGTCCGCCAGGTGTGACACCGTCATCGCGATCAGGTTGCGGTGCGACAGCATCGCGCCCTTCGACCGCCCGGTGGTGCCGCTGGTGTAGAACAGCCAGGCCAGCAGCGCCGGATCCGTGGTGCGCGGTACCGCCGAAGCATCTGCAGTACAACGGCTCTCGTACTCGACAGAACCGATCGTCTCGACCGGCGCCGACGTCACCGCGGCCAGCTCGGCGCCGACCTTCGCCGAGGTGAACACCCGGGCCGCACCCGAGTCGTCGAGGATCTGCGCCATCTCGCGGGGGTGCAGTTTGTAGTTGAGCGGCACGAACACACATTCCGCGGCCCAGATCGCGAACATCAACTCGACGAGGTGCGGGCTGTTCTCACTGGCCACCGCGATCCGGGCGCCGGGCCCCGACCCCCGCAGGGACGACGCGAGCCGCAACGCCCGCTCGCGCAACGACGCCCAGGTATGGACCTGCCGCTCACCGTGATACACCGCGCCCCGGTCGCCGTGGCGCGCCGCGGCCTGGTCGAGCAGGGCGAACAGGTTCAACGCGCCACCCAGTCCGAGTTCAGCGCGAAGTCGGACAGGTACTTCGTCGAACTCCAACCGCCGTCGACGACGATCGTCTGACCGTTGATGAAGCTGCCGCCCTCCGAGCACAGGAACGCCACCGTCGACGCGATGTCCTCGACGCGCCCGAGCCGCTGGTGCGGGGTCATCTCGGTGTTGATCTTGCGGAAGCGCTCGTCCTCCAGTCGCGTGGCGACCATCGGTGTCAGCGTGACACCGGGCGCGACGGCGTTGCACCGGATCCCCTGGGCGCCGTACTGGCAGGCGATGTGACCGGTCAGGGCCGTCAGTCCGCCCTTGGCCGCCGAGTACGCCCCGCCACGGAGCCCGCCGACGACCGCGAACGTCGACGTCACGTTGATGATCGCCGAGCCGGGCTGCATGTGCACGATCACGTCGCGTGCCAGCCGGAACGGCGCCCGCAGCATGATGCCCAGGAACCGGTCCAGGGTGTCGTCGTCGGTCTCGTGCAACGGCTTCGGGCTGCCGATGCCTGCGTTGTTGATCAGGAAGTCGATCCGGCCCCACCGCTCCAACGCCGCGGACACGATGCGCTGCGGGGCGTCGTCGTCGGTCAGGTCGACCGCCAGCGTCGCGATCCGGTCGGAGGTCCGGCCCAACTCGGCGAGCCGGTCCCGGTCACGCCCGGTGCCCAGCACCGCCATGCCCTGCGCGGCAAGCGTTGTCGCACAACTGAACCCGATGCCGCTGCTGGCGCCGGTGACGATCGCTACCTGCATGTCGAACCCTCCTTCGCCAGATCGGCTCTGATCGCGTGCTTGAGCACCTTGCCCGCATCGTTCTTGGGCAGTGCGTCGACGAACACCACCTGCTCGGGCACCTTGAACTTCGCGACACCGCGCGCGACGAGGAACTCCCCGAGTTCGGCGACGTCCGGCGCGGGCGGACCGGCGGCGACGATCGCCGCGCAGGCCCGCTCCCCGGTGCGCGGGTCGGGGAGGCCGACGATCGCGATCTCCGCGATCCGCGGGTGGGTGACGAGGATGTCCTCGACCTCCTTGGGGGAGATGTTCTCGCCGTTGCGGATGATGATGTCCTTGGCCCGGCCGGTGACCACCAGATGCCCGTCGTCGGTGAGGCGGCCCAGGTCACCGGTGCGGAAGTAGCCGGCCTCGTCGAAAGCGTCGCGGTTGTCCTCGGCGTGCAGGTATCCGGTCAGCATCTGCGGCCCGCGGGTACGGATCTCACCGTCGACCAGTCTGATGTCGGCGATGCCCGGCCGTCCGTCGGTGTCGGCGGCCCGGTCGACGTCGTCGAGGGATCCCACCGTGGTCACCGGGACTTCGGTCGAACCGTACACCCGGCTCACCGCTGCTTTGTCGAAATATTCTGCGGCGCTGCGGATGAGCGACGGCGGCACCGACGCCCCGCCGCAGATGAACACCTTCAGGTCGGGCAGTCTGGTGTCCGCGCGGCGGGCCGCGGCCAGCAGCCCGTCCAGGAACGGCGTCGCCCCGGCCATGTGGGTGCAGCGGTGTGCGAGCATCAGCGCCACCGCGGCGTCGGGATCCCACCGTTGCAACAGCACCGCCTGCGTGCCGAGCAGGAGCGGGCATTCGAACGCGTAGATCGACCCCCCGATGTGGGCGATCGGTGACGGGACCAGGAAGGTGTCGCCCGGGTCGATCCGCCAGTACCGGCCCAGCTGTGCGATCAGCGCAGCCAGCGACTCATGGCTGTGCAGCACACCTTTCGGCCTTCCGGTGGTTCCGGAGGTGTACATGATCATCCGGGTGGCGGCCGGGTCCGGCTCGGGCAGCGCGCCCCGGCCCGGTTCGGCCAGCAGATCCGGCAGCGCCAGGCGTCCCGGCTCGCCGCGGACGACGACGACCTCCGGCGGGGCCGCCAGGCCGGCGACCACACGGTCGAGCATCGCGGCGTAGTCGTGACCGCCGAACGTCTGCGGGATGAAGATCATCCGGCTGCCGGCGTCGTCGAGGATGAACGACAGCTCCCGCTCGCGCAACGACGGAAGGATCGGGTTGACCACCATGCCGGCCAACGTGGCGCCGAGGTAGACGATCGCGGCCTCGTGCCAGTTGGGCACCATGAAGGACACCACGCTGCCCGCCGGCATCCGCCGGGTGAGCGCATGTGCCAACGCCGTCGCCTGGTCCGACAGCTCGGCGCAGCTCAGCGACACCGCGTCGTCACGCAGCAGCACCCGGTTCGGCGTCTCGCGTGCGGCTTCGCGCAGCGCATCGGCCAGCGTCCCGCTCATTGTGCGTCCCGACTCAGGTCTGATTGTGCGTCCCGCACCCGGCGCATCGTCATCGCGTGCCGAAACCTCGACGCCGGATGGGTGTTCACCGTCACCTGGGCGATCTCGCCGTCGGAAGTGGTGTAGGTGCGCTGCATCTGCAACGCCGCGGTGCCCTCCTCGGCTTGCAGCTGGGCGGCGAGTCCGGCGTCGAGCACCACCGCCGAGATCTCCTGGTGCACCTCGACGATGCTGACCCCGAAGAGGTCCTCGATGAGCGGGAAGATCGGCCCGGTATGCCGGTGCAGCAGCCGTCCCACCGCGGCGAAACCGCGGTTGATGAAGTACTCGGTCCGGCAGATCGGCGCGGTGTCGTCGTCGGTGCGCCGAAATCCGCTCACCGACAGCCATTCCGACCCGGAGGGCAACCCGGTCCGGGCGGCCAGGGCGTCGTCGACGGTGACCATCGCGTTGCTCGCGATGGCGAACCGGGCACCCTGCGCGAAGGCCAGCAGATCGTCGATCGACACGACATCCTGCTCGTAGGAGTTCGTGTTGGGTCGCGGCACCACCAGAGTGCCTGCGCGGGGGCGGGATTCGACGAGCTTGTCGTCGCGGAGCCGGCGCAGCGCCTCGCGGATCGTGTACCGGCTGACCGCGAACCGCTCACACAGTTCGTGCTCGGTCGGCAGTTGCGAGCCCACCGGGTACACCCCGTCGACGATCTCCTTGCGCAGGGTGCGCGCCACCTGCAGGTAGCGGTGACCACCGGCCGTGGCGGTCATAGCCGGGCGACCGCCAGCACGCTGCCGTCACCGTCGGCCGACACGTACAGCGTGCCGTCGGGGCCGGACGCCACCCCGGCGAACGGTCCCTGCGGACCGGAGAACGGCGGCATGCCCTTGAGCGGCTTGGGTTCGACCCCGGGCGGCGGACCGACTGCCAGGCCGGCCGCGACGGTGGTGCGCGCCTTGGTGTCCAGGTCGAACTCGACGAGTTCCTTGGCGCCGGCGTCGACGATGTAGAGCCGGCCGTCGCGTACGTGGATTCCCTGGGGGCGCAGCAGGCCGTCCACCACGGTGTCGGCACCACCGGAGCCGACGCGCACCACCCGGCCCGCGCCGGACTCGGCCACCAGCGGCGCGCCGCCGGGGTCGATCGCGACACCGACGGGCTCGCGCAGTCCGGTCGCCAGCGTCTCGGTGGCACCCGAACGCAGTGCCAGAACCCGGCCGGTGCCGAGCTCGGCGAACACGATCGTGCCGTCGGCGGCGACGTCGACGCCGTAAAGTTGATCGAAATCGGTGGCCAGGAAGTCGGTTTCACCGTCGGCAGGACGGTAGCGGGCCACCTGTCCGCCCGAGGTGGTGACCACGAACTCGCCGGCGCCCACGGCCGTCACCCCGCGCAGGAAGCCGGGATAGCCGGGGGAGAACAGCATCCCGACCGTCTGCAGCCCCCCGTCGGGGGTCAGCTGATAGAAGTAGGTGCCGTCGGCGACGTACAGCCGGCCGTCGGAGACGGTCAGGTCCAGTGGCCAGTTCAGTCCGCCGGGCAGCAGCGTCGAGGTGTGCCCGTCGGCGTGGATCTCGGTGATCTCCCCGGTGAAGTTGGACGCGAACAGCCGGTCACCGACCAGCGTCAAATTGTCCAGTCCCGGGTTGAGCTGAGCGAGAACGGTTTTCTCGCCGGTGCGAGGGTCGATGCGCAACACCTGGCCGCTGGCCACCTGCGTCGACACGATGAACCCCTCGGCGTCGAACTTCACCGCGTCGGGCACCCCGAGGTCGGCGGCGACCCGCTGCGGTTCACCGCCGGCAGGGTCCACCCGCCAGATCTCGTTGGCCGTCATCAGCGGGTAGTAGAGAAGCCCGTCCGGGCCGACCTCCATCGCGTTGGGGGACGGCAGGTTCTCCAGCAGGATGCGGGGCGTCCCGCCGTCGAGCGGAAGTTCCAACAGCCGGCCGCCGTCGCGGCACTCGCCGACGAACAACCGTCCCCGGTGCACCGTGATGCCGTTCGCGCACGGAAGGTCGTCGCGCAGCACCCTTGTGCGGCCCGCGGTGTCCCGCGCCGAGACGCGCCCGTCCATCACCTCGGTCGCGAACAGTGTTCCGTCCTCGCCGAAGGCCACGTCGTCAGGGGCGACGATGTCGCCGCCCTTGGGGCTCACGGTGTCCAGCAGCCCGGTCGCCGGGTCCAGGGCGCTGATCTGACTTCCCGTCACCTGGGCCACGTAGACGCGTCCGTCCGGTCCGGTGCGCAAGCCGTTCGCACCGAACAGGCGGCTCGGTGCGGTCACCCGCCGGACCTGCCAACCCTCGGTGACGGTCGGGTCTGGCGCGTCGTACCGGGCAATCATGCGTCCGGACGTTAGCAAGCAGTGCTAGTCCAGACAATAGGGCCGCGATCAACGCTGTTCCGGCCTTGACGCCCACATAAGCCCTGCGGAATAGTGTTCTGCAATATGCAGAGCACCATTATTTGTCCGGACAAATGACGTGACGGTGGGGTTATCGCTGAGCCTCGACGGCAGGATCGTCGTCGTCTCGGGAGCAGGTGGCGGAGGCATCGGCACCACGGTCACCCGGCTGGCCGCCGAAGCCGGCGCCACGGTTGTCGCGGTCAGCCGGTCCTCGGCCAATCTCGACGAGCACGTCGCACCGCTGGCCGAACAGGGGCTTGCCGTCGTGCCCGTCGCCGCCGACGCGTCCACCGACGACGGCATCGCGACCGTGCTGCAGCAGGTGCGCCGCACCGACGGGCGGCTCTACGGTCTGGTCAACATCGCCGGCGGGGCGGCACCGTCGACGTGGATGCCGTCCACCCGCGTCACCCGTGACGACTGGCGCGCACTGTTCGCCGCCAATCTCGAGACCGCGTTCTTCATGAGTCAGGCCGTCGCCGCCGAGATCCGCGGCCAGGGTGATCCGGGTTCGATCGTGTCGGTGTCGTCGATCAGCGGCATGAACACCGCGCCGTTCCACATCGCCTACGGAACGGCCAAGGCCGCCATCGTCGCGATGACCCGCACGATGGCCGTGGAGTTGGCCACCGACGACATCAGGGTCAACGCCGTGGCTCCGGGGGTCACCGAGACAGCGGCGTCACGCATGTACGTCGACGAGGACCCCGACCGCGACCGCCGGGCCATCGCGATGGGCAGGCGCGGCACCCCGGAGGAGCAGGCCGGCGCGATCCTGTTCCTGCTCTCGGACCTGTCGAGCTACGTCACCGGGCAGACCCTGCTCGTCGATGGCGGGCTCAACCTCAAATGGAGCCATCTGGGCGCCGACAACACGTCGCTGTTCCTCAAGGACGAGTCATTCCGAGAAGCCATTAGGAGGATCTGATGACCGATCTCGAAGCGAAAGTGGAGACGGCAGAAGAACTGTCGGAACCGATGACCATCGGGGTGGACGCCTACATCTCCCCGGAGTACGCCCGCGCCGAACGGGACCGGCTGTGGCGCAAGGTGTGGCAGCAGATCGGCCGCGTCGAGGAGTTCCCCGAGATCGGCAGCTACCTCACCTACGACATCCTCGACGACTCGATCCTGGTGGTACGCACCGGCGACAAGGAATTCAAAGCCCACCACAACGTGTGCATGCACCGCGGCCGCCGACTGGTCGACACCCCGGAGGGCGCCAAGAACGCGCGCGGCCGCGCCCGAAAGTCGTTCGTGTGCGGCTTCCACGGCTGGACATACGGTCTGGACGGCACCTGTACCCACATCCGCGAACAGGACGACTGGGTCGGCAAGCTCACCCCGCGGAACACCCACCTGGCGCCCGTGCAGGTCGACACCTGGGGTGGCTGGGTGTTCGTCAACATGGACCCCGACTGCGAGCCGCTGGCCGACTACCTGTTCCCGGCGGCCAAGATCCTCGACCCGTTCGGGCTGGAGAACATGCGCTACAAGTGGCGCAAATGGCTCTACTTCGACTGCAATTGGAAGGTCGCGATGGAGGCCTTCAACGAGACCTACCACGTGTTCACCACCCACCCGGAGTTCAACAAGTTCGGCGAGTTCAAGGGCTGGGCCAAAGCGCAGGGCAAGCACAGCAACATCGGTTACGACGCGCCCAAGGGCATGGACGAGACCAAGTCCAAGATCCGGCTCGGCACCGGCGACGACCCGCGCGTCTCCACCGCCGAGATGCAGATGTACACCTGGGAACAGACCAACGCGACCACCACCGAGACACTGGTGAACGCCGCCAAGCGGCTGGTCGACGAACTGCCCGAGGGAACCCCGGCCGACAAGGTGCTGCAGCACTGGCTGGCCTCGGCCCGCCGCGACGACGAGGCCCGCGGGGTGATCTGGCCGACCATCCCACCGGACATCCTCGGCCAGAGCGGCACGGCGTGGCAGATCTTCCCGAACTTCCAGATCGGCCAGGGCCTGACCAGTGCGCTGTGCTACAGCGCCCGCCCCGATCCGAGCTACCATCCCGACAAGTGCATCTTCGAGGTGGCCGTCTTCGAGCTGTACCCCAAAGGCCAAGAGCCCGAGACGGAATGGGCCTACACCCCGAAGGACTCCCCGAACTGGCTGTCGGTGCTGCCGCAGGACTTCTCGAACATGGCGGCCGTACAGCAGGGCATGAAGTCGGCGGGTTTCCCGGGCACGCTGCCGAACCCGTATCGCGAACGCAGCACCGTCAACCTGCACCACCAACTGTCCAAGTACATGGGAACCGGCGAACCCCGAGCGCTGTAGAGCGATTTGGGCGTACTTCGTCACGCTCACCGTGACCAACTACGCCGAAATCCCGAAGAGGAGGAACTGTGGAGACCTGCGGGCCCACCGACACGCCGACCGACATCGACATCCCGGCGTTGCGTCAGAAGTACGCGGCCGAACGCGCCAAGCGGCTGCGCCCGGAGGGCGCGTCCCAGTACCTGGAGCTCGAGGGCGAGTTCGCCGAGTTCTACGAGGTGGACCCCTACACGCCGGCGACGGTGCGCGATCCGGTCGCCGAGGACGTCGAGGTCGTGATCCTCGGCGGTGGCTTCGCCGGGCTGCTGGCCGGCGCCTACCTGAAAAAGGCCGGTGTGACCGGGATCCGCGTCATCGAGATGGCCGGTGACTTCGGGGGCGTGTGGTACTGGAACCGGTTCCCCGGCATCCAGTGCGACAACGACGCCTACTGCTATATCCCGCTGCTCGAAGAGCTCGGTTTCATGCCGAGCAAGAAGTTCGCCGACGGCGCCGAGATCTTCGGCCACTGTCGCAACATCGGCAAGCACTTCGGCCTGTACGACGGCGCGCTGTTCTCCACCCAGGTGCGCGAACTGCGTTGGGACGACGAACTGCAACGGTGGCGGATCAGCACCGACCGCGGCGACGACGTCCGGGCCCGGTTCGTCGTGATGGCGCAGGGCTCCTACAACCGTCCGAAGCTGCCCGGCATTCCCGGCATCAAGGACTTCGCCGGACACGTGTTCCACTCCGCCCGCTGGGACTACGACTACACCGGCGGTGACGCCGACGGCGGCCTGCACAAGCTCGCCGACAAGCGGGTCGCGCTCGTCGGCACCGGCGCGACCGGTGTGCAGCTGGTGCCTCATCTCGGCCGGGACGCCAGGGAGCTCTTCGTCTTCCAGCGGACCCCGTCCTCGGTGGACGAGCGGGTCAACACCCCCACCGACCCGGACTGGGCCGCCTCGCTGCAGCCCGGGTGGCAGGAGGAGCGCAAGCGGAACTTCCACAACTGGTCGCCGTTCGTCGGCGTGGTGTTCGGTGAGCCGGATCTGGTGTGCGACTTCTGGACCGAGCTCGGCCGCAACCTGACCGCGCGCATCGCGGGCAGCGCCGATCCGGCGGCGGTGACCATCGAGCAGATCATGGCGTTCCGGGAGGAGGAGGACTACAAGATCATGGAGCGGCTGCGGCGCCGTGTCGCCGCCGTCGTGGAGGACCCGGTCACGGCCGAGGCGCTCAAGCCGTACTACCGGTTCATGTGCAAGCGGCCGTGTTCGAGCGAGCATTATCTGGCCACCTTCAACCGGCCGAACGTGACGCTCGTCGACGTGTCGGAATCCAAGGGCGTGGAACGGCTGACCGAGAAGGGGATCGTCGCCAACGGCGTGGAGTACGAGGTCGACTGCGTCATCTTCGCGAGCGGCTTCGAGATCTCGACGGAGATCAGCCGCCGGTACGCGATCGACCGCATCATCGGCAGGGGCGGGCTGTCGCTCTTCGATTACTGGCACGACAGCTACAAGACCCTGCACGGCATGACGACCTGCGGATTCCCGAACCAGTTCTTCATGGGCTTCATCCAGGGCGGGGTGTCGGCGAACACCACCGCGATGTTCGAGCAACAGGCCAAGCACATCGCGTACATCATCGCCGAGGCGCAGAGCCGTGGTGCGACGACGGTCGAGCCCACGCAGGAGGGCCAGGACAACTGGGTCGCGACCGTCCGCGAACTGTCGATCGACAACTCCGCCTTCGAGTTGTCCTGTACTCCGGGCTATTACAACAACGAGGGCCGCGGCGGCGCGGAGAACAACGGCGCGTTCCTCGGCGACTTTTATTCGCCCGGCTTCTACGCGTTCGACGATCTGATCGCCGAGTGGCGCGCGGCCGGTGCCCTCGAAGGCCTCGAGCTCCGTGGCTGACCTGCGTTTCGATGGACGCGTCGCCGTCGTCACCGGAGCCGGACGCGGGCTGGGGCGCGCGTACGCGCTGATGCTGGCCGCGCAGGGTGCCAAGGTGGTGGTCAACGATCCCGGTGGCGCGCTCGACGGCGAGGGCGCCGACACCGGCCCCGCCCAGACGGTCGTCGACGAGATCGTCTCGGCCGGTGGGGAAGCCGTCGCCAGTACCGACAGCGTCGCCACCCCCGAGGGTGGCCGGGCCATCGTCTCCGCGGCGCAGGAGCGCTTCGGCGGCGTCGACATCCTGGTCCACAACGCCGGCATCGTGCGCCGCGCATCGCTGGCGGAGATGACCTACGACGACTTCGAGGCCGTGCTCGACGTGCACCTGCGCGGCGCGTTCCACGTCGTGCGGCCCGCCTTCCCGGTGATGCAGGCGGCCGGGTACGGCCGCATCGTGTTGACCTCGTCGATCGGCGGGCTCTACGGCAACCACGACGTCGCCAATTACGCCGTCGCGAAGGCCGGGGTGATCGGTCTGTCCAACGTCGCGGCGATGGAGGGCGCCGCCCATAATGTGACGAGCAACGTGATCGTGCCCGCCGCGGTGACCCGGATGGCCGCCGGGATCGACACCTCCGCCTACCCGCCGATGGGCCCCGAGCTCGTCGCCCCGGTGGTCGGCTACCTGGCCCACGAAAGCTGTTCGGTCACAGGGGAGATGTTCATCGCGCTGGCCGGCCGGGTCGCCACCGCCGCGGTGACGGAGTCCCCCGGGGTGTACCGGTCGTCATGGACGATCGCGGACGTCGCGGACAATCTCGACGTGATCCGGGACCGTTCCGAGCCGCTCACGTTCCCGGTGGTGCCGGACGGGCACGGCGACCACATCCGGTACAGCTTCGCGATGGCCAACCGAGGGTCCGTCCATGCCTGAGAACGGACCGCTGGCCGGCATCCGCGTCGTCGATCTCACCGCGATGGTCATGGGCCCGTACTGCACGCAGATCATGGCCGACATGGGCGCCGAGGTGATCAAGGTCGAACCGCCCGAAGGGGACAACACCCGGTTCATCTCGGTCGGTCCGGTGCCGGGAATGAGCGGGGTGTTCGTCAACGTCAACCGCGGCAAGAAAAGTGTGGTGCTGGACCTGCGCTCCGACGGCGGCAAGGCCGCGATGCGGGAACTGATCGCCCGGGCCGACGTGTTCATCCACTCGATGCGGTCCAAGGCGATCGCCAAGCTCGGATTCGGCTATGACGACGTCGCGGCCATCAACCCCTCGATTGTCTACACCAACTGCTACGGATACGGGCGGCGCGGACCCGAACGTGACCGGCCCGCGTACGACGACACCATCCAGGCCGAGTGCGGAATCCCGGCCGTGCAGCGGCAACTCACCGGCGAAGCCGACTACGTCGGCACCATCATGGCCGACAAGGTGGCCGGACTCACGGCGCTGTACGCGACGACGATGGCGCTGTTCCACCGTGAACGGACCGGGGAGGGGCAAGAGGTCGAGGTCGCCATGTTCGAGACGATGGCCGCCTTCATGCTGGTCGAACATGCCAACGGCGCCATGTTCGACCCCCCGCTCGGTCCGGCCGTCTACCCGCGGACGGTGGCGCCCAACCGCCGCCCCTACCGCACCAAGGACGGCTACATCGCCGTGCTGATCTACAACGACAAGCACTGGAACGCGTTCGTCAACGCCGTGCAGCCGCCGTGGTCCTCGGATCTGTACGCGACACTGGAAGCCCGTGCCCACCAGATCGACGCCGTGTACGGACTCGTGGCCGAGACGCTGGCGGAACGCACGACCGACGAATGGCTGGATCTGTTCCGGGAACTGGAGATTCCGGCCGCGCCGCTGAACACCCCGGACGCGCTGTTCGACGACCCGCACCTCAACGCGGTGGGGCTTTTCGAGACCGTGGACACCGGGCACGGACCGGTCAGGTTCCCCGGTGTGCCGACCTGGTTCTCCCGCACCCCGGGCCGGGTGCGCGGGCCGGCGCCCGAACTCGGCGCGGACACCGCATCGGTGCTCGACGAACTCGGCCTGGGTGCGGGGTAGGGAACCCGATGGACTTCGACATGGGCAAGCGGGCGTCAGACCTGCGCCGCGAGTTACGCGATCTGGTGAACGAGCATGTGCCGGAAGACTTCCTCGGCGCGTTCACCGACGACCCGGCCGATCTGGCGACCGCGCAGGCGTTCTGCCGCATCCTCGCCGAGCGCAACCTGCTGTGCCTGGCGTGGCCGGAGGAGTTCGGCGGCGGCGGGGCGTCGGTGTGGGAGCAGACGGTCGTGCGCGAGGAGATGTGGGCCCACCACGAACCGCGGGGCGCCCAGTACATGGGCGTGAACTGGGTCGGGCCGATCATCATGCGCCACGGCACCGAGGAGCAGCAGCGCAGGCATCTGCCGCCCATCGCCGCCGGCGAGGTGATCTGGTGCCAGGGTTTCTCCGAGCCCGAGGCGGGTTCGGATCTGGCGTCGCTGCGGACCACCGCGCGTGCCGACGGTGACGGCTGGCTGGTCAGCGGTCAGAAGATCTGGACGTCCTACGCGACGATGGCACAGTGGTGCTTCCTGCTCGCGCGGACCTCCAAAGGTGAGAAGAAACAACAGGGCCTGACGATCTTCCTTGTGCCGATGGATGATCCGGCCATCACGGTGCGCCCCATCCGTTCCATGCTGGGCCCGCACCACCTCAACGAGGTGTTCTTCGACGACCTGCGCGTCAGCCGGGCCGACGTGCTCGGCACCGTCGACGCGGGCTGGTCGATCGTGCAGGACGTGATGGCCTTCGAGCGGGTGGGCATCGCGCGGTACGCCCGCTGTGAACGGTTGCTCGCCGCCGCGCCGGCCGTCCTGGGTGACCGGTGGGATGCGCTGCCCGGCGAGCTGCGCGGCCGGTGGATCCGGATGCTGACCCACTGCCGCCGGGCGCGCCTGCTCGCCTACCGCGTGGTGGCGCTGCAGAGCAGCGGCCGCATCACCCCGGGTGACGCGTCGGCCTACCGCATCGCGGTCACCACGCTCGACCAGGACAGCGCCGAGGTGTTGATGGACATCGCCGCCGAGGTCCGCCACGACGACGATCGCGCAGCGTGGTTCCTCGGCGAGGTCGAGGACCACTGGCGGTACTCGCAGGCATCCACGGTGTCGTCGGGAAGCATTGAGATGCAGCGGATTCTGCTGTCGCGGGCGATGCTGGGTGCGCACGCGAGGAGCGGTTCGGCAGGTGCCCGATGATCCTCGATCTCAGCGACGACGCGCTGGAGTACGGACGCCAGGCGCTGCATGCGTTCGAGGCCGCCGGCGGCGACCGGCTGCTGGAACGCGCCGAAGCCGACCCTGCCGACCGCCAGGCGCTGATCGGCCCCGTGCTCGACGGGCTCGGCGCGTGGGATCTCGACCCGCGCACCGACCCCGATGGCCTGGAGGCCGCGGCGGCGCTGTGTCGCAGTGCCGGTTACTGGGCACTGCCGTACCCGCTGGCCGAGCGGCTCGCCGCACCCGCCGACCTTGATGCCGACGGTCTCCTCGTGGTCGGCGGCCCGCGTCCGTCAGCCGCGATCGCCGGGCTGGAGCTACGTTGGGCAACAGTGGATCTCGACGGTCGGCGCGCCTCGGTCACCGGGCCCGGGCCGGCGGGCCCCGGGTTCGTCGCCGAGTTGGAGCTGTCACCCGTCGACGGTGACGGTTCCGGCGATGTCGCGCTCGCACTGGTACTGCCGTGCTGGACGCTGCTCGGCATGCTCGACCGCGCGGTGGCGCTGACCGTCGCCCACGTGAGCCTGCGCCAACAGTTCGGCCAGATACTGTCGTCGTTCCAGGGTGTGCAGTTCCAGCTCACCGACGCCGAGGTGGAGCGCAGCGGGGTCGACATCCTCGCCAAGCACGCGTTGTGGACCATCGCGACCGATCAGCCGCACGCCGTCGACGACGCGCTCGCGCTCCGCATGGCCGCCGTCGAGGCCGCCGACGTGGTGTTCCGGGTGTGCCATCAGCTGCACGGGGCGGTGGGCTTCTGCGACGAGACCACGCTGTCCTGGCTGTCGCGGTACAGCCAGCCGTTGCGCCGGCTGCCGTTCGGATTGTCCGCGACCCGTGACCATCTCACCCGGCGCGCCGGACGCCGCGGCCTGACAGGGCTGTTCGTATGACGGCACTGGACGACTTCCGCGCCGAGGTACGGGCCTGGTGCCGTGCGCACATCCCGGCGGACTGGCGCGCGGCCCAGACCGGGGTCGGTGACGACGAGTTCGTCCGGTTCCAGAAGGAGTGGTTCGCCGAGCTGCACAGCGCCGGGTACGCGGTGCCGCATTGGCCCGCCGAATGGGGCGGCGGCCTCCCGGTGGATCAGCAGGTCGTGCTGTACCAGGAACTGGCCGCCCATGACGCACCCCGGTTGGTGCTGGCCTTCGTCGGGATCCATCACGCCGCGTCCACGCTGCTGGTCGCGGGCACCGACGAGCAGCGCCGACGGCATCTGCCGGCGATCCTCGACGGCGAGATCTGGGTACAGGGCTTCTCCGAGCCCGAGGCCGGTTCGGACCTGGCGGCGTTGCGCACCACGGCCCGCCGGTGTGGCGGCGACGAGTTCGTGGTCAACGGGCAGAAGTTGTGGGCCAGCGGCGGAATGCACGCCGACTGGTGCCTGCTGCTGGCCCGCACCGACCCGGATGCCCCCAAGCGGAAGGGCATCTCGTACTTCCTGCTCGACATGACCAGCCCCGGGGTGGACGTCCGGCCGATCCGCAACGCGGTCGGGGACTCGCACTTCTGCGAGATCTTCCTCGACGACGTGAGAATCCCTGCTGCGAACCTGATCGGCGCCGAGAACAACGGGTGGCAGGTGGCGCAGGCGACGCTGGGAGCCGAGCGCGGCATGACGATGCTGGAGCTCGCCGAACGGCTCGGCAACGCGGGCTTCCGGTGGCTGGTGGAGTCCGCGCCCGTCGACGACCCGATCGTCGCCGACCGGCTGGCCGGCTTCGAAACCGAGATCACCGGGCTGCGCGGCCTGTGCAGGCAGATCGTGGAACACGGCGCCGCCGGACCGGCCGACGCGTCGATTGTGAAGCTGTACTACAGCGAGCTGTTGCAGCGGCTGACCGACTTCGGCGCCGAGATCGGCGGTCTCGACGCACACACCGTGCTGACCAAGCCGATGTCGAGCGGGTGGGAGTCCGGCTCGTGGGTCTTGGATTTCGTCGGCTCCTGGGAATGGACGATTCCCGGTGGAGCCAGCGAGATCCAGCGCACCATCATCGCCGAGCGGGGCCTCGGCCTGCCACGGGAACCGAGTCCGGCGTGACGGGCCGATTCTCCGAGTTCCACGACGAGCTCCGCTCTGTCGCGGGAGATCTGCTGGCCAAGGAGGGCACGGCCGACTGGTCGGTGCTTGTGGACGCGGGCTGGACCGGCCTGGAGGTCCCCGACAGCCTCGGCGGAGCGGGGGCGACGTTCGTCGAGACCGCGGTGATCCTCGAACAGATCGGGCGGGCCGCCGGGGCCAACAGCTATCTCGGAAGCGCGGTGCTCGCTGTCGGTGCGCTGAACATGCTGCCCGCCAATGCTCTTCGTGACGAACTGCTCGGCGCGGTCGCCGCCGGGCCGGGTCGGCTCGCCGTCGTCCCGCACGGCTTCGTCGTCGACGGCGGCAGGCTCACCGGCCGCGCCGACTTCGTGCCCGACGCCGACGGTGCCGACCGGCTGCTGGTGCTGGTGGACGGCGCCGCGGCGGTGGTGGACGCCGCGCAGATGACCGTCACCAAGCAGCCCGTCGTCGACCAGACGCGGCAGTTGGCGACCGTCACCGCCGACGCTGCCGAGATCACCGGACTGCTGGAGTTCGACGGCGATCCGGAGTCGGTGCGGCACCGCGCCGAGGTGGCAATCGCCTGCGACAGCCTCGGCCTGGCTGCGCAGATGCTGTCGGACACCGTCGATTACGTGAAGGTGCGACACCAGTTCGGGTGCCCCATCGGATCCTTCCAGGTCGTCAAGCACGCCTGCGCCGACATGCTCGTCGCGGTGGAAATGTCCCGCCGTCTCGTCTCCGACGCCGTCGGCATCCTCGCCGACGGCGGCGACGCGGCGGTGGCCGCCGCGATGGCGAAGTCCTACGCCTGCTCGGCGGCCGTCACCGTCGCCGGCAAGGCGATGCAGTTGCACGGCGGCATCGGCTACACGTGGGAGAGCGGCATCCACGTCTACCTCAAACGCGCCACCCTGAACCGATCCCTCTTCGGTTCTCCTGCAGCACAACGGAAACGACTCTCACAGAGATACTCGAAAGGGAAATGACCATGGGTGTACCCGTGTACAAGCGCATTCTCGACCTCTTCGAGGCGGAGGGCGTCAACACGCTGTTCGGCATTCCCGACCCCAACTTCGTGCACATGTTCGCCGAGGCCGACGCCCGCGGGTGGTCGGTCGTCGCGCCGCATCACGAGCTCAGCGCCGGATTCATGGCCGAGGCGGCGTCGCGGATGACCGGCAAACCCGGCCTGTGCATCGGCACGCTCGGCCCCGGTGTCGCCAACATCGCGGGCGCGATGATGTGCGCGCTGGTGGAGAACTCGCCGGTGATCTTCCTCGGCGGGCAGCGCGCCCGCATCACCGAGCGCCGGGTGCGTCGCGGCCGGATCCAGTTCGTGCAGCAGGAGGGCCTGTTCGCGCCGTCGGTGAAGTACAGCAGCTCGATTGAGTACGCCGACCAGACCGACGAGATCGTGCACGAGGCGCTTCGGCGCGCGATGTCCGGCACCCCCGGCCCGGCCTACATCGAGTTCCCGTCGCACGTCATCCTCGAAGAACTCAACGTGGGTGAGGCGCCGCCGCCGTCGGCCTACCGCCTGGTCGGGCAGGGCGCCGGCGCCCCCGAGGTGGCCCGTGCCGTCGAACTGATCCGCCAGGCGCAGAGCCCGGTCCTGTTGGTGGGCCACGGTGTTCACACCTCCTGCACGCAGCAGCAGGTCAAGGAGCTGGCCGAGCTGATGGCCTGCCCGGTGATCCAGACCTCCGGCGGCACCTCGTTCATCCCCGGCCTGGAGGACCGCACCTTCCCGTACCTGTTCTCCCCGGCCGCCAACCAGGCCGTCGAGGACTCCGACCTGTGCGTGGCGCTGGGCACCGAACTCGGCGAACCCATGCACTACGGCCGCACCCAGCACTGGGCCGGCAACGACGCCCACCGCAAGTGGGTTCTCGTCGAGCAGGACCCGACCGCGATCGGGGTGAACCGGTCCTTCGACGTGCCGCTGGTCGGCGATCTGCGAGGGGTGGTGCCCCAACTGGTCGAGGCGCTGCGGGACACGCCACGCACACCGTCGCCCAATCTGGAGACCCTGGTGAAGGCCGACGCCGCCGAACTGGCCCGGGTGGCCGACGAAGCCCCGAGCGGGCGCACCCCGATCCATCCGGCCCGCTACGTCGTCGAGGCCACCAAGGCGTTCGACGAGTACGCCCACGACGGCATCCTGGTCCGCGACGGCGGCGCCACGGTGATCTTCCAGTGGACGTACTCGCAGACCAAGCCGCGCGACGTGATCTGGAACCAGAACTTCGGTCACCTCGGCACCGGACTGCCCTATGCCGTCGGCGCGTCGGTCGCCGACGGCCGTAACCGCCCGGTGATGTTGCTGACCAGCGATTCGGCGTTCCTGTTCCACATCGCCGAGTTGGAGACCGCGGCGCGGGAGAACCTGCCGCTGGTCTGTGTGGTCGGCGTGGACCACCAGTGGGGTCTCGAAGTGGGTGTCTACAAGCGGACATTCGAGCAGCCGTCGCCGCAGCCCGGCGTGCACTGGAGCAAGGACGTCCGGATGGACAAGATCGCCGAGGGCTTCGGCTGCCACGGCGAGTACGTCGAGAAGGACGACGAGATCGGTCCGGCCATCCAGCGCGCGTTCGCCAGCGGCAAGCCCGCGGTGGTCCACGTCTGCATCGACCCGAAGGCCAACTCCGAGGAGATGCCCAAGTACGACCGATTCCGCACTTGGTATGCAGAAGGCACCCAGTAGGCCGGCGAATTAGGGAAGAGTGGAACCATGCGTGAGTATCTGAAGCACTACATCGACGGCCAGTGGGTGGACCCGGTCCGGCCCAACACCCTGGAGGTCGACAACCCGACCACCGAGGAGATCTCCGGCAGGATCGCGCTGGGCTCGTCGGCGGACGTCGACCTGGCGGTCACCGCGGCGCGGCGCGCGTTCACCACCTGGGCCGGCACCAGCCGCGAGGAGCGCCTGGAGTTGCTGGGCGCGATCATGACCGAGTACCAGAACCGGTCCGGCGACCTGGCCGACGCCGTCACCGAGGAGATGGGCGCGCCGGCGTCGCTGGCGTCCGGACCGCAGGTCAATCTGGGCATGGGCCACCTGGCCACCACGATCGACGCGCTGAAGAACTTCCAGTTCGAGGAGCAGCACGGCAGCACGCTGGTGGTCAAGGAGCCGATCGGGGTGTGCGGGTTGATCACGCCGTGGAACTGGCCGATCAACCAGATCGCGTGCAAGGTGTTCCCGGCGCTGGCCACCGGCTGCACCATGGTGCTCAAACCGTCCGAGGTGGCCCCGTATTCGGCGCAGATCTTCACCGAGATCCTCGAGGCCGCGGGGGTTCCGGCCGGCGTGTACAACCTGGTCTACGGCGACGGTCCCGGTGTCGGCGCCCCGATCTCCAGCCACCCCGACATCGACATGGTGTCGTTCACCGGATCGACGCGGGCGGGCATCGAGGTCGCCCGCAACGCGGCGCCGACCGTCAAGCGGGTCACCCAGGAACTGGGCGGCAAGAGCCCGAACATCGTGCTCGACGACGAGGACTTCGCCAAGAGCGTGGCCGCGGGCACCTCGGTGATGATGATGAACAGCGGCCAGAGCTGCAACGCGCCGTCGCGGATGCTGGTGCCGAACTCCCGCATGGACGAGGCCATCGCGGTCGCCCGCGAGACCGCGGCCGCGGTCAAAGTGGGTGTGCCCGAGGACAAGTCCGCGATCGGGCCGGTGGCGTCGAAGGCCCAGTTCGACAAGATCCAGGGCCTGATCCAGAAGGGCATCGACGAAGGCGCCACCCTGGTGACCGGTGGCACCGGCCGCCCCGACGGCATCGACACGGGCTACTACGTCAGACCGACGGTGTTCGCCAACGTCACCAACGACATGACGATCGCCCGCGAGGAGATCTTCGGCCCGGTGCTGTGCATCCTCGGCTACGACGACCTCGACCAGGCCGTCGAGATCGGCAACGACACCGAATACGGGCTGGCCGGCTACGTCTCGGGCGCCGACCTGGAGAAGGCGCGCGCGGTGGCACGGCGGATCCGGGCCGGATCGGTGGCGATCAACCACGGCTTCGACATGGCCGCGCCGTTCGGCGGCTACAAGCGCAGCGGCAACGGCCGCGAATGGGGCCCGTTCGCGTTCGACGAGTTCCTCGAGGTCAAGGCCGCGCTGGGCTACGCCCCGGCCTAGTCGGTGGATCGGGCGCGCTCAGGCACCCCCGCGGTGCTCGAGCGCGCCCGATTCGCAGGAGGATCGTGAGCGAGAAGTACGAGTACGGAATCGATTTCGATGCGGTCGCGGCAATCGACATGCACACCCACGTCGAGGTCGACAGCCACGGTTACCGCGCCTACGACGACGTGCTCGTCGACGCGACCGCCAGGTACTTCAGGATGCCGGAAGGCATCACCGCGAGCGTGGACGCCGTCGCCGACCAGTACCGGCGCCACAACACCGCCGCGGTGGTGTTCACCATCGACGCCCGCCACGGCATGCGGCACGCCCCGAACTCGATCGAGGACCTGGTGGCCGGCGCGGCGCGAAACAACGACGTGCTGATCCCGTTCGGGTCCGTCGACCCGTGGCAGGGCCGCCACGCCGTGCACCGCGTGCACGAGCTGGTTCGTGACCACGGGGTCAAGGGCTTCAAATTCCACGCGAGCATGCAGGCCTTCGAACCCAACGACCGCGCGTACTACCCGATCTACCACGCGATCGCCGAAGCGGGTGTGCCCGCGCTGTTTCACACCGGACAGACGGGCATGGGTTCCGGGCTGCCCGGCGGCCACGGCATCAAGCTGCGCTACAGCGACCCGATGCTGCTCGACGACGTCGCCGCGGACTTCCCGGAGCTGACGATCGTGATGGCTCACCCCGCGGTGCCGTGGGTGGACGCGCAGATCTCGATCGCGACGCACAAGGCGAACGTCTACATCGATCTGTCGGGCTGGTCGCCGAAGTACTTCCCGCCTCAGCTCGTGCACGCCATGGGGCGCCAGCTGCGCACCAAGGTGCTGTTCGGCACCGACTTCCCGTACATCCACATCGACCGCTGGCGCCGCGACTTCGACACCCTGGACATCGACCCGGCCGTGGTGCCGTTGATCTACAAACGCAACGCGCTGCGGGTTCTCGGCCTCGCCTCGTAGCGCGATGAGTTTTCCCGGTGGCTGCGGTCTGCATCGGTGACCTACCCCCACCACCGAGGAGAGTTCACATGCCCGTCCGCACCACCGCCCCGTTGGGCGCCCCCATCTGGATCGAACTGGCCACCTCCGACCTCGACCGTGCGCAGGATTTCTACGGCACGGTCTTCGGCTGGACCTTCGACGCGGCCGGGCCCGACTACGGCGGCTACGTGACCGCACTGCGCGACGGCAGGCCGGTCGCCGGATTGATGGTCAACGATCCGCAGTGGAACGCACCCGACGCCTGGACCACCTACCTGCACACCGCCGACATCAGCGCGGCCGTCGCCGCGGCCACCGCGGCCGGCGGCAGCTCCTGCGTGGGACCGATGGAGGTCAAGGACAAGGGCTGGATGGGCATGGTGACCGACCCGACGGGAGCGTTCTTCGGGCTGTGGCAGCCCACCGGGCACCGCGGATTCGAGGTCGTCGACGAACCCGGCGCGCCGGTGTATCACCAGCTCACCACCCGCGACTACGCCGCCGCGCTCGGCTTCTACCACACGGTCTTCGGCTGGAACACCGACACCGTGTCCGACTCCGACGAATTCCGCTACAGCACGGCGATGTTCGACGGTGCGGCGCTGCTCGGTGTGATGGATGGCAGCACCATCGGCGACGCCTCCTCGAGCTGGTGTTTCTTCCTCGGCGCCGACGACGTCGACAAGACCGTGCAGCTCGTCGTCGACAACGGTGGCGCCGTCGTGCGCGCCGCGGAGGACACCCCGTACGGCAGGCTGGCCGCCGTCACGGATGCGACCGGCGCCGCGTTCAACCTGTCCTCGATCGGGAGGTGACCTGGTCCCCCTTGTCGCCTTCTTGAACGCCTGTTCAGTCACAGCAATGTGCATACCCATGGCGTGACCCGCGTGTCGTGGGGAAAATGACGGGTACAGGCATCACCGGCGACAGCCTCGGCGGCATAGGGGACCATGGTGAAGTTTCCGGAAGTGGTGGTGACAGGGATCGCCATGACCACGGCACTCGGCACAGACGTCGAATCGACCTGGCAGGCGCTGCTCGCGGGACGCAGCGGAATCCGTCACCTGGAGGATTCCTTCGTCGACGAATTCGACCTGCCGGTCCGCATCGGCGGCCACCTGCTGGAGACGTTCGACGACCAGCTGACTCCCGAGGAAGTCGCGAACAATTCCTACCTCCAGCGCATGGCGCTGGTGCTCGGCCGGCGGGTCTGGGAGAACGCCGGTGCACCCGAAGTCGATCCCCGCCGGTTGGCGGTGTCGATCGGCACCGGGATGGGCGGCATCGAGATGATGATCTTCGCCTACGACGACCTGCGCCACCGCGGGTACCAGGCCGTCGCACCGACCACGGTGCAGCAGTACATCCCGAGCGGCCCGTCCACCGCGGTCGCAGTCGAACACCACGCCTGCGCCGGGATGGTGACGCCCGTGTCGGCGTGCGCGTCGGGGTCCGAGGGCGTGGCCCAGGCCTGGCGCCAGATCGTTCTCGGCGAGGCGGACATCGCGATCTGTGGCGGAGTCGAGTCCCGCATCGAGGCGGTGCCGATCGCCGCGTTCGCCAAGATGCGCATCGTGATGTCGACCAACAACGACGACCCGCAAGGCGCCTGCCGGCCGTTCGACAAAGACCGTGACGGCTTCGTCTTCGGGGAGGGAGGCGCGCTGCTGGTGATCGAGACCGAGGCGCACGCCAAAGCCCGGGGCGCGCGGATCCTGGGCCGCCTGATGGGGGCGAGCATCACCTCGGACGGCTACCACATGGTCGCGCCCGATCCGGACGGCAAGCGGGCGGGATACGCGATGGCGCGGGCGATCGAGCTGGCCGGCCTGTCACCGACCGACATCGACCACGTCAACGCCCACGCCACCGGCACCAGCGTGGGCGACGTCGCGGAGTCGGTGGCGATCAACAACGCGCTGGGCACTCACGCGCCCGCGGTGTACGCGCCGAAGGCGGCGCTGGGGCACTCGGTCGGCGCGGTGGGCGCCGTCGAGTCGATCCTCACGCTGCTGGCGCTGCGCGACGGCGTGGTGCCCGCGACGCGCAATCTGAAGAACCTGGATCCGGAGATCAACCTGGACGTGGTGGCGGGCAGCCCGCGGCCGGGGAACTACCAGTACGCGATCAACAACTCGTTCGGGTTCGGCGGCCACAACGTCTCGCTGGTGTTCGGCCGGCCCTGACCGTCAGGGTTTGACGAGCGTGAACTGGCCCAGTTCGCTGATGCCGCGGTTGAAGAAGTCGCTGCAGCCGGTCAGGTACTTCATGTACCGCTGGTAGACCTCTTCGGACGTCGCCGCGACCGCTTCGTCGTGGTGGGCCTCCAGCGCCTCGGCCCAGGTGTCGAGCGTCCGCACGTAGTCCTTGTTCAGGTACTGCTTGTGTTCCAGCATGAACCCGGCGTCGGTGGACAGCTCGAGGATGTTCTCCTCACCGGGCACCGAACCGCCGGGAAAGATCTCCTTGGCGATGAACCGCATGAACTTCAGGTCGGTCATCGTGATCGGAATGCCCATCTCGGGCCACTTCTTCAGTGGATGCCCGAGGATCGCCTGCAGCAGCATGCGCCCGCCGCTGGGCAGCACGCTGGCGCACATCTTGAAGAACGGCGCGTAGCGCTCCTGGGGGAACGCTTCGATCGCCTCGATGCTGATGATCCGGTCGACGGGCTCTTCGAACTGTTCCCAACCGCGCAGCAGGATGCGGCGGGACCGCTCGGTCTCCAGCCCGTCGAGCAGTTCGTGAGCGAACTTGCACTGGTTGCGGCTCAACGTCAGGCCGACGACGTTCACGTCGTACTTCTCGACCGCACGTCGGAGCACCGATCCCCAGCCGCAACCGATGTCGAGCAGCGTCATACCCGGCCGCAGATCCAGCTTCCCCAGCGCCAGATCGATCTTGGCCAGCTGCGCCTCGGCCAGCGTCATGTCGTCGCGTTCGTAATACGCGCAGCTGTAGGTCCGGGAGGGGTCCTGGAACAGGCCGAAGAAGTCGTCGGAGAGGTCGTAGTGCGCCTGGACCTCTTCGAAGTGGGGCTCCATGTCCTTACCCGACTCGGGCGGGTTCACCGTGCGCTTGGCCATCCCCGACCTCCATCCGAAAAGCGGACTTAGTTCCGTATGTCTGTATTCAGGTAACGCGCGTACCCAAATTACTACACCGGCGTCATTTGTTGCTTCTCACAGGTGAATTGGACGACATCGGTGTAACCGTCGCGGAACAGGTCCGCGCAACCGGACAGGTACTTGTAGAACCGCTCGTAGATCTCCTCCGAGGTGATCGCGATGGCCTCGTCCTTCTTCTCCTTCAGGTTCGAGGCCCACGTGTCGAGTGTCTTGACGTAGTGCGGCTGCAGGTGCTGCTCGCGGGTCACGGTGCAGCCGTTGCGCCTGGCCGCGTCGGTGACCTGAGCGGCCAGCGGCAGACGGCCACCGGGGTAGATCTCGTCCATGATGAACTTGATGAAGCGGACCTTCGACATCGTCAACGGCAGCTTCTTGGCTTTGATCTCCTCATCGCTGGGGATGATGATCGTGTGTAGCAGCATGACGCCGTCGTCGGGCATCCAGCTGAAGGTCTTCTTGAAGTAGTCGTCGTACTTGTTGAAGCCGAAGTGCTCGAACGCGCCGATCGACACGATCCGGTCGACCTTGCCCTCGAACTCCTCCCAGGGCTGCAGCCGTACCTCCATGCTGCGGCCGGTGTCGATGTTCGGGAACCGGTTCTGCTCGATGTGCTGCTTCTGGTTCTCCGACAGCGTCAGCCCGATCACGTTGACGTCGTACTTCTCGACGGCGCGCTGGATGGTCGAACCCCAGCCGCAGCCGATGTCGAGCAGCGTCATCCCGGGCTCCAGGCCCAGCTTGCCGAGGGACAGGTCAACCTTGGCGAGCTGCGCCTCTTCCAGGGTCATGTCGTCGCGCTCGAAGTACGCGCAACTGTAGGTCTGCGACGGGTCCTGCCAGAGCTTGAAGAAGTCGTTGGAGATGTCGTAGTGGAACTGGACTTCTTTCTTGTCCGAGCCTCGGGTCTGAGACGCGGATTTGGACAGCCAGGCGGATTCAGCGGTCTGATTCACTCGGTCGGTTGGGCTGTTCGGCATCGGGTGTCCTGTCGGCATGGAGATGTCACGCCCGGGCGGGACGCTGGTTCTCTACTACCCCGCCTGGGGAACGTGAAAACGGTCCGCATGTGAATGTACGCGCGGTACCCCGCGCGCCGCGCGCCCCACGCCCAAGGACGTCAAGATGGTCTGCATGTCCCGCAGTCCGCAGAGCTACGTCAAGGCGTGCATCAACGGCGCCCGCACGCCTGACCAGCATCCGAACCTGCCCGTCACCCCCGAACAACTGGCGGCCGAAGCGGTGGCCGCCCACCGGGCAGGGGCACGGGCCGTGCACATGCATCCGAAGAACGCCGACGGCGTGGATTCGTTGCTCGCCGGCGAGGTCGATGCCGCCGTGGCCGCGGTACGGCAGGCGTTGCCGGGCCTGCCGCTGGGCGTGACGACGGGCTTCTGGGCGCTGCCCGACCCTGCGCAGCGGCTGCGGGCCGTCGAGAGCTGGACGGTGCTGCCGGACTTCACGTCGCTGAACTGGCACGAACCCGGGTCACCGGAGCTGGCCGAGTTGCTGCTCAGCCGTGGGCTGGGGGTGGAGGTCGGCATCTTCCACGCCGAGGCGGCTCAGTCGTGGGCGGCGTCGGACATCGCGCAGCACTGCATGCGCGTGATGATCGAACTCGGCGCCGACGGTGACGCCGCGACCGCCGACGAACTGCTGGGCATCATCGCCGCGGCCGGGTCGCCGGCGCCGGTGCTGCTGCACGGACTCGACGAAAGCTGTTGGCCCTTACTGGAACACGCCGGAGCGCGAGGACTGCAGACCCGCATCGGGTTGGAGGACACCCTGCTGCTGCCGGACGGTACCACCGCCGACGGCAACGCGGCTCTGGTGACGGCCGCAGTGGAGCTGCTCAGTCGGTAGACGCGCCGAGCGCGAAGTCGGCGAAGTCGAACCCGGGCACCACGACGCAACTCACCAGGCAGGGTTGGTCGTCGCGCGGTCGGGCGCGTTGCCAGTGTCCGGGCGGCACCACGAACTGCGGGATCTCGCCGGCGGCGAGGTCGGCGCCGAGCAGATGGGTGGTCGCCGATTCCTGCTCGGACCCGACCTCCAGCACCAGCGGCCCGCCGAAGTGATAGAGCCACAGCTCGGCGCTGCGCACGGTGTGCCAGGCGGACTGCTGGCCTGGCATCAGCAGGAACAGGATCGCGGTGCCCGCGTTGCGAACCCCCGTGTAGTCCGGCGGGAGCGCCGACTGCGGGATGGTGAGATCGCTGCGCCACGTCTCCTTGAACCAGCCGCCCTCGGGATGCGGCGCGAGGTCGAGTCGACGCGCCCACTCGGGAAGATCGCTCATCGGTTCACTTTAGTAGGGTGCGGGGCATGGCTCGTGCGCTCCCGGGGTGGCTGGTCGCGCTGTGCGCACTCCTCGTCGCTGTCAGCGGATGGCTGCCGTGGCTGAATTCGGCAGAGAGCGGGGGCCGTGCCAACGCGATCGGCGGGGTCGTCGGCGCCATGCCGGCGCCTCCACCGGGCTTCGGGGTCGGTCAGTTGGTGGTGCTGCTGGCGTCGACCTTGGTGGTCGCGGGTGCGATGGCGGCGCGGGGGATTTCCGGGCGGGCGGCTTCCACGGCCGCGCTGGCGATTTCGGTGGTGCTGGTCGTATTGGCCGTGTGGTTCTACCGGCTCTATGTCTACCCGCCGGTGTCCGCCGGTTACGGTCTGTATGTCGCCGCGGCGCTGGCGCTGGCCGCGGTGGTGC
This sequence comes from Mycobacterium sp. NAZ190054, assembly GCF_001545925.1. Classification (GTDB taxonomy): domain Bacteria; phylum Actinomycetota; class Actinomycetes; order Mycobacteriales; family Mycobacteriaceae; genus Mycobacterium. The sequence continues at coordinate 9,247 of NZ_LMVQ01000124.1, read as the reverse complement.
TGTCGGTCTGGGCGATGGTGTCGGCGTGGACGTCGCCGGCGCCGGCCGGCATGCGATGAGCGGTTTCGTCGAGCCCGTCACCCTGGTGGGTGACCGTTGGGTCACGCTGGAACCGCTTGGCCGCGAACATGTCCCGGAGGTGGAGGGCCTGGCCGCCGACGGCGAGCTGGGCCGGCTGTGGTTCACCGGGGCGCCGAAGGCGGGCCTGGCAGGAGACTGGGTCGACATGCGGCTGGCCCGGCAGGCTCCGGACACAGGGCTGACGTTCGTGGTGCGCGGTCGCGACGGCGCGCTGGTCGGGTCCTCGAGTTATCTCAACGTCGACGGCGCGAACCGGCGTCTGGAGATCGGCAACACGTGGTACGTCGAGGCGGTGCGCCGGACCGGGGTCAACACCGAGGCCAAGCTGCTGATGCTCGGCCACGCGTTCGATGTGTTGGGTTGTGTCGCAGTCGAATTCCGCACGCACTTCTTCAACTTCGCGAGCCGGACCGCGATCGAGCACCTCGGCGCCAAGCTCGACGGCGTCCTGCGCAGTCACCAGCTGCTACCCGACGGATCCCGCAGGGACACCGTCGTGTATTCCATCCTGGACATCGAGTGGCCGGCCGTGCGGTCCAGCCTGCGCTTCCGGCTGGACCGCAACGGCTGACGCCGCCGGACTACCCGGCCTCGACCGTCGTCGTTTCGATCGACTTCTGGTTTCCTGCGTGGCTGACCTCGATCTTGCGCGGTTTGGCCTTCTCGGCGACCGGGATCGTCACCGTCAACACGCCGTTCTCGTACGTCGCCGAGATCGCGGACGTGTCGATGCCCTCACCGAGCGAGAGTTGCCTGCGGTAGCTGCCGAAGAATCGTTCGTTGGCCAACCACTGGGCCGACTCGTCGGACCGGGCGGTGCGGTGCGCCGAGATGGTCAACGTGCCGTTGTCGACGTTCACGTCGACCGATCCGGGATCGACACCGGGTAGGTCGGCGGTCAGGACGTAGTGGTCCTCGATCTTGCAGAGGTCCATCGGCATGAACCGCGGGGCTCGATTTGATCCGGTCTGGCTGCTCAGCAAGCCCCGGGTCAAGGCATCAAGGTCACTGAACGGATCAAAACGAAGCACAGCAATCCACCTCCTATGCCACTCAGAGCCCGCCACCCTGGCGGGCAGCCAAATCACTGTGCACCAGCGAGATTAGCACTCTCACTTGGAGAGTGCTAGCCCCTGCCGGGGGAATTTTCGGGCGTCGCACGGCGTGGTCCTGGGCGTTTGAGCCAGCGTTTCCAGGACTCGCAATCGGCTGGACGGGGTACCACACCTGACACGGTGATCGGAAGGGCGGGCGGCCCCGCCGGCTCGCAGTCTGAACCGACGAGACCTCGACAGTGATCACGGTCGACCGTCATCACTGTCTGGTGCCCTGCATTGCCCCGTGTGACGGGGCGCAAACCCCGCTCGCGTGTATGCATCGGGACGATGGGGAACCCTGCGCCGATGACCGAAACCTCCAGCCACACGTTGGCCAAGCGGATGGCTGAGCTGGCCCGGACGGTGGCAGCTCCCCGCCGCGTCGAGGACGTGCTGTCCGATGTCACCGGAGAAGTCATGGACCTCATCCCCGGCGCCGACGCGGCGGGCGTCCTGTTCGTCGGCAAGGAGGGGCGGTTCCGGTCCGTGGCCGGTACCTCGGACCTGCCGGGACGGCTCGACGAGCTGCAGATGACCTACCGCGAGGGGCCGTGTCTGGACGCCGCGCTCGACCACCTGATCGTGCGCACCGATGACTTCCGCACCGAGAAACGCTGGCCGCAGTACACCGCGGCTGCCCTCGCGATCGGAGTGCTGAGCAGCCTGTCGTTCAAGCTCTACACCAGTGCGCAGACCGCGGGTGCGCTGAATCTGTTCGCGCTCAGGCCCCATGCCTTCGACGGCGAGGCCGAGACGGTCGGCGCCGTGCTGGCCGCGCACGCGGCCGCCGCGATCATGGCCAGCCGCGAGAGTGAGCAACTAGAGTCTGCCCTGTCGACGCGGGACCGCATCGGCCAGGCCAAAGGCATCATCATGGAGCGGTACAACGTCGACGACGTCGCGGCGTTCGAGATGTTGCGCCGGCTGTCGCAGGACAGCAACACCAAGCTCATCGACGTCGCCGTCAAGGTCATCGAGACCCGGGGCCCGTGACCGGTGCGCGGTTGAGGACCGCCGACCTGCGGGTCAGGCGTCCGGCATGTTCGCCGAGGGGAGCCCGCACCGGGCGCGGAAGTCCGTCATCGGCTGGCGGATGCTCTGCAATTCGCCTGCCACGCGGGGGTTCATGTCCATGTACGCGTCGACCTTGCCGCGCCGTTCCTCGGGCGGGAGGCCGCGCAGGCTGCTGAAGAACCCGTTCACGTCCGGGTGGGTGAACATGTAGGCCGACAGCGACGCGGAGACTCCCGAGAGGATACCGGCCTGGTCGGCGATCGAGCAGTTCGGCGCCGGGGGTGGCTGCGAAGCTGCCGGCGCACTGGAGCCGAGCAACGCGGCACCGGCAGCCAACACTGCACTTGCGGATCGGACGAGAACAGACATACCCACTCCTCTACGTGGTCGAGTCAACATGCCGGGGACCCTGTGGTCGTCAATTGCCGTCATCATCGCTACCGAAGGCGGCGCCGCCGCCGTATCCCACCTCATGCCGGTCCCGCTGTGGGTTGAGAGCAACGCTGATGTCGTCGTCGTAGCAGAACATGTCCAGTTCGCACCACGGATACTCGGTGGGCAACGGCCAGGACAGTACCGGGGCGGCGCCGGCGACCGTGGCGGACGACAACGCGGTGGCCACCGCTCCGGCCGCCAAAAACGGAATTGCGTAGTACGCCTTACGCATCTCGACCTCCCGACCAGATCGCAACGTTTCGCGGGCCGGTAATCGGCGGCGCTGCTGCTCAATCTGCCGCCGTATCGGGGGACGAGCATCCCCCAGGATGGGGGAATTCGCTTGGTGCGACGAGTCCGAACTGCCCGGCGAGCGGCTGGGCACTACCGGCACGGCGACTTCCCGCGATACCCGAGCCGGTGACTCCTGTTGCGAAGCCGCCAGTTACGACCCGAACCGGCCGCACGTTCCGGGTCCGCGCAGGGTGGTGAAGGGTGACTCGTTCCGCTGATGAGCCACATCGGGTTCGTCGCATCACGCGCCAGAACCTGCGCAGCACTGGCTTGCGCCCCGATCACCGATGTTTCGCGAGCCGCCAACCCGAACCGGTGTGCCTGTTGCGCTTGTGCCGGCAGACCTGTCCGGCGGCGGCAACGGCGACCGGATCAAGGCCTGCCGGTACCGGACCACCGGCCACCAGTGCACGGATCAGGGCTTCCTGCCGCTGCGCCAACGTTTCTCGCGCCTCCGAAGCCTCGGTCATAGCCACACCTCCCGCGCCGTAGTGGTGATCGGCGCGGCCCCGGCGGCTGCGGCGATCGCGTCCAATTCGTCGAACAACTCGGCAGCCGGCGGGTACCAGCCGTCACGCTCCAACATGACCGGGGTATCCACCCGCTCCCGGAGCGCGGTGACCAGATCCAGCACCTCCGGCGGGGTGGCCGCGGTGTGGGTGTCGTGGTAGAAATCCTCGCCCTGGTGCCCGCCCGCGACGTGGCTGTAGGCGACCTGTTCCACCGGCAACCGGGCCAGCTCACGATGCGGGTCCCGCCCGCGGTTACGGGCGTTGGCGTAGACGTTCGCCACGTCCAGCACCAGCAGCACCCCGGTACGTTCAACCAGCTCGGCGAGGAACTCCGCTTCCGTGAGGTTCGATTCGGGCCACTCGATGAACGACGCGATGTTCTCGAGGGCCAGCGGCACCGGTAGGTTCTGCCGGGTCCGACGGATGTTCGCGGTCAACGCATCCAACGCCTCCCGGGTGCGCGGAACAGGCAGCAGGTGGCCGGCCTCGATGCCGGCGGCGCGGACGAAGGCGACGTGCTCACTGACGATCGGTGCGCCCAACGCCTCGGCGCAGGCCGCCAGCCGCCGCACCCGGGCACGTTGTCGATGTCGAAGGGCTGCAACGGATGTTCGATGAGCACGTGAGCGCGGACCGGGCCGGCGGTGGTGCCGTCGAGGGTGTCGAGCAGCTCCACCACCGGGACGGCGGGCGGCTTGCGCTGACCGCTGACCTCGTCGGCGCCGGTGTAGGTGACGACGAGTTTCTCGGTGGCCGCCTCGATGGCGTCCAGCAGCAGCTGGCGGTCCTCCGAGCGCAGGTCGCGCTCACCGGTTCTCGGGTCGCGGGCCAGCACGTCGTCGCCGTCGACCACGCCGATGCGGGGGAACACGCCGTCGTCGAGACCGACCAGGCACACCACGCGGTGGGGGACCGAGCGCATCGGCACCATCGTGCACACCGTCAGCGTGCCGGTGCGGAAGTTGGCGCGGGTGGGCCGGCCCGCGAGATGACGGTCCAGCATCGCCTTGACGTCCGGGAGCCGCAGCTCGATCCCGGCGTGCCGGCCCGCGGCGGCGCGGATGTCGTTGAGCTCACGCTCGACCTGGCTGCTCTGCCACAGGTCGGCATCCGGCACGGCGGTCAGCGCGTCCAGGCCCTCGACCAGGCGGGTCAGCCATGTGCTCAACGGCGCTGTGCCCGAGAGGGATCCGACGACCCGGTGCAGCCGGTCGATGTAGTCGGCCAGCCGCCCGGCCAGTTCGACACGGTTGCTGCTGACGTCGTCGAGCGGAAGCGTGGTGTCCAGCCAGGCGTGGGAGTCGTCGGACATCGCGACGCCGGCGAGCACCCTGTCGATGCCGAATCGCCAGGTGTTCTGCACGAAGTCGACGCCGTAGGGATGACGGTGATCCCGATCGAAGCCCCAGCGGATGTTCGCCTCGCGCACCCAGTCGCCGATCGCGTCGAGGTCGTCGTCGGAGAACCCGAAGCGGGACCGGACCGGCCCCGCCTCGGCGAGGTTGAGCACCTCGCCCGCGGTGGCACGCCCGCCCGCCAGTTCCAGGAGCTGCCGGGCGACACCGAGCAACGGGTTGGTCTGGGTCAGCGCCCGGTCGGCGAGTTTGACCCGGAGCCGGTGGGCCGGATGCGCCCCGGTCACGACGTCGCCGAGACCGAAGCCCGCCACGATCAACGGGGCGTAGGCCTCGATGTCGGGGCACATCACCAGGATGTCGCGGGGTTCCAGGGTGGGGTCGTCGGCGAGCAGACCCAGCAGCACCTCCCGCAGCACGTCGACCTGGCGGGCCGCCCCGTGGCAGCTGTGGATCTGCACCGACCGGTCGTCCTCCCGGCGGGAACGCCCCTGCGGGCGAACGCCATTGGCGGCGATGTCGGCCTGCAGCCAACCGAGCAGGGTGTCGGGCCGGTGGGCCGGACCCAGGCCCTCGTCGGTGTTCACCTGTGCCGGCAGCGCGCGTTGCAGCTCCCGCAGGTCCCGGCCCAGCGTGGCCAGCAGCGGATGACCGACGCGACGGTGGGACGTGTCGTGGCTTCGCGGCAGCACCCCGCGGACGTCGCCCAGCGCGTCCCACAACCGCGCGCTCGGATGCGGCAGCCACAGGTGCAGCTCGTGGTGGGTGCTCAGCGCGTCGAGCAGCTCGATCTCGGTGACCGGCAATCTGGTGTGCCCGAACAGCGACAGGCGCTCGGGTAGATCGGTCGGTGAATCCCGAAGGCGGGCCACGCTTTCGGCGTGCCGCACGTGCGGTGGGGTGGCGTCGAGTTCGGTGAGCAGCGCCCGGTAGAGCTCGGGCTGCCACCAAAGGTCCTCGTCCAGGTCACCGGTGCGGCCGGCGCTCCAGTCGATCAGGAGTTGCGGCCGCTGCCGGGCGTACGAGTCGAACAGGCCGGCCAGGCGGCGTGCCACGGCGTAGCGCCGGCCTTGTCGCAGCGCCTTCTCCTCACCGTCGGCGACGTGGCCGAGGTGGGTGGCCAGGGTGGCGCACCACGGTTCGGCCAGGCAGCGGTCGATGACGTGGAGCAGCGGCCACACCATGGCCTCGGGCGACCAGGGGTCATCGGCGGCGGTGCCCGTCAGTTCGGCGATCAGCGAGCGCGGATGGCGGAAGGTGACCCCGGCGCAGATGCCGTCCTGACCGGTGCCGCGCCCGAGAAGGTGGGACAGCCGCTGGCTGAGCCAGCGTTCGGTGCCGCGGGCCGAGACCAGCACGAGGTCCTCGGCGAACGGGTCGGCCGGCGGGGTGGCCAGCATCGCGCCGAGGCCGTCGGCAAGCAGATCGGTGCGGTCGGCCCGGTGCAGATGCAGCGCCATCGGGGGTCAGCCTACGACGGGCCGTCGCGCAGCCGCCTCAGCCCCGCTCGACGATGTTGCCCACCCCGGATCGCGTGATCTCGGGCTCGCCGGTGCGGTAGGTCACCCGGTTGTCGAAACCGGATGCGCTGATGGCGCCCGCGGACTCGACGGTGACGGAGTTCTCGACCCCGGAGACGCTGACCGTCGTGCAGGGCCCCTGCAGGTCGATGGTGTTCTTCACGCCGCTGACGATCACCGTGCCGTCGTCGCACATGACGGTCTGCCTGGTCTCGACGCCGCCGATGCTCAGCACGCCGCCGGACCCCACCGTCACGACCTGCTGGGTGGAGTCGATGCGGGTCTCGCCGGCCACGCTCGGTGGCGAGTCGAGCGGCCCCCCGCCGCCGGCGACGGGCACCGGGTGGCCGTCCGAGCTGCCGGTGTTGCCGAACATGACGAACCCGGCGACGCCGGCAGCGAGGACGAACACCACGACCGCCGGGATCAGCCACACGGCCGTGCGGTGGTTGCGTTTGTGCACCACCCGCTGCGGCGGCGCGTAATACGGCGACCCGCCGTAATGGGGGGCATGGGCGCCGCCAAGTTCGTTCGCCCGGGCCTGATCGGACAACGGCCGCTCGAGATCCCGGATGCGGGCTTCAGGGTCCCCGAACGGCTCCATGCGCAGATGTTCGCACATCACATCGCCGCAGCTCAACGGTTCGGATTGGAGTCATCACCGGGGTGGTATCCCCAGCCCATGGCGGCACCGGGATTCCTTGTCGTCGGGAGTGGACCGGCGGGCGTCAGCGCGGCCGAGACGTTCCGTAGCCGGCGTCCACGGATCCCGGTGCGCATCGTGTCCGCCGACCCCGCCCTGCCCTATGCCAAACCGCCGCTGAGCAAGGAGTTTCTCGGCGGCGGGCACACCGACCTGGATCTGCACACCGCCGGCTGGTTCCGGCGCCACGACATCGACCTGCTCTTGGGTGTCACCGTCGAACACCTCGACGTCGACGCCCGGGAGGTGGTCACCGCCGGCGGCGCCCGGTTGCCGTACTGGCACCTGGTGCTGGCGCCCGGCGCGGCGCCCGTGCCGTTGACCGTGCCCGGCGGGCACCGTGCCCAGCGGTTGCGCACCTTCGCCGACGCCGTCGCGCTGAAGATGGCGGCCCGGTACGCCGACAGCGCCGTGGTGATCGGCGGCGGCCTGGTGGGGTGCGAGGCCGCGGCCCGGCTGGCCGCGCTCGGGTTGGTCACCACCGTGGTGGTGCCGGAGTCGGCCCCGCTGCAGCGCAGATTCGGGCTCGGCGTCGGCAAGCGGGTCGCCGAGATGCTGTCCGACGCCGGTGTGCGGATGGTGTTGTCCACGACGGTGACCGCGGTCGACGACCGCGGGGTGACCCTGGCGTCGGGGGGCCGGATCGACGGCGACGTCGTCGTCGCCGCCACCGGCGTGCGCCCGGACATCCGGCTGGCCGCCGATGCCGGGCTGACGACCCGGCAGGGCCGCGTGGTGGCCGACGAACACATGCGCACCTCGGTGCACGACATCTACGCCGCAGGCGATGTCACCATCGCCCACAACGTCGCAGCGGGCCGGCCGATCATCGCCGAACACTGGCGCGACGCCACCCAGCAGGGCCTGGTCGCCGGCCTCACCGCCGCAGGTCAACCCGCCGTCTGGAACAAGGTTCCTGGATTCTCCTGCACGATAGGAACTTTCATGCTGTCCTACCGCGGCTGGGGCGGCGGGTACGACGAGTCCACCGTGACGGACAAGGACGGCGAGTTCTCCGTCGTGTACAAGGCCGGCGGCCGGGTGGTCGGCACACTCGACGTCAGATCCAGTCCCGCTTCTTGAACGCCCAGTAGAGCAACGCCACCAGGATCACGATGATCGCGCTGCTGGTGACGAATCCGCCGAACGTGTCGATGCCGGGATAGTCGAGGTTCTGCCCGTAGAAACCCGTGATCGCGGTGGGCACGGCGACGATCGCCGCCCACCCGGTGAGTTTCTTCATCACGGTGTTGAGCCGGGCATCCTGCAACGACAGGTTGGTCTCGAACACCGTCGTGACCATGTCGCGCAACGACTCGGTCCACTCCGACACACGTTGCACATGGTCGTAGAGGTCGGCGTAGAGGGGGTCGAGCTCGACGGCGATCCTGTTCTCGGTCCGGCGGTGCTGGATGGCCAGCACCACCTCGCGCATCGGCAGCACCGCGCGGCGCAACGCCACCAGGTCCTTGCGGAGCTGGAAGATGCGGTGCTGGAACTCTTTCCGGGGCGCGGACTCGTCGAAGAGCGCATCCTCGAGGGACTCGATCCCGTCGTCGAGCGTCTGTACCGCGTCGAAGTGCCCGTCCACCACCACGTCGAGCAGACCGTGCACCAGGGAGCCGACGCCGTACTCCTGGCCGCCGAGCTCGTCGAAACGCCGGGACACCTCGTCGATGTCGAACTTCTCGGACAACCGCACCGTGATCAGCCCGCGCGGCAGCACGAACGCCGAGATACGGTGCCGGGCGATCGTGGTCTCGGTGAAGGTCTGCGGCGGTGGGTCTTTGGCGGCGACGCTGTACACGGTGAAGAACGTGTGCGTGCGGTAGACGACCGCCTTGGTGCGTTCGGAATCGGCCAGCGCGTCCTCGACGGCCCAGCTGTTGAGGTTCAGTTCCTGTGCCAGGTCGGCCAGGATCGCGTGGTCGGGGTCGAGGATGTCGCACCACACCAGGGCGTCCTCGTCGGCCAGGTAGTCCGACACCGCCGAGAACTCGAACTCGTCGGTGGGTTTGCCTGCGCGCCAGACCCGGCCCCGGACGTGAGTCACCCGACCATCATGTCACCGACGCGGGAGGCCGGTGGGCGGTGTAGAACGCGATGTGGGCGCGCGCCGCGGCGTTGCCCGCCGGGGGCGGGTAGGCGATCACGGCGAAGGCTTCTGCGCACCGCTCGTGAGATGGGCAATGAGGCGTGTGGGGAGAGGGGTGAGTACTGTGGGGGGTCAGGGTGT
>NZ_LMVQ01000123.1 GCF_001545925.1 Mycobacterium sp. NAZ190054 | reverse complement strand
AAAATCCGCCTCATCAACGCCCGCGGCTACGGCCACCACTCAGCCCGAACACTGACCTCAATGATCTATCTCTGCCTCGGCGGACTGCACCCTCAGCTACCCACAAGAACCTGAGGAGCCGCACATACGTTCTACGCTAGATCAGGGGTACGACATCCCAAGACGGCAATTTTCGCTTCTCAGGTTGGAGATCTACCGTTTCCCTGTGCTGAACGAAACGCTTGAAGAAACCGGTCTCCTGCCCAACGGGCTGACTGTCGAGGCAGCTCGTGCGGAGGCCGCCCGCACGTACGAACTCGACCGCGCCCACGTGTTCCACTCGTGGTCCGCGCAGGCCGAGATCTCCCCGATGACGATCGTGGCCGCGGAAGGCTGCTACGTCTGGGACGGTAACGGCAACAAGCTGCTCGACTTCTCGTCCATGCTGGTCAACACCAACATCGGGCATCAGCACCCGAAGGTCGTCGCCGCCATCGCCGCGCAGGCCGCGAAGTTGTGCACGGTGGCGCCGCAGCACGCCAACGACGCCCGCTCCGAGGCCGCCCGGCTGATCGCCGAACGCACCCCCGGCGACCTGAACACGGTCTTCTTCACCAACGCCGGCGCCGACGCCGTCGAGCACGCGGTGCGGATGGCCCGCCTGCACACCGGCCGCTACAAGGTGCTGTCCCGGTACCGCTCCTACCACGGCGGCACCGACACCGCGATCAACCTCACCGGCGACCCCCGCCGCTGGCCCAACGACCACGGCACCGCCGGCGTCGTCCACTTCTTCGGCCCGTTCCTGTACCGCTCGCAGTTCCACGCCACCACCGAAGCCGAGGAATCCGAGCGCGCGCTCAAGCACCTGCACGACACCATCAAGATGGAGGGCCCGAGCACGATCGCGGCCATCATCCTGGAGCCGATCCCGGGCACCGCGGGCATCATGGTCCCCCCGCCCGGGTACATCGCCGGGGTGCGCGAGCTGTGCGACGAGTACGGCATCGTGTTCATCGCCGACGAGGTGATGGCTGGGTTCGGCCGTACCGGAAAGTGGTTCGCCATCGACCATTTCGATGTCACGCCGGATCTGCTGACCTTCGCCAAGGGCGTCAACTCCGGTTACGTACCCCTCGGCGGTGTGGCGATCAGCCCCGCGATCCTCGAGACCTTCGCCCACCGCCCCTACCCGGGCGGCCTCACGTACTCGGGACATCCGCTGGCCACTGCGGCCGCGGTCGCGACGATCAACGCGATGGCCGAGGAAGGCATGGTCGAGAACGCGGCCCGGGTCGGCGCCGAGGTGATCGGGCCCGGCCTGCGGGACATCGCCGCCCGGCACCGGTGTGTCGGTGAGGTGCGCGGCGCCGGCGTGTTCTGGGCCGTCGAACTCGTCGCCGATCAGGACACCCGCGAGCCGCTGGCGCCGTACGGAAGTTCCAGTGCCGCAATGAACTCGGTGATCGGCGAGTGCAAGAAGCTCGGCCTGCTGCCGTTCGCGAACTACAACCGCATCCATGTGGTGCCGCCGTGCATCATCACCGACGAGCAGGCCCGCGAAGGCCTGGCGATCCTGGACCGCGCACTCGACGTCGCCGATGCGGCGCTGGGCGCTGACTAGTCCAGTTCGCCACTGATTCGAGGATATGGTTCGGCGGTCTAGTCCAGACGTAGGGCCGTGGGTTGTCGTTCCAGATGTCGATTCAGGCGCGGATGTCGCTGTTGAGTTGGCGTACTGAGGTGTGGGTGCCGCGGCGCCGTTTCTTGGTGGTCAGCTCGGCGAACCAGCGTTCGACGAGGTTGATCCACGACGAGCTGGTCAGGGTGAAGCGCTCGACAAAGCGCGGATGAGCCAGGAGCGAGCGCTTGACCGCCGGCGTCTTGTACGTCGAGGCGTTGTCGAGCACGACGTGGCAGTCCAACTCGGCGGGGACTTCGGCGTCGATCTTTTGAGAAAGGCCAGGAACACCGGTGCGCGGTGAGCGCTCGAGCGCGCCGCCGTCAGCGACAGCACTGACACGCACTCCTTCATCCCCTGGTGGGCCATCCTTTTGGGAGTTGCCCCCTATCCCTCAGCCCTCCGCCCGCGGAGCCGGGGCAACAGTGCCGGCGCGCAGCGGCGATTCCAACCAGCAACACCGGAAGCCCGAGGTCGTCACCAGGACAACACAGCCCGACCATCGCCAGTCGGCCGACAGGCCGCTCCCCGCAATTCATCAACCCACCGGCCCGAGATCCGGCCGAGTTCCTATCCGGCTCGGCCCCGAGTTGCAGCTACCAGAAAGCTATGTACGATCCCACTATATTATATTCTGGAGGTTGGCATGAAGGACTGGATCCTTGTCGAGCACGGCAACGTACTCGATGCCACGGGTGCTGCAATACAGCCTGATTGCTCAATCCTGGTACAGGGGACCACAATTCACGCCGTCGGCGCTGACGTGGGGCTGGCACAAGTACCCCGCGGGCACGACGTCACCGTGGTCAACGCCACCGGCAAAACTGTCATGCCGGGCCTCATCGACGCCCATTGTCATATGACTTACGGGGAATCGCGCACCGAGGAAGAGATCGATCTCTACACCAGTGCCGAACTGAGGACATTGAAGGCGGCGTTCCACGCACAGAAGGTCTTGAGCGCGGGGGTCACCGGCATCTCCCAGCCCGGCGGCAGTTACTACATCGGTGTCGGGCTCCGGGAAGCCATTGCCGACGGCATTGTGCAGGGACCTCGGATGACCTCCGCCGGTAGGTACATCACCACTAGCAACGGCCTGACTGACTGGTACCCGGACTCGGTGGGAGTGCCATCCGGTTCCATCGGAGTTCTGGCGAACTCACTGCCCGAGATGATCAGCGAAGTTCGCCATCAGGCGAAGAATGGCGTCGATCTCATCAAGCTCGCCGACAGCCCGTTCGGTGACTATCAGGCATTCACCACCGACGAGATGAAGTCCATCACCGATTTCGCGCATCAACTTGGGAAAAAGGTGACCATCCACGCGCGCGGATCAGCAGAAGTGGGGGCGGCCGCCGAGGCGGGCGTCGACTGGATCATGCACGGAAACATGATGACCAACGAAGTCATCGACCTCCTGGTGGAGCGGCAGATACCGCTGGTGCCAACGCTTTTACTGCTGGCAAACGTCGTCGACTGGGGCGAACGCGTGGGCGCACCGGTGGAACTACGCGACGGAATGGCCCGTGCCCTCGACAAGACAGCCGATTCCCTGCACCGCGCACACGCAGCCGGGGTGATCTTCGCCATGGGCACCGACAGCGGATTCTCCGTCGCGCCGTACGGCGAGTGGCACGCACGGGAGCTGGAACTGTTGATGACCTACGCCGGATTGTCGCCCATGGAAGCTATTCAAGCCGGCACCCGCAATGGGGCCGTCACACTCAACCTCGATGGGCGAATCGGGACACTCGAGCCGGGGATGATCGCCGATATTTTGGTTATCGACGGAGATCCATTAGCGAATATCCGTGTCCTACAAGACAAAAGGAGGATCGAGACCGTCATCCAGGGCGGCAAGATCGTGGTGTTCAACGAACGGGCCCTGGCACGCCGGTGGCCGCATCACCGGGTGCAAACCTACTCGACTTCAGACCTCACCTATGACCTCATCCACAGTGGGCAAGAAGTGGTGCCGACACCACCGGATTGGCACAAGGACGAGGCCATGGATCTGATCCGCAGCGTGCAACGCCGAGAAGGTGAGACGCACTCGTGACGGACCTCGCCGACGTCGACCACGAACTCTGCGAAGTCGCCCCCGGCGTCTGTCTGCGTGTCCTCAGGTACGAGCCCCAGGGTGGCAGCCGAGGCACAATTGTCTTCATTCACGGGCTGGGGGCGACAGCAGAGCGCTGGACTCAGACCATGAGAGCGTGTGCGGCAGTAGGATTCAGATCACTAGCGATCGACCTCCCCGGGCACGGCTTCTCGACCAAGGGGCGGCTGCCGGATTTCTCGATTCCAGGATTCTTGCAGTACCTCCAAGTGGCCCGCACAAAGCTGGGAGCGCAAACCGCGACGTTGGTGGGCACCTCGTTGGGGGCCCATCTGGTGGCTGCCGCCACCGTCGCAGACCCGGATAGAACAGAACGGATAGTTTTAGTCGGGCCTATCGGGATAACGCCTGTACCCGAGGACATTCGGCAACAGCTGGCACAGAACATCACGGACACCTCCCCAGCGGGAATCACCGCCAAGCTGTACGGGCTGCTACACGATCCCGCACTGGTGACTCCAGAGTGGGTAGCCACCGAGTGCGAGATCAACAACTCGCCCGGCGCCGACGAGAGCTTTGCCCTGTTGGCAGGTTATGTCCGAGACCGTTACAACCACGACATTGTGGGCGACGCGCTTCGCAGCGCGGCCGGCGACGTGCCGTGCACCCTGATCTGGGGGGCGGCTGACCGAATGGTGCCGCCCGATCAAGCTCACCATATTCTCCGCCTACTTCCCGACCACACCCGGCTTCACCTGATCGACAAGGCCGGGCACGCGCCGTATTTCGAACGTCCGGCCGAATTCAACAAGATCCTTCTCGACTTCTTACCTACCTAACTCACCAGCACTCCCAACACCTAGGAGATCAGCAACAGTGTCCAACCTGCAACGTCGCGAACTGCGCATTACCGAATTGCCCGAGCCCGTCAGCCATTACACCGACGCAGTCACCTGCGGCGACTTCGCGTTCATCTCCGGGATGATCGCAATGGGCACGGACGGCAAGGTGATCGGCGAGAACGACGTCGTGGCACAAACCGAAGTGGTACTCGACTATCTCGCACTTGCGCTGGAAGCCGCCAACAGCTCGATCGCCGACATCGTCAAAGTCACCGTCTTCGTGACCGATATCAATGACCGCGCGGCAATAAACACCGTGCGCCAGCGCCGTTTCGGCGCGAATCGGCCGGCCAGCACCCTTGTGGAGATCTCGGCGCTGGTGGTGCCGGAAGCGAAGGTGGAGATCGAAGCGATTGCCGTCATCCGCAGCTGATCAGCTGATCAACAACATGCAGAGAGGCAGCAGGACATGAAACTGGGCACGGTCAACAACCGGGCCGTCGTCGTCCGCGACGGTCTGGCGTTCGATATCCACCAAGCCAGCTCAGGCGTTTTCGGCCCGGCGATGAGCGACATCCTCAGCGCCTGGGCCGACTTCTTGAAATGGGCCGCGTCGGCGTACTTCGACTCAGGCGAACCTATCGCCGACACGATGCTCGGAGCACCAGTTCCAGAGCCGCGCCAGATCTTTGCCGTGGGGCTCAATTACGCCGAGCATGCTACTGAATCGGGATTCACCGCTCCCCCGGCCCCAATGCTGTTCACCAAGTTCCAGTCTGCCCTGTGCGGTCCGGACCAAGCCGTCGAACTGCCTGACGGCAACGTGGACTGGGAAGTCGAGCTGGTGGTCGCAATCGGCGTGGGCGGACGCGAGATCACCACCGATGACGCGCTGGACCATGTGGCCGGGGCCATGGTGGGCCAGGATCTTTCCGAGCGAACAGCTCAGATGGTAGGTGACCCGCCACAGTTCAGTCTGGCAAAGTCTCATCCGGGTTTTGCTCCGGTGGGCCCGCTGTTGGTCACCCTGGACGAGATACCGGCGCTGGATTCGTTGAAGATCCAGTGCCAGCTCAACGGTGAAACAGTCCAGTCCGCGTCCACCGGTGACATAATTTTCTCTGTCCCCCAACTGATCTCCTACATCTCGCACACCGCGACGTTGCTACCGGGCGATCTCATCTTCACCGGGACACCACCCGGGGTGGGCATGGGCCGCTCACCGGCGCGCTACCTCTCCCCTGGTGACGAGCTGGTCAGTTCGATCGACGGTCTGGGCGAGATCCGGCAACACTTCTACCGCGCCCGATAGCGGTGGCACTTTCACCGCTACTGCACATTCCGGTGAGGTCCTGGCCTACGCCGCGTTACCGCGGACATTCAACTTCATATCATCGGCTACGAAAGGTAAGGCATTGGCGCTCAAAGTCGCTGTCATCGGCGCGGGCATCGGCGGTTTGACGGCAGCCTCGACGCTTGTCAGACGGGGCGCTGACGTCACGGTGTACGAGCAGGCATCGGCGTTAACCGAAATCGGCGCCGGCTTGTCTCTGTTCGCAAATGGGCAAAGAGTTCTCACCGAGTTGGGTGCTTTGGACGGCCTAGACCAGGTGGGAGGTGAGCCCAACGACGTGGTGCTGCGGGACGGCCGCAGTGGCGACGTGGTGGCTCAGCATCCGCTGGGACGCGACGGCTGGTATCGGAGCCAGACGCAGTACCCATACCTGGGCATTCACCGGGCCGAACTGCTGAACCGACTGGTTGGCTCCATCGACGCCGACTGTGTGCGATTGGACCACCGGCTCGTCGACCTCCAACCCGGTGCGGACGGCGTGGAGCTGCGTTGGGAGAACGGCACAACGTCTGATGCCGAGATTGTCATCGGAGCTGACGGCGCACGGTCTACGCTGCGCCAGTGGATGTTCGGGGAAAGTTGTGCCCTCTATAGCGGGAACAGCGGATTCCGCGGTATCGTACGCGCCGACCAGGTTCCGTCGCTGGAGAACCCGGGAGATCTGCAATTCTGGGTGGGGACACACGCACATCTGTTGCACTTTCCGATATCACCCGGCGGATCCGAGATCACCTTCCTGGCCGCCCTAGAAGAGCCAGCTCAGTGGCCGCACGACAGCGCCTGGCGCACGCCATCTACTCTGGATGAAGCGTTGGCCGGGTATGCCGGCTGGCACCCGGCCGTCACTGAAATGATCTCGGCAGCTGCGCCTTCTGAACGGTGGGCGCTCTTCCGAATGGAGCCTCTGCCAACCTGGCACAAGGGTCGCCTGGTGTTGTTGGGAGATGCCGCGCACACCATGCTGCCCCATCACGGGCAGGGTGCCAATACTTCGATCGAAGACGCTTACGTGCTGTCGAAGCTGCTCACAGCTGCAGACAGTCGGTCGACGGAAGAGCGGCTCACTACGTATGAGTCGCTGCGTAAGCGTCGCGCGGAGAAGGTCCAGTTGGCGTCGTGGCGAGCCAACAGTCTGCTGCACTACATCGACGACGATGTCTCACACCGCGACAAGGCATTCGCAAACATCCCGGTGGATGTGCGTTGGATGCACACGTACGACGCACGAGAAGTCCCAACACATTCGGCTCCAATAGTTTCTCAACGGAATTGAGGCACAATGAAAACAGTATCGATTCTCGCCGCGCTCGTTACCGCGGTCGCACTGAGCTCGTGCAGCCAGGACGCTGCCTCTCCTGAGGAGGACAGCCCGTCACAGTTGAATGTGATGTTGTCCTACCACGAGGGGTTGTCATGGCTGCCCATGCCGATTGCCCAGAAGCTCAACTACTTTGGTGATGACTACACGTTGAATATACAGTCGGCCAACGGCTCCGGCTACGTCACTCAACAACTGTTGTCGGGCAACATCGACGCTGGATGGGCCGGCGCCGCCGATACCATTGTCGCGTTCTCGCGTGACCAAAGTGTCCGGGCGTTCATCTGCCAGCCGCCCGGTGAGCTCTTCCAGATTGTCACCCCGGAAGGCTCCGGGATACAGCAGATGTCTGATCTGCGGGGCCGCAAGCTCGGCATAACCGAGAAGGGGGGCGGTGAAGAGCCCATCGTCAACGCCGCGCTCAAAGACGCGGGCATCGACCCGATGTCGAGCGATATCACGATTCTACCCATCGGATCCGCCGGTCCGCAGACGTTGAGCGCCATCCAGGACGGTACCGTAGACGCCTACGCCTCCAGTTATCCCGACATCATCTCTCTGGAGGTCCAAGGGCTCACGTTCCGTGATATCACGCCGGCCAAGTACCAGGGTGTGCCCGGCGATTGCCTCATCACCACCACGGCGGTGCTCGAAGACAACGCCAAGAAGCAGCAGATCACCGAGTTCGCCCGCGGCTGGATGATGGGAGGCACCTTTGCACAGGCCAATCCCGAAGCGGCGCTGACGATCGGGTGTGAGGCGTATCCGAGCGAATGCCAGGACCCTGCCTTCGCGGAGGCTTACGTCAATGAGTTCATCGACCTGACTGCCGGTAACGGCGAACATCCCTTCGGCTATGTGCCGATCGAGGACTGGACCACCACCCATGAGCTGCTGGCCGATGCCGGATTGGTGCCCGCTGACCTTGACATGACCACACTGGCCGCAGACCAGCTCGTGACGCAGGTGCAGGACGAAGCCGACAGCTTCGATGCAGCAGCGGTGCAGACCGAAGCAAAAGACTATGCCGGATAGGGCGGCCGCTCCGATGACTGCTGGTAGGGCTCCAGACTCCAACGGCAACGGTGTTCGCATCCGAGGGGTGAGCAAAACCTACCGGGGCCGCACCGGCAGGGTGCATGCGTTACGCGATATCGATCTCGATATCCGGGAAGGCGAGTTCGTCGCCTTCGTCGGGCCCAGTGGCTGTGGGAAATCCACACTGCTGCACATCGTGGCGGGTCTTATCGAGATGAGTTCTGGTCAAGTGACGGTTGCCGGCCTCCCGGCGGCCAGCGGTAGGCACGACATCGGGATCATGCTGCAGAAGGCGGTCTTGCTGCCGTGGCGCACTATCGAGGCCAACGTGCTGATGCCGGCTCAGATCCAGAAGCGGGACGAGCAGGAGTCACAGCAACGGGCGAAAGAGCTGCTCGACATGATGGGTATCGGGGATTTTGCCGACAAGTTTGTCTGGGAGCTCTCAGGCGGGATGCGGCAACGAGCCAGTCTGGCCCAAGCGCTGGTGACCGACCCCTCCATTCTGTTGATGGATGAACCCTTCTCGGCGGTAGACGAATTCACCAGGAGCGGCTCAACATCGAGGTTGCGCGCTTACATTCCGAGCGGGGTCGTACCACCCTGTACGTCACTCACAACATCCAAGAGGCGGTGTTTCTGGCAGACCGCGTAGTGGTGATGAAACCGCGTCCGGGCGAGGTGGAGGACATCGTGGACATAGATCTTCCCCGCCCGCGCACGGCAGAGGTGCTGGAGCTCGATGCCACCGCGCACATTGTCTCGAAAATCCGACGACTTGTAGGAAAACATGTCTGAGAGCACCGTTAGCAAGACTCAACTCGACGACGAGAATGATCAGGAACCGCCTGAGGACGGTCCGCTCACGAAGGTCGCGAAAGCGGCCGTGGCCCCGCTACTAGTGCTGGCGTTGTTATTGGCGGTGTGGGAGACCACGGTTCGGGTGGGAATAGCCAACCCGGTGATCATCCCACCTCCAACCGAGATAGCTCTGCGCCTCTTCGAGCTGCTGGGGCAAGGATTCTTCTGGGAGGCAACCGGTGTCACGCTGGTGGAGACAATTGCCGGATTCTTCATCGGCTCGTTCTCGGCCTGGGTTCTGGGCACCTGGGTGGGCTTGGTAGACCTCACCCGTAAGGCGCTCTACCCGCTGCTTGTTGCCTTCCAGATCACACCTCGGGTGGCGCTGGCGCCAGTGTTCCTCACCTGGTTCGGTTTTGGCATCACATCGAAGATCGTGATGGCTGCCACCATCTGCTTCTTCCCGGTGTTCATCAACGTCGTGGTGGGCCTCGAGACGGTGGACCGCGACGCTCGGACCTTGCTGAGATCGCTGGGCGCGACGAAGCTGCAGACTTATCGGATGCTGTCTCTGCCGTCGGCGCTTCCGCTGATTTTTGCCGGACTCAAGACTGCGATGACGATGGCGTTGATCGGCGCCATCGTGGCTGAGTTCGTAGGCGCCTCAAAGGGAATGGGTGTCTTGATCTCCACATTCAACTTCCAGCTGAATGTCGCGTCCGCATTCGCTGTGATCACCGCACTGATGTTGGCGGGTCTGGTGCTTTACGGAATAGTCGCGTTGCTCGATCACAAGTGCGGCTCCTCAGGTTCTTGTGGGTAGCTGAGGGTGCAGTCCGCCGAGGCAGAGATAGATCATTGAGGTCAGTGTTCGGGCTGAGTGGTGGCCGTAGCCGCGGGCGTTGATGAGGCGGATTTTGGC
>NZ_LMVQ01000122.1 GCF_001545925.1 Mycobacterium sp. NAZ190054 | reverse complement strand
CTCCGAGGACGAGTCCGCAGAACTCGGCGTCTCGTTCGTCGAGGTGTCCGCTCCCGCCGGGCTCGCTATCGCAGTGCCGACCCCGACCCCGACGAACCCCCACCCTTTTAGGAGAGCCGATGAAAATCCTTGTGGCAACCGGCCATACGCAGGGCACGCACCCCGGCGACTACCACTTCTGCATCGAGCGGGAGTTGGTGTGGATCCAGGACCCGTGCGACCGGGACCGCCGCAACCCGGACGGCCCGTGCGGCTGTGGGCGTGGATTCGCCGGGGCGGCCTCCCATCGCGCCACCACGACCGCGATGGTTGTGGAATCCGACATGACGCGCGACGACGTGATACTCGCGTTCGAGACCAGCCTTGAGGACGGCGGCTGGCCCGCCTCCTGGGCTGAAGATGTCGCGGACGACAACCTGGAGATCGCGGCGCGACTACCGGTCGGCGCGATCATCACCCGGAGGTTGGAGGACTTCTATGTCCGTGGCGCGTTGTTCTAGACGTCGGCGGGAACCTCGGCATACCGGCCCGGGTTGAACATCGACGCGATCATGCCGATCACCATCATGATCGCCGCGGCCACGAACACCACGACCAGGCCCGAGTGGAACGGTCCGGTGATCAGATGCGGAAAGAAGGTCTGCCCCGTCAGTACCTCGGCGTTCACACCGGGCTGCTGCAGCGCGTGGTAGGGCTCGAGCAGTTCGGCGATCGGGTTGTAGCCGAGAAACGCGGCGAACAGGCTGCCGACCGGCGGCAGATCCGCCACCTGCTGGGCGACACCGGCCGAAACTCCTTGCTCCTGAAGGCCGCTGCTCAACGCCCCGGGCAATGAGTTCGCGAGCCCGACGATCATCAGCGAGAAGAAGATACCGATCGACAGCGACGACCCGGCGTTGAAGAACGTGGCCCGCACACCCGACGCGGCGCCACGTTCCGCCGGTGGCACGCTCGACATGATCGCCGCGGTGTTCGGGGCGGTGAAGATGCCGCCACCGACACCGTTGAGGAAGATCAGCACCGCGAACACCCAGTAGTCGAAGTCCACCGGGATCATCACCAGCGCGACGAACGAGACCGCCATCAACAGCATTCCGCCCACGGTCAACGGCCTCGCGCCGTACCGGTCGGACAGCCATCCCGCGATCGGCCCGGCCAGCAGGAAGCCGATCGTGATCGGCAGCATGTAGATGGCGGCCCACAACGGAGTGACCTCGAAGTCGTACCCGCGCAACGGAAGCCAGATGCCCTGCAACCAGATGATCAGCATGAACTGCAGGCCACCCCGACCCATCGAGGACATCAGCCCCGCGATGTTCCCCATCCCGAACGCCGTCGACCGGAACAACCGGACGTTCACCATCGGTTGGGCCACCCGCAGCTCGACGACGCAGAACACCACCAGCAGCGCCAGCCCCGCGGCGATCGACCCCAGCACCCACGGGTTGGTCCACCCGGTCGTCGACTCTCCGTAGGGCTGAATGCCGTAGGTGATCCCGATCAGCAGCACCGTCAGCCCGATGCCGAACGTCAGTGTGCCTGCCCAATCGAGCCTGCCCGGCGCACGCACACCGATCTCGACCAGGGACCGCAGGCTCCAGACCGTCCCGGCGAGCCCGATCGGCACACCCACCCAGAAGATGGCCTGCCAGTGCCACTCCGACAGCACACCACCGACGAGCAGTCCGAGGAACGACCCCGCCACCGCGGCCACCATGTTCACGCCCAGCGCCATCCCGCGCTGATTCGGCGGGAACGCGTCGGTCAGGATCGCCGACGAGGACGCCATCAGCATCGCTCCGCCGATGCCCTGGACCACCCGCCACGCGATGAGCCAGATCGCACCTCCGTCCAGATGGAACGGATCGAAAGACAGTGCCACCGCCGCGAGGGTGAACACCGCGAACCCGATGTTGTAGATCCGCACCCGCCCGAACATGTCGCCGAGCCGCCCGAACGGAACGACCAGCACGGCGGTCACGACGAGATACCCCATCAGCATCCACAGCAGGTAGCTGATGTTGGCCGGCGCGAGCGGATTCAGCCCGATACCCCGGAAGATGGCCGGCAACGAGATGAGCACGATCGACGCGTTGACCGTCGCCAGCAGGGTTCCCAGCGTGGTGTTCGACAGGACGATCCACTTGTAGCGAGGGTGGTCGGCGTTCATGCGCCCGCGGCGCCGCGCGGTCTCCGCAGCGGTACCGGTCTGGATTTCCGTTGTCATCAGTCGCCCACCTCATCCACAAAGTGCATATATTAGCTATGTAAATCCGGTGTCGGCAATTCCGGCGGCGTGGTGTTCCCTGTGCGAGGTTGCTGCGCTAGCGTGTCACCCGTCACCAATCGCGGGAGCGCGTACCGAGCGCGCTGAGAGGACGGGTAGGCCCGTCGACCGTACGAACCTGACCGGGTAATGCCGGCGTAGGGAG
Source organism: Mycobacterium sp. NAZ190054 (assembly GCF_001545925.1). GTDB lineage: Bacteria > Actinomycetota > Actinomycetes > Mycobacteriales > Mycobacteriaceae > Mycobacterium. The sequence continues at coordinate 7,641 of NZ_LMVQ01000122.1, read as the reverse complement.
AATGCAATGTCTGACTGTGTCAACGTCACCACCGGCCCCATTCAGGGCAGCACCAAGGTGTACCGGAACGGGGTTCCGTTCCGGCGGGTGAAGCTCACCAACGGGGAGCACCTCGACCTGTACGACACCTCCGGCCCGTACACCGACGACAGCGCCGTCATCGACCTGGAGGCCGGCCTGCCCCGCCGGGCGGTCACCCGGGACCGCGGCACCCAGCTGCAGCGGGCCCGGGCCGGCGAGATCACCGCCGAGATGACGTTCATCGCCGAGCGCGAGGGTGTTTCGTCCGAACTCGTCCGCGACGAGGTCGCGCGCGGCCGCGCGGTGATCCCGGCCAATCACAACCATCCGGAGGCCGAGCCGATGATCATCGGCAAGGCGTTCGCCGTCAAAGTCAATGCCAACATCGGCAATTCGGCGGTGACCTCGTCGATCGCCGAGGAAGTCGACAAGCTCGTGTGGGCCACCCGCTGGGGCGCTGACACGGTCATGGACCTGTCCACCGGCCGCGACATCCACCAGACCCGCGAGTGGATCCTGCGCAACTCGCCCGTGCCGGTCGGCACCGTCCCGATGTACCAGGCCCTCGAGAAGGTCGGCGGTGATCCGGAGAAGCTGACCTGGGAGATCTACCGGGACACCGTCATCGAACAGTGTGAGCAGGGCGTCGACTACATGACCGTGCACGCCGGGGTACTGCTGCGCCACATCCCGCTGACCGTCGACCGGGTCACCGGGATCGTCAGCCGCGGCGGGTCGATCATGGCGGCCTGGATGCTCGCGCATCATCGGGAATCGTTCCTCTACACCAACTTCGACGAGTTGTGTGACATCCTCGCCCGTTACGACGTGACGTTCTCCCTGGGTGACGGCCTGCGGCCCGGTTCCATCGCCGACGCCAACGACGCCGCTCAGTTCGCCGAGCTGCGCACCCTCGGCGAGCTCACCAGGGTCGCGAAAAGTCATGGGGTGCAGGTGATGATCGAGGGCCCCGGCCACGTCCCGATGCACAAGATCGTCGAGAACGTGCGCCTGGAGGAGGAGCTCTGCGACGAAGCGCCGTTCTACACGCTGGGTCCGCTGACCACCGACATCGCCCCCGCCTACGACCACATCACCTCGGCGATCGGCGCGGCGATCATCGCGCAGGCCGGCACCGCGATGCTGTGCTACGTGACTCCGAAGGAACACCTGGGGCTGCCCAACCGCAAGGACGTCAAGGACGGCGTCATCGCGTACAAGATCGCCGCCCACGCCGCGGATCTGGCCAAGGGCCACCCCCGCGCACAGGAACGCGACGACGCGCTGTCCAAGGCGCGCTTCCAGTTTCGATGGCAGGACCAGTTCAATCTGTCCCTGGACCCCGACACCGCCCGCGAGTTCCACGATGAGACGCTGCCGGCCGAACCGGCGAAGACCGCGCACTTCTGTTCGATGTGCGGGCCCAAGTTCTGCTCGATGCGTATCAGCCACGACATCCAGGAGGCTTCCCGCGTGTACCTTCCGGTGGTGACACCATGACGTACCTGCCGCTGACCCCGCCGGGCCAGACCCCGCTGCGGGTCATGACCATCGCCGGGTCCGACTCCGGCGGCGGCGCCGGGATCCAGGCCGACATGCGCACCTTCGCACTGCTCGGTCTGCACAGCCTGGTCGCCGTCACCGCGGTCACGGTGCAGAACTCGTTGGGTGTCAGGGCTTTCCACGAGATTCCGCTCGACATCATCTCGGGCCAGATAGAGGCGGTGGCCTCCGACATCGGGCTGCAGGCCGCCAAGACCGGGATGCTCGCCTCGTCGGAGATCATCGACACCGTCGCCGACACCTGGGTCGCCCAGGGACTGCACGGCAGGGTGCCGCTGGTCGTCGACCCGGTCTGCGCGTCCATGCACGGCGATGCGCTACTGCATCCCAGCGCGCTGAAGACGATGCGCGACAAGCTGTTCCCGTTGGCCACGCTGGTGACCCCGAATCTCGACGAGGTCCGTCTGCTCGTGGGCATCGACGTCGTCGACGAGGAGTCCCAGCGCGCCGCCGCACGGGCACTGCACGCGCTCGGCCCGCAGTGGGCGCTGGTGAAGGGCGGGCACCTGCGTGCGTCGGCGCACAGCCCGGACCTGTTGTTCGACGGGACCGACTTCCACGAGTTCGACGCCACCCGCATCGACACGGTGCACGACCACGGCGCCGGCGACACCCTCGCCGCGTCCACCGCATGCGCCCTCGCGCACGGGTACACCGTGCCCGACGCCGTCGCGTTCGGAAAGCGCTGGGTCACCGAATGCCTGCGCGCGGCCTATCCGCTGGGCCAGGGCCATGGCCCCGTCTCCGCCGTGTTCCGGCTCTCGACATGACCCTCGACGACATCGCGGGCATCGCGCACGAACCCGGCGGCACCCCCGCAGGCGTCGTCGCGCTGACGCACGGCGCCGGCGGAAGCCGGGAATCGCCGATGCTGCAGGCGCTCTGCGACGAATGGGCGCGCCGCGGATGGCTCGCGGTGCGGTACAACCTGCCCTACCGGCGGCGCCGCCCCAAGGGCCCACCGTCCGGCTCCGCGGCCACCGACATCGCCGGTGTCGTCGAGGCGGTCGCCGCCGTCCGTGACCTCGCCGGCGGCCCGGTAATCGCCGGAGGGCACTCCTACGGCGGACGGCTGACGTCGATGGCCGTCGCCGACGGCCTGGAACTCGATGTGCTGACGTTGTTCTCGTATCCGCTGCACCCGCCCGGCAAGCCCGAGCGGGCCCGCACCGAGCACCTGCCGCGCATCGCGGTGCCGACGGTGTTCACCCACGGCACCGCGGATCCGTTCGGCACGTTGGACGAGCTCCGGCCCGCCGCCGCGCTCGTCGCCGCCCGCACCGAGATCGTCGAGGTCACCGGCGCCCGCCACGACCTCAACTCCAAGAAGCTCGACGTCCCGGCGCTTGCGGTCGATGCCGCCCTCCGGATGCTGCGCTGAGCTATCGTCGCTGCGTGACCGTCCCGCCGCCAGGCGGCTACCCACCGCCGCCGCCGCTGCCGTACCAGGGCGGGCCGGCCCAGCCACCGCCGCCGGTTCCGGCACCGCGGACCAACTGGTGGGCGATCGTCGCGCTCATCTTCGGTCTCATCGGTGCCATCCTGGTCGGTCTGGTCTGCGGCGTCGTCGGCCTGACGAAGGCCAGGACGTACGGCAGTGGCCGCGGCATGGCGATCGCCGGCATCGTGCTGTCGGTGCTGTGGGCGATCGTGGCCGCGGTCGCCCTCGTCGTCGCGGTCAGCAGTGACACCGTCGAAGCCACGAACGTCGAGCTCGGCGACTGCCTGCAGGAGATCCCCGCCGGGGACCGGGTGGTCAACGTCACGACGGTCGGCTGCGACGAACCGCACGCCGGCGAGGTGTTCGCTGTGCTCACCGTGCCGGACGGTGATTTCCCCGGGTCGGCCGCGATCCAGGCCCACCAGGAGAAATGTGGGCCTGAGCTGCAGAGGTACGCCCCACAGGCCGCCACAGACGACTCGGTGCGGCTCTATGTGCTCTACCCCACCGCCGAGACCTGGGCCGACGGCGACCGCACGGTGACCTGCATCGCCACCTTCAACCCCCCGCGGACCGGCTCGCTGCGCGGCTGAGCCGACCCGGACCTCGGGTACCGTTGCGCCATGACTTCGGAGCACTTCGACGCGGTCATCGTGGGGGCCGGATTCGCGGGTATCGGCGCCGCGATCCAGTTCAAGCGGATGGGCATCGAGAACTTCGTGATCCTGGACCGGGAGAACGACCTGGGCGGTACGTGGTACGTCAACCACTATCCGGGGCTCGCCGTCGACGTTCCCACGACCACCTACTCGTACTTCTTCGAGCCGAACCCGAACTGGTCGCGGCTGTTCTCCACCGGCGCGGAGATCAAGCAGTACGCCGACGACGTCGCCGACAAGTACGACGTGCGGCGCCACATGCGGTTCGGGGTGACGGTCGAGGGGGCGCGCTGGGACGAGGACGCCAAGCTCTGGCGGGTGAATCTCGCCGACGGCGCGACGCTCGCCGCGCGGTACCTGGTCACCGCGACCGGGTTCCTGTCCCAGCCGCACATGCCCGACATCGCGGGCATCACCGAGTTCGACGGGCGGATCATCCACACCACGGCGTGGGACGACTCCTATGACCCGACCGGGGAGCGGATCGGCGTCATCGGCACCGGCGCCACCGCCGTGCAGCTGATCCCCGAACTGGCCAAGAGGGCCGCCGATCTCACGGTCTACCAACGCACCCCGATCTGGGTGGCACCCAAGCTCGACTTCGGGATCTCCGAGCGCACCAAGCGGCTGTTCGCCCGAATGCCGTGGACCCAGCGCATCGTCCGCGCGATCACCGACACCATCTACGAGGTGATGATCAACGTGGGCGTGGTGCACTACCGGGTCCCGTTGTTCCGCCGTCTGAACATCTCGGCGATGGACCTGTGCAAGATCAACCAGTTCATCCAGATCCGGGACAAGGACCTGCGTCGCCGGATGACCCCTGACTACGACATCGGCTGCAAGCGGCCGACCTTCTCCAACAGCTACTTCCGCACCTTCACCAAACCGCACGTGCACCTGCAGAGCGACGGCATCGACCACATCACCGCCGACGGCATCGTCAACGCCGACGGCAGCAAGACCGTCATCGACACCCTGGTGCTGGCCACCGGTTTCGACCTGTGGGAGGCCAACTTCCCGGCCATCGAGGTGATCGGCCGCGACGGCCGTAACCTCGGGAAGTGGTGGCGGGAGAACCGTTTCCAGGCCTACCAGGGCGTCTCGGTGCCTTACTTCCCCAATTACCTGAGCCTGTCCAGTCCGTATGCGTTCCTCGGTTTGAACTTCTTCAACACCATGGAGTACCAGATGCGGCTGATGGACCGGCTTTTCGGTGAGCTCAAGCGCCGCAACGCCACCACGTTCGAGATCACCGAGCAGGCCAACACCGCGTACCTGGACCGGATGACCGAACTGCTCGGCGACTCGCTGTGGACCCTGGGCAACTGTGCCGGATCGCGGTCGTACTACTTCAATCCACACGGCGAACCGAGCCTGTTGCGGCCGATGTCGACACGCGACGCCATCACCGAAGCGTCGACCTTCCCGCTCAGCGATTATCGGATCATCTAGTATCCGCTTGTGCCCAAAGAAAATTCACGTGCCGCCACCGTCGCCGGACTGGTCCTCGCCGGTGCCGGGTTGTCCCATTTCGTCGCGCCCGCGCTCTACGAGGGCCTGACCAAGCCCGCGTTCCCGACCAACACCCGGCAGCACGTGTACATCGACGGCGCGATCGAGACCGCCGTCGGGCTCGGCATCGCCTCCCCGAAAACGCGCAAGCCCGCCCTCGCCGGGTTGGCGGCCTACCTGCTCTACTTGGCCGGCAACGTCGTCCGCAACCGGTAGCGGCCCAACAGCGTCACATCGACCAGGCCCTCCACCGTGTCCCGGGCCTCCTCGGAGTCCGCGTACCGCACCAGGCGGCCCAGATCGACGACGAGCGCCATGGCCGCGTGCACGGCGAACCGCGCCTCCGCGCGGCTCCACTCCGGTCGGACCGCGACCACCAGCTCGACCCACGACTCCACCGCCGAACGCTGCAGGTCCCGCACGATGCGCTGGTCGGCGGCGGACATGTTGAGCCGCTCGCTGTAGTAAACGCACTCCAACTCGGGCTGGTCGAACGTCCGCTCGACATAGCTGTCGATGACCGCGGTGAGTGCCTCCTCCGGGTCGGGCACGGTCGCGACGACGGAGGCGATCTCCGCCGACACCCGGTCGGCGGCGCGCCGGAAGATCGCCGCGAGGATGTCGCTCTTACCCGAGAAGTACTTGTAGATACCGGAAGTCGGTATCCCCACCGCCGACGCGATCTCCTCCATGGTGGTGTCGCGGTACCCGTTGCGGTCGAACAGCCGCATCGACTCGGTGAGCAGCGCTTCATACTTCGACACCTCGACCGCGGGGCGCGCCGGTGTGGCACCGGGCGGGTGGCGCGGCGGATCACCTGACAACTCGGCGGTCAGCACCGCACGCGAGAGTTGCGCCAACAACAGGTGCACCTGGGCGGCGGGCAGTTTGGCGCGGTGGTCGACGATGCTGCCGACGAGCGAGAGCACCGCCGTCGACAGCGTCGAACGCTGCCGGGCCGTCAGTTCCGGCCGCAACACCGCCAGGGGGCGGTGGATCCGCTCGTGCACGGTCCGCATCTGCTCCAGCAGCACCGCCTGGTCGGCCCCGCGCAGATAGCGGTTCTCCCAGCGGTACAGGCCTCCCGAACTCCGGTTGGCCAGCGAGGTGTCGGTGAGCGCGGACACCAGCCGGTCCAGCACCACCTGCGGGTCGTCCCCGTCGATGCCGGCGGTGGCGTCCACCAGCTGCTGACCGAGATTGAGCACGGCGTCCCGGAACAGCTCGTACTTGCCGGCGTAATGGCGGTACAGGGCCGCGGCCGAGATACCGACCCGGGAGGCGATCATCTCCATGCTCACACCGTGGTAACCCAGCGCGCTGAACGCCTCCGCCGACGCGCGCGCGATCTGCGCTTTACGATCCTTCGGCCGACGCCGGACGCCGTCTTCACCGGCGGTGTTCGCCACCGTCCCACGATATCGTTTGCCCGTGAGCTCGCCCGATGAGTCGGCGCTGCGGCGGCGCCTCGGCCTGTTCGACACCGTCACCCTGGGGTTGGGGTCGATGATCGGGGCGGGCATCTTCGTCGCACTGGCCCCCGCCGCGGCGGCCGCGGGCAGCGGTCTGCTCGCCGCACTCGCGGTCGCGGCCCTGGTCGCGGTGTGCAACGCGATGTCGTCGGCCCGGCTGGCGGCGCGCTACCCGCAATCGGGCGGCACCTACGTCTACGGACGCGAGCGGCTCGGACCGTTCTGGGGCCACACCGCCGGCTGGAGTTTCATCGTCGGCAAGACCGCGTCGTGCGCGGCGATGGCGCTCACGGTGGGGTCCTACGTGTGGCCGGCGCACGCCAACGCCGTCGCGGTCGCCGCGGTGCTCGCGCTGACGGCCGTCAATTACGCCGGGGTGCAGAAGTCCGCGACGCTCACCCGCGTCATCGTGGCGCTCGTGCTGGCGGTGCTGGCCGTGGTGGTGGTCGTGCTGCTGGGCGCCGGCGGCGGGGACGGGTCCGCGGGACCCGAGGTCACCGGGTACGGGGTGCTGCAGGCGGCCGGGCTGCTGTTCTTCGCGTTCGCCGGATATGCGCGCATCGCGACGCTCGGCGAAGAGGTGCGTGACCCGGCACGGACGATCCCGCGGGCCGTCATGCTGGCGCTCGCGATCGCGCTGGCGGTGTACGCGGCGGTCGCGGTGGCGGTGGTCAATGAACTCGGGGTGGCGGGTCTGGCGTCGGCCACCGCACCGCTGTCGGACGCGGTGCGGGCGGCCGGGTTCCCGGCGCTGGTGCCGGTGGTGACCGCCGCCGCCGCGGTCGCGGCGTACACCGCCAGCGCGATCGCGAGCGCCAGCATGACGGCCCGCGGGATCGTCCGTGCCGGGTCACGCACCTCTTCGCAGACCGTCGCGATGGGCGGGTGGAAGAGCTTCGTGTTGGGAACGGAGGAAGGGTGGGGGGGATGAGACGACATAAGAAGTCTGATGACTCGAGGAATTTATATC
>NZ_LMVQ01000121.1 GCF_001545925.1 Mycobacterium sp. NAZ190054 | reverse complement strand
CGTCACAGTTGTGGGTGAGCTACCGCAAGGGACCGCTGGGTGGACGTGGCCGCAAACCCCGGCCCGGTGACCGGATTCCTGACCTGGCGTGCGTGCGACCGGACCGCTCGTCGTCGCTCACTGGAACCGTCAGGTGGAGCGCTGGCTGGCCGAGGCGACGGGACAACCGCTGTGGGCGCAGTGGTACCCGGGCCGGCCGCTGCTGGTGACCGAGAACGACTACGGGCTCGGCGTCTACAACGGCGACACCGGTGTCGTCGTCGCGTCGCCGGACGGGTTGCGCGCCCACGTCGGCGCGCTGGAGCTCGCGCCGGGCCGGCTCGGCGAGGTGGAGACGATGTTCGCGATGACCATCCACAAGAGCCAGGGCAGCCAGGCCGACGAGGTCACGGTGCTGCTGCCGCCGCCGGATTCACGGTTGCTGACCCGCGAGCTGTTCTACACCGCGGTCACCCGGGCCAAGAAGCGCGTGCATGTGGTCGGGACCGAGGAGTCGGTGCGCGCCGCCGTCGGCAGACGCGCCACCAGGGCCTCCGGGCTGGCCGGGCAGCTGCGGCACGCCCGCCCCTGACCCCCGCCGAACTTGCATTCCAGCAGGCCCTCTCTCGACTTTTCACAGCCCAGGTGCAATCTCGGCGACGGTTCCGGCCGCGCACGTGTATCGATCGTCACCGAACAGTCGCTATTTTGTCGGTGAGCCGATGGGGCTGCACAGCCGACAGGAAGCGATCGTTGACAAATGCGAGTGGACGGGCAGGACGTCGCTGTCTCAGGCAGCCTTCTGCAGCCGTTGACCCGCCGCACCAACGACATCCTGCGGCTGGCGCTGGCCGGTGTCTTCCTGATCGTCGTGGTCACCAGCTCGCTGATCACCCGCAACGAATGGGAGGCGCTGGAGCGGTCGATCTCCGAGATCGTCGGCGTGCTCAGCCCGACGCAGTCCAACACCGTCTACCTCATTTACGGCGTCGCGATCCTGGCGCTGCCGTTCATCATCCTGATCGGGCTCATCGTGTCCCGGCAGTGGAAACTGCTCGGCGCCTACGCCGCGGCGGGCGTGCTCGCCATCCTGGCGCTGTCGATCACGGGCAACGGCATCGCGGCGCCGCGCTGGCATCTGGACCTCACCGATCGGCTCGACACGGTGCTGTCGCAGTTCCTCGACGACCCGCGGTGGATCGCGATGCTCGCCGCCGTGCTGACGGTGTCGGGTCCGTGGTTGCCGGCCCGCTGGCGACGCTGGTGGTGGGCGTTGCTGCTGGCGTTCGTGCCGATCCATCTCGTGGTCAGCGCCGTCGTCCCGGCCCGGTCGCTGCTCGGGCTGGCGGTCGGGTGGTTCGTCGGAGCGCTCGTGGTGCTCGTCGTCGGCACGCCCGCGTTGGAGGTGCCCCTCGACGGCGTGGTCCGGGCGATGGCCCGCCGCGGCTTCCAGGCCTCGGCGCTGAAGGTGGTGCGGCCGGCAGGGCAGGGACCGCTGATCCTCGACGCCACCGAACGGGTGGCGGCCGACGCCGAGGCGGGCGCCGCGATCGTCGAGCTGTACGGCCCGCACCAGCGCGGCGGCGGGTTCCTGCGCCAGTTCTGGGGCAAGCTGCGGCTGCGTGACAGCGAGACCGCGCCGCTGCAGACCTCGATGCGCCGCGCGGTCGAACACCGCGCGCTGATGGCGCTGGCCGTCGACAACCTCGGCATGTCCAACACGTCCCCCATCGCGGTCGCGACGCTGGACCGGGGCTGGACGGTGTACGCGCACAAACCGGCCAGGGGAACGCCGCTGGAAGCCTGCGCCGCCGACACCCCGGTGACCCGCGTGTGGGACTCCCTCGGCGTGCTGCACAGCCAGCAGATCTCCCACGGCGACCTGCGCAGCCGATCGATCACGGTGGTCGACGGCACCCCGCTGTTCGGCGGATTCACCCACGCCGAGTACGGCGCCTCCGACGCGCATCTGCACACCGACATCGCACAACTGCTGCTCACCACCGCGCACCTGTACGGCGTCGAGAAGGCGGTGGCCGCGGCCATCACCGTGTTCGGTTTCGAGCCGGTGCTGGCGGCCTCACGCCGGCTCACCAAGGCCGCCGTCCCGAAACGCGTGCGGGCGGCGGTGCCCGACGACGGCATGATGTCGGCGGTTCGCGAGGAGGTGAAGAACCAGACCGGCGCCGACCAGATCGAGACCGCGACGATCACCCGGTTCACCCGCAACCAGCTGATCCAGATGGTGCTGCTGGTCGCGCTGGTCTACGTCGCCTACCCCTTCATCAGCTCGGTGCCGGTGTTCTTCTCCGAGTTGCGGTCGGCCAACTGGTGGTGGGCGCTGGGCGGTCTGGCGGTCTCGGCGCTGAAGTACCTCGGCGCGGCGGCGGCGCTGTGGGCCTGCGCCGACGGGCTGGTCAGCTTCCGGAACCTGACGATCATGCAGGTGGCCAACACGTTCGCCGCGACCACGACACCGGCCGGTGTCGGCGGCCTGGCGCTGAGCACCCGGTTTCTGCAGAAGGGCGGCCTGGGTGCGCTGCGGGCCACCACCGCGGTGGCGTTGCAGCAGTCGGTTCAGGTCATCACGCACATCACGCTGCTGATCTTCTTCAGCGCGGCGGTCGGCGTGTCGGCGGACCTCTCGCGGTTCGTGCCGAGCGCGACGGTGCTGTACCTGATCGCCGGTGCGGCGCTGGGCGCCGTCGGGATCTTCTTGTTCGTGCCGAAGCTGCGGCACTGGCTGGCCACCGCGGTGCGGCCGCGGCTGCAGGAGGTGATCAACGACCTCGTCGCGCTGGCGCGCGAGCCGAGGCGCCTCGCGGTGATCGTCATCGGCTGCGCCACAACGACTCTGGGCGGGGCTTTGGCGTTGTGGGCGAGCATCGAGGCGTTCGGCGGCGACGCCAGTTTCGTCACCGTCACGATCGTCACGATGATCGGCGGGACGCTCGCGTCGGCGGCGCCGACCCCGGGCGGCGTCGGCGCGGTGGAGGCCGCGCTGATCGGCGGCCTGGCCGCGTTCGGCGTGCCCGCGGCGGTCGCGGTGCCCGCCGTGCTGCTGTACCGGATCCAGACCTGCTGGCTGCCGGTGTTCCTCGGCTGGCCGATCATGCGCTGGCTGACGCGCAAGGACATGATCTGACCGTTGCCGGCCCGGGCCGGCGCCGATCGATACCTGACGGCTACCGCCGGTAATCTCACTGAAACGCATCCGTGGTTTCCTGCGGTCAGACACTGTTTCACCGCAGAGATCACTGGAGGCTTGATGACGAGTACCGCCGCGCCGACCTTCCTGGTGACATCCGGCTTCTGGCAGAAGCTTCCGCAGATGTCGCTGGAGCGGTATCCCGGCACCGAGGGCTTCATCGACGACGTCTACTCCAATCCCAACGGCGTACCGATGTGTTCGGGGTACTTCGAGCTGCGCAGCACCGACGCGCCGCTGGACTACTACTACGACTACGACGAGATGAAGGTGGTGCTGGAAGGGGAGTTCCGATTGGAGAACCCCGACACCGGCCAGGTGCAGATCGCGCGGGAGAAGGACGCGATCTTCTTCCCCAAGGGCTCGCGCATCCTGTTCTCCACCCCGAGTCGCGCCCTCGCGTTCTACGTCGGCTACCGGGCTTTCGCACCCTGAACCCGGCGCGGAACCCCGTTGTGGTGGAACGTTTCCGGGTGGCGCCCGGCTCGGTGACGGCGGTACGGGTCTTCGGCGGAGACCGGTTCGACATCGTCGACCACCACGGTCGCCAGCCCGCCGAACTGACGGTGCTCGCCGCTGACCCGCGCGCCGTCGACGGCTACCGGCCGGATGCCTGCGCCACGGTGCTCCGCCGTCTGGTACCCGGGCCCGACGAGAACGGCTACGCCGCAGGCCGGATCCTGTCGCTGCTGGCGAAGCACGCCGTCGACCAACAGGACTCGACGGCGGTCCGGCTCTTCGACGGCCGCTCCCCCGCCGGGTCCCGGGTCAGCTTCACCGCCGACGCCGACGCCGTCGTGCTGGTGGCCGCCCCGGCGGGCGCGATGGACCTCACCGACGCCGAACCGAATCCGCCCTCCGAGGTGCGGGTCGAGGTGCACCGCGCCGACCCGCACCGGCCGGAGATCCGTGAACTGCCCGCGCCGCTGGCCGAGCCGCTCTGGGACATGCGGATCGACGCCGCCACGGCGTCGTCCTACGAGGTCAGGGCCGGGCAGTTCATCCAGATCATCGACGTTGCCGGACAACAGTGTTCGGACTTCCTCGCCTTCGACGCGCGCGGGCTGGCCGACGGCGCCGAATTCGGCCTGGACGCGACGACGACCCGTACGATCGGCGGCGGCGCGTATCCCCGGCCGGGCCTGTTCGGGAAGTTCTTCGATTCCCGTGCGCGCCCGCTCGTCGAGGTGGTGCGTGACACCGTCGGCCGCCACGACACCTTCGCGCTGGCCTGCACCGCCAAGTACTACGCCGACCTGGGCTATCCCGGGCACGTCAACTGCACCGACAACTTCAACGCCACGCTGTCACGGTTCGGCGTGGCACCCCGGCAGGGGTGGCCGGCGCTGAACCTGTTCTACAACACCGCCTTCGACGCACAACACCAGCTGGTCTCCGACGAACCGTGGTCACGCCCGGGTGACTATGTGCTACTGCGTGCCTGTGCGGATCTGGTCTGCGCATCGTCGGCGTGCCCCGACGACATCGACCCCGCCAACGGCTGGCTGCCCACCGACATCCACGTCCGCCTCTACGACTCCACCAGGAGGTTCTCTGTGGCTGTGGGACACCGGCTGACGCCGGACTCCGAGCCCGTGCTGACCAAGCCGACCGCCTTCGCGGCCCGCACGGGCGCGTTGACGACGAACTTCACCGACTACCAGGGCTACTGGTTACCCAACAGCTTCGCCAATCACGGCCCGCACCAGGAGTACTGGGCGTGCCGCGAACGTGTCGCGGTGATGGACCTGTCGGCGTTACGCAAGTTCGAGGTGTTGGGCCCCGACGCGGAGGCGCTGCTGCAGGCCACCCTGACCAGGGACATCCGCAGGCTGGCCCGCGGCCAGGTGGTGTATTCGGCGATGTGCACCGACACCGGCGGCGTGGTGGACGACTGCACGGTGTTCCGCCTCGGCGACAACAACTTCCGCTTCATCGGCGGCGACCCGTACGACGGCGTGTGGTTGCGCACCCACGCCGAACGGCTCGGTCTGGGGCAGGTGTGGATCAAGGACTCCACCGATCAGCTGCACAACATCGCCGTGCAGGGGCCGGCGAGCAGGGAGCTGCTCGCCGAGCTGATCTGGAGTCCGCCCGGCCAGCCCGCACTGCGTGACCTGGGCTGGTTCCGGTTCCTCGTCGGACGCCTCGACGGCCCCGACGGGGCGCCGCTGCTGGTCTCCAGGACCGGTTACACCGGCGAGCTCGGCTATGAACTGTGGATCTCCCCGGCCGACGCCGAAGCGCTGTGGGACAGGGTGTGGGAGGCCGGCCGGCCACACGGGCTGGCCCCACTCGGGCTCGAAGCGCTGGAGATGCTGCGTGTCGAATCGGGACTGGTGGCCGCCGGTCACGAATTCGACGAGCAGACCGACCCGTTCGAGGCCGGGATCGGGTTCACCGTGCCGTTGCCGAGCAAGTCCGACGATTTCGTCGGCCGCGCGGCGCTGCTCGAGCGCAAGGCGCACCCGCAACGGGCCCTGGTCGGGTTGCGCCTGGACGGCAACGAGACCGCGTCCCACGGTGACTGCGTCCACGTCGGCCGCTCCCAGGTCGGGGTGGTCACCAGCGGCGTCCGCTCACCCGTGCTGTCCGCCAGCATCGCGATGTGCCGGATCGCCATCCAGTATGCCCAACCCGGCACCCGCGTCGAGGTCGGCAAGCTCGACGGTCACCGAAAGCGCATCCCCGCCACCGTCACCGGCGTCCCGTTCTACGACCCCGACAAGACCCGTCCCCGTTCGTGACGTCACAGGAGGAACCCATGTCCCGAACCGCAGTCATCGGCGCAGGACCGTCCGGTCTGGCCCAGTTGCACGCCTTCGAACAGGCCCGCCTCGACGGCGCCGACGTCGGCGAGGTGGTGTGCTTCGAAAAACAGTCCGACTGGGGCGGGCTGTGGAACTACACGTGGCGTACCGGACTGGACGCCCACGGCGATCCGGTGCACGGCAGCATGTACCGCTACCTGTGGTCCAACGGGCCGAAGGAATGCCTGGAGTTCGCCGACTACACGTTCGACGAACACTTCGGCGGGCCGATCCCGTCCTTCCCGCCGCGGGAGGTGCTCTACGACTACATCACCGGGCGCGCCAAGAAGAGCAACGTGCGCCAGGCCATCCGGTTCGACACCGCGGTGCGGCAGGTCCGCTTCGACCACGACACCGGGACGTTCACCCTGGCGGTGGAATCCCGGGCCGCCGGCGAGAGCACCGTGCGGACCGAGACGTTCGACCACGTCATCGTCGCGACCGGGCACTTCTCCATGCCGAACGTGCCGGAGTATCCCGGCTTCGACATGTTCCCCGGTCGCATCCTGCATTCCCACGACTTCCGCGACGCCGCGGAGTTCGCCGGCAAGGATCTGCTGATCCTCGGCAGCAGTTACTCCGCCGAGGACATCGCGCTGCAGTGCCGCAAGTACGGCGCGGCCTCGGTCACCATCTCCTATCGCAACGCCGCGATGGGCTTCGACTGGCCCGACGGCATCACCGAGGTCCCCGCGCTGAGCCGCCTCGACCGGCGTACCGCGCACTTCGCCGACGGCAGCACCCGCGATGTCGACGCGATCATCCTGTGCACCGGCTATCAGCACCACTTCCCGTTCCTCGAGCCGGAACTGCGGCTGACGACCACGAACAACCTGTATCCCGCCGGGCTGTACAAGGGGGTGGTGTGGACGGCGAACCCGAAGCTGATGTACCTCGGCATGCAGGACCAGTACTACACGTTCAACATGTTCGACGCGCAGGCGTTCGTGGCGCGTGACGTCGTGCTGGGGCGGCTGCCGCTGCCCGACGCCGACGCGATGGGCGCCGACGTGGCCGCGTGGCGCGCGCGGTACGCCGGGGTGACCGGGGTGATGGAACAGATCGACTTCCAGACCGACTACGTCCGTGACCTGTTGACCCTGACCGACTACCCGGCGTTCGACCTGGACATGGTCCGGCAGCACTTCGTCACCTGGGAACACGACAAGGACGACAGCATCACCGGCTACCGCGACAAGTCGTTCGCGTCGCCGTGTACCGGGACGGTGGGCCCGGCGCCGCACACCCCGTGGTGGGACGAGCACGACGACAGCCTGGCCCGCTTCCTCCGACGTTGACGGGCCGCGGCGCGCCGCGGCGAGAAGTTCAGCAGGCGACGCCGGCGAACACGGCGCCCGTGACCAGCGCGATCACCAGTGCGACGGTCGGCATGCCGCTGTACAGCGCGACCACGACACCCGCGATCGCCGCGATCAGAAGCGCCACCATCAAGACTGCGAGCGCCCAATTGACCGAGCTGGGCGCGTGCGACGCGCGGTGCGACTCGACACCCTGCGGGACCATCGCGCCCTCGCCGATTCCGACCATGTCCACCCCTTCTGTGATGACGCCCACAATATAAACCATGAATGGCGCAAATCACATATATGGCAGCAAGGTCGTGACCTGGCCGCCGAATTCGAAAGCTCAACCAACAGAACTGATTAGCGCCACTAAGTGCACGGTCCGCTGCGGTACGTTGGTCCCCGGTGAGGTTCGCGGTTCCGGCCGTCGCGGCGGCCATGACGGCAGTGCTGGTGCAGTGCGCACCCGCGCCGGAGCCGCCCGCGCCCGCACCGGAACCGTCCGCAGAGCCGCCGGCCGCCACCCCGCAGTCGCAGTTGCCCGCCGAGACCGTCCGCACCATCACCCCGGCGACGCCCCGGCCTGAACCCGCCGAGGTGCATCCGGTCACCGCCGCCGAACTCGGGACGACATGGCGACCGGGCTGCCCGCTGGGTCCGGACGCACTGCGCCGCGTCGAGCTGGACTACTGGGGGTTCGACGGTCAGACCCACCGCGGCCGGCTGGTGGTGCACCGGGACCTCACCGACGCCGTCATCGACGTCTTCGCCGCGCTGCACCGGCTGCGGTACCCGATCGAGAAGATGCAGACGCCCGACCGCTACCCCGGCGCGGACGACGAACTGTCGATGCGCGACAACAACACCTCGGCCTTCAACTGCCGCGACATCCCGGGCACCGGCAGCTGGTCGCTGCACGCCTACGGCCGCGCCGTCGACGTCAACCCCAAACTCAATCCGTACATCGACCGGCGCGGCGAGTTCCAGCCCGCCAACGCCGGGCCGTGGGTGGACCGCAGCCGCACCGAGCCCGGGATGCTGCACGACGGGGATCCGGCCGTGCGGGCCTTCACCGATCGCGGGTGGCGCTGGGGCGGGCACTGGCGCACACCGCTGGACTACCAGCACTTCGAGATCGGCCCGTGAACCGCTCAGGGACGCATTACGTGTTGTAGATCTAGGACCCTTCGTGGACTGGAGACACAGCTGCTTCCCAGAATCGCCTCCCTGGCTCTTGCCGCTCCGCGACGCATCCTCCTCGCCGCGGCACTGCTGACCGTCGTGCTGGCGGTCTTCGGTGTGCCGGTCGCCAAGACCTTGTCACCGAGCGGGTTTTCAGATCCCGGCTCCGAATCCGCCCATGCGTCGGCGCTTCTCACCGACACGTTCGGTCAGGGCGACGTCCAGATGCTCATCGTGGTCACCTCCGCCGACGGCATCGACAGCCCGCGGGTACGCGACGCCGGGCTGGACATCGTGCGACGGCTGGACACCGATCCGCATGTGACCGACGTGTCGTCGCCGTGGACCTCGCCACCGGCCGCGGCGGCGGATCTGGCCGGCCGGGACCGCACCGCCGGACTCGTCGTGGCCGGTATCCGCGGGGACGAGGCCCAGCAGCAGACCTACGCCAGACAGATCTCCGAGGACGTCACCCGCGCCCCGCCCGCCGGTGTCACGGTGCGCACCGGCGGCACCGCGATGGTCGACGTGCAGATCACCGAACACTCCCAGCGGGACCTCCTGGTGATGGAGGCCATGGCGATCCCGCTGAGCTTCCTGGTGCTGGTCTGGGTGTTCGGCGGGCTGCTGGCCGCCGCGCTGCCGGTCGCCATCGGCGGGATGGCGATCCTCGGCGCGTTGGCGGTGCTGCGGCTGGTCACGTTCGCCACCGACGTGTCGATCTTCGCCCTGAACCTGGCCACCGCGATGGGACTCGCACTGGCCATCGACTACACGCTGCTGCTCCTGTCCCGGTACCGCGACGAGCTGGCCGCCGGCGCCGACCGCCCCGATGCGATCCGCCGCACCGTGACCACAGCCGGCCGCACCGTGTTGTTCTCGGCGACGACGGTCGCGCTGTCGATGGCGGTGATGGTGCTGTTCCCGATGCACTTCCTGAAGTCGTTCGCGTACGCCGGGGTGGCCACCGTGGCGTTCGCCGCGGCCGCCGCGGTCGTCGTCACCCCTGCTGCGCTGGTGCTGCTGGGTGACCGCGTCGAGTCCCTGGACGTCCGCAAGCTGGCACGGCGCCTGCTGCACCGGCCCGAACCGCAGCCCGTGCCCGTCGAACAGCGGTTCTGGTACCGCTGCGCCAAGGCGGTGATGCGACGCGCCCTGCCGCTCGGGCTCGCGGTGGTCGCGCTGCTGCTGGTGCTGGGCATCCCCTTCCTCGGCGTGAGATGGGGATTCCCCGACGAGCGGGTGCTGCCGACGTCGGCGTCCGCGCACCAGGTCGGCGACCAGCTGCGCTCCGAGTTCGCCGACAACACCGACACGGCGGTGACGGTCGTCGTCCCCGACAGCACCGGGGTATCCCCGGCGGAGCTGTCGGCCTACGCCGCCGAGCTGTCGCGGGTGCCGGACGTGCCCGCGGTGTCCGCGCCGAAGGCGGCCGTCAACGAAAGCATGCTCAGCACAAGGGCTTTGATCGGCATCACGACGCTGCCGGTGAGCAGGAACAGTAGCGCGAACATGATGCCCGCGATCAGCCCGAGCACCACCGGCAGCGTCGAGGGGATGGCGTCCACGCTGTCGCGGTTCACCTGCGCGGCGCCG
>NZ_LMVQ01000120.1 GCF_001545925.1 Mycobacterium sp. NAZ190054 | reverse complement strand
GCGCAGCGCGGCCTCGGTGACACCGGTGTCCGGGGTGGCGGAGACGAAGTTGCCGCCCATGGCCATGAACACCGTGGCCTTGCCGTCCCGCATCGCGCGGATCGCGTCGACGGTGTCGTAGCCGTGGCCGCGCGGAGCGTGGATGCCGAACCGGGCGTCGAGCGCGGCCAGGGCACCTGCGCGAGCCGGCCGGTCGGCGCGACGAACAGCGCGGCACCGGGATGGTCGGCGATGAGGCCCCAGCCCGCAGGTGGGATCAGGTGCTCGCCGAGTACCTCGGCCAGATGCTGCTCAGTGACCGGGGCGGCGAAAGAGCCTGCGGTCAGGGCACGTTCGAGGGCCTGCGGGACAGTCTCGGACGGGCGCGGGTCGGGCAGCGCATCGGCGAGCAGGTCGCCGACCTCGGCGAGCGCAGGTTGCTCGACGACCCAGGTGACGGTGCGGTCGGGCTGGCCGACGACCCGCAGCGCGGCGTAGGTCGCGACGCCGACGTCGGCGTAGCGCAGCACGAGGGTCGGGGCCGTCACGGCCAGGTGCTCCACTCCGGTTCGGACGTCGTCACCAGCCGGCCGTAGCGGCGGTGGGCGAGCTCCCGGTAGTGGCCCAGGATCGGTTCGGCGCGCGGATCCATCCGCAGCGGCGGCAGAGCGCCGAGGCGGGTCAGGGTCGCCGCGCCGGCCGCGACGGGCCCGGATGCCACCAGCGCGTACTCGTCGGTGTCGTCGGCCGGCACGGCCGCTGTGGCGGTGGCGGCCCAGTCCGCGGTGTGCGGCGAGAGCGGGACACTGAACGCCCCTCGGGCGCAGTGGTATTCGATCAGCTCGCTGACCAGTGAGGTGTTGCCCCACTCCCAGGCCACCGCGAACGCCCCGGCGAGCAGGCGGGCCGACACGTGCGTCGCCCAGCGCATCCGGGCATCGGCGTCGCCGAGCGCGTAGCGCACGGAGTCGACGGCCAGTGCGGCGGGCACCTTCAGCTCGGCGGCCCGCGCGAATTTCTCCTCGGCGCCGCCGGGATCTGCCAGCGCCTCGGCCCGCAGCAGGGAGCCGAGATGGTCGTCGAGCCGGGCGTACTGCAGCCAGCTGTGCCGCGGCCAGCTGTCGAGGAGTTCACGGGCATCGGTGACACGGACGGTGGCGGCCGCGAAATCGCCGCGCAGGATGTCGACCCAGCTGCGCTGCAACAGGATCCGATGGATGTGCAGCGGCTTGCCGAGTTCCCGCCAGTGCCGCTCGGCGTGACTGAGCCGTTCGTCGGCGTCGTCGAGCGCACCGACGGAGATGCTGATCAGGCCGAAGTACAGCCAGCTGCGGGAGACGTCGTGGGCGCGGGCGTGTTCGGCGATCGCCGGGTAGGCCTCGTGGACCAGGGTCTGGGCGGTGGCCCGGTCGCCGCCGGCCCATGCCGCGGTGGCGCGCTCCAGTTGTGTTCTGGCGGCGGCCAATCGCCATTCACGCGACTGTGCGCGGGCCCCGGCGCGACGCAGCCAGGGCTCGGCCTCGGTGAGCCGGCCGGTCTCGACGCAGAAGCGGCCGTATCCGATTCCGGCGAGTACCCGCAGGTTGTCGTCGAACTCGCTGCCGTCCCCCGGCCCCTCGATGTCGTCCAAGATTCTCTGCCACAACGGCAGTGACTGCACATGCAGGTCGTCGTCGCACAGCGCGACCGCGCAGAGGATCCGTGCGTGGGTCACCAGATAGGCGTGTTCCGGTGTGAGGTCGGCGAATCCGGAGCAGTCCTCGGCCAGGGTCTGCAACGTCGCCGCCGCGGTTTCGTGATCGCCGTGCGCGGCCGCCATCCCGACGCGCAGGAACTGAGCGCGCCCCGTGTAGCGGCGCATCATGTGGTCGATCTCGCGGCGCGACAGGACAACCTTCTCCGCGTCCTGCGGACGCTTCCCGGCGAGGATGTCGCGATAGATCCGCAGGCAGTCGTCGATGCGTCTCAGGCATTCGGTCACCCCGTCGTAGGCGGTTCGGACCAGGTAGAGCTCGCCGAGCTGCGCGTAGACCTCCAGCATCAGATCGTCGCGGTCGAGCCGCTCGATGCGCGGCATCAGGGACAGCAACAGTTCTTTCGCGGCGCCTTCGTCGCCCGCGAACGCCAGGTGACGCGCCTCCGCGAGATCGCGCTCGATCTCGGGACGACCGGGATGGGTGGTCACGGCGCAATCATAGGAAGCGGCGGGCGCGTCGGGGCGCCCGCCGCTTCCGCACCCCGGCACCGGTCAGCTGCAGCTCACGGTGACGCTGAACGGCTTGGTGATGGTGCCGGCCATCGGGTTGCTGATGTCGGCGCCGGTCGCTTCCCCGGTGATCGTGTAGGTGTCGCCGTCGACCTTGACCTCGGCCTGGCCGACGGACGCGCCGGCCATGTTCGTCACCGCCAGCGCATTGCCGTCGACCACCATGCCGAGTGACTCGACGACCGGTGTCGCCTCGTCGGTCATCACGACGCCCAGGCCCTGCTGTCCGCCGACGGCGCCGCTGGCGACGTTGATCTTGCCCCCCTGCTTGACGCAGGTGACCGAGTTCAGGTCGAGGCCGGCGAGGTCGGCGCCGTCGACCTTCACCTCGGTCTTTCCGCCGGTGCCGGCCTGCGGGTCGGCGGCCACCGAGGTCTGCGGGTTCTGCACCGCGGTGTCCTCGGCGGTGGAGCTCTTGTCCCCCGAGCACCCCACCAGCATCGCGGTGCCCGCAGCCAGGCCGATGACACTCGCGACAACCCGCTTCATCGCCGTAGTTCCCTCCACGAGAGTTTCCCTTCGTTCGTGCTCCGCCCCGATGGCGTCGTCGGGGTGAAGTCAATCCGCGGCCCCCCGCTACCGATCCCAACTTTCGGCGGGGGTGTCGGGGCGGGCCGGTACGTTGTGCGTCCATGGCATCCCCAAGGCCCTTCTCCCTCGACGAGCGGCGCGCCCGGCTGGCCATGCGCCACCACCTGGTCCCCGGTGACGACCCGGCGGAGTCGGTCGAGTCGGTGACCGCCCGGATGGTCGGACTGCACGCGACCGATCCGGCCACCCCGCACCTGTCGCTGTGGGCGAGGTTGCCCGGCTACGCCGTCGCCGATCTGAACACCGCGTTCTACGAGCGACATTCGCTGGTCAAACACCTCGCGATGCGGCGCACACTGTGGGTGATCCGCCCGCAGGATCTGCCTGCGGTGCAGTCGGCGGCCAGCGACCGGGTGGCAGCCAACGAGACGCGCCGACTGGCCGCCGATGTCGAGAAGGCGGGCGTGGCGCGCGACGGACACGAGTGGTTGCAGACCGCGTGCGCGGCGGTGATCGACCATCTGCGCGCCGCCGGGCCGTGCACGGCGCGGCAGTTACGTGAAGCACTTCCGGAGCTGACCGGGACGCATGATCCCGCCCCGGGTAAGCCGTACGGCGGGGAAGCGCATCTCGCGCCGCGGGTGCTGACCGTGCTGTCGGCCCGCGGTGACATCGTCCGTGGACCCAACGACGGCGGCTGGACCACGTCGCGGCCCCGCTGGGTCGCGGCCCGGCAGTGGCTGGCCCGCGCCGATCCGGTGGAACCGGAGCAGGCCAGGGCCGAATTGGTGCGGCGGTGGCTGTACGCATTCGGGCCCGCCACCGTCACCGACCTCAAGTGGTGGTTCGGTTCCACGCTCGGCTGGGCGCGGCAGGCGCTGGCCGACATCGGCGCCGTCGAGGTCGACCTGGAGGGGGCACCCGGGTATGTGCTGCCCGGCGACGAGGAGCCCGTGCCCGACCCCGGGCCGTGGTGCGCGCTGCTGCCCGCGTTGGACGTCACGACGATGGGCTGGGCGGAGCGGGCCTGGTATCTCGGCTCGCACCGCGACAGCGTGTTCGACCGCAACGGCAATGGCGGCCCGACGGTGTGGGTGGACGGGCGCATCGTCGGCGCGTGGAGTCAGGACACCGACGGACGGGTGCGGTTGGTGATGCTCGAAGACGTGGGACGCCAAGCGCGCAAGTCACTTTCGGCACGCGCCGACGCGTTGACGGACTGGCTGGGCGGGGTGCGGGTGAGTCCGCGATTCCCGTCCCCCGCGAGCCGGTCTCAGCCAGGGTGAGGCAGGGTCTTCTGGAGAAGCACCGTGTCCAGCCACCGGTCGTGTTTGAATCCGACCGCCGTCAGCCGGCCGGCCTCGGTGAAGCCGCGGCGCCGGTGCAGCGTCAGCGACGCGGCCGCGTCGGCGTCCACGATGACGGCGATCACCTGCCGGATCCCCACCCGTGCGCATTCGTCGAGCAGCGCGTCCAGCAGACGACCGCCGACCCCGCGCCCGGCCGCGTGCGGCGCGACATAGACGGAGTCCTCGACGGTGAACCGGTAGGCGCGCCGGGCTTTCCACGGCGCACAGTAGGCGTATCCGGCCACCTGCCCGTCGGCGACGGCGACCAGGTACGGCAGACCGGCGTCGGTGACCGCGGCCATGCGGCGCAGCAACTCCTCGGCTCCGGGCGGGTCCAGTTCGAACGTCGCCACGCCCGTGCGCACGTAGTGGCCGTAGATCGCGCCGATGGCTTCCACATCGCCCGGGACGGCGGGCCGGACGGTCACCCCGGCGGACACCGTCAGGCGCTGACCTTGCTCCGGCTGCGCGACTTCGGTTTGGGCCGCGCGACCCCGAGCGTCTCGGCCAGGAAATGCCCGGTGTAGCTGTCGGGATTGGCCGCGACATCCTCGGGTGTGCCCGTCGCGACCACGGTGCCGCCGCCCGACCCGCCCTCGGGGCCCATGTCCACGATCCAGTCGGAGGTCTTGATCACATCGAGGTTGTGCTCGATGACGATCACCGTGTTGCCCTTGTCCACCAAGCCGTTGATCACCGTCAGCAGCTTGCGGATGTCCTCGAAATGCAGGCCGGTGGTCGGCTCGTCGAGGATGTAGATGGTGCGCCCGGTGGAGCGTTTCTGCAACTCCGAGGCCAGCTTCACGCGCTGGGCCTCGCCGCCCGAGAGCGTCGGCGCGGGCTGCCCCAACCGCACATACCCCAGACCGACGTCGACCAGCGTCTTCAGATACCGGTGGATCGAACTGATCGGCGCGAAGAACTCCGCGGCCTCCTCGATCGACATGTCCAGCACCTCGGCGATGGTCTTGCCCTTGTAGTGCACCTCGAGGGTCTCGCGGTTGTAACGGGCGCCCTGGCACACCTCGCACGGCACGTACACGTCGGGCAGGAAGTTCATCTCGATCTTGATGGTGCCGTCGCCCGAGCAGGCCTCGCAGCGGCCGCCCTTGACGTTGAACGAGAACCGCCCGGGCTGGTATCCACGCACCTTGGCCTCGGTGGTCGCGGCGAACAGGGTGCGGATCTTGTCGAACACCCCGGTGTAGGTGGCCGGGTTGGAGCGCGGTGTCCGCCCGATCGGTGACTGGTCGACGCGGACGAGCTTGTCGAGGTGGTCCAGCCCGTTGATCCTGGTGTGCCGGCCCGGCACCAGCCGCGCGCCGTTGAGCTTGTTGGCCAGGACCGAGGCCAGGATGTCGTTGACGAGGGTGGACTTGCCGGACCCCGACACCCCGGTCACCGACGTCAGCACCCCGAGCGGGAAGGCCACGTCGATGCCGCGCAGGTTGTGCTCCCGTGCGCCGACGACGGTGAGCTGACGTTTCTTGTCGACCACCCGCCGCAGCTGCGGGACCTCGATCTGCTCCTTGCCCGAAAGATAGGCCCCGGTGATCGAATTGCGGTTCTTGAGCAGGTCGTCGTAGGTGCCGCTGTGCACGATCTGGCCACCGTGCTCACCGGCGGCGGGCCCGATGTCGACCACCCAGTCGGCGTGGGCGATGGTGTCGAGGTCGTGTTCCACCACGATCAGCGTGTTGCCGAGGTCGCGCAGCCGCACCAGGGTGTCGATCAGCCTGCGGTTGTCGCGCTGATGCAGACCGATCGACGGCTCGTCGAGCACATAGAGCACCCCGACCAGCCCCGAACCGATCTGGGTGGCCAGCCGGATGCGCTGCGCCTCGCCGCCGGACAGGGTGCCGGCCGCGCGGGACAGCGACAGGTAGTCCAGCCCGACGTCGAGCAGGAAACCGAGCCGGGACTGGATCTCCTTGAGCACCTGCCCGGCGATCGCGGCCTCCCGGCGGCCGAGGGTGAGCGCGTTGAGGAATTCCGCACATTCGGCGATCGAGAGTTCGGCGACCTCGGCGATCGACTTCGCGCCGAACTGCCCGGCCGTCATGGTCACGGCCAGGATCTCGGGCTTGAGGCGGGTGCCGTTGCACTCGGGGCAGGGCACGTCGCGCATGAAGCCCTCGAGGCGTTCCTTCATCTGCTCGGAGTCGGTCTGCTCCATGCGCCGCTGCAGGAACGCCATGACGCCCTCGAAGTCGGCGTAGTACGAGCGGGTGCGCCCGTACCGGTTCTTGTACCGCACGTGCACCTGCTCGTCGCAGCCCTCCAGGATCGCCTTGCGGGCCTTGGCGGGCAGCTTCTTCCACGGCGTGTTCACGTCGAAGCCGAGCTGGTCGCCCAGACCGGACAGCATCCGGGTGAAGTACTCGGCGGTGTGGCCCATCGACCAGGGCGCGATCGCGCCCTCGGCCAGCGTCAGGTCCGGGTCGGGCACCACGAGGTCGGGGTCGACCTCCTTCCTGATGCCCAGGCCGGTGCACTCCGGGCACGCGCCGTACGGCGAGTTGAACGAGAACGAGCGCGGTTCCAGGTCGTCGACGGCCAACGGGTGCCCGTTCGGGCAGGCCAGCTTCTCCGAGAAGCGCTGCTCGCGGTGCGGATGGTCGTCCTCGCGGTCGACGAACTCCAGCACCACGATGCCGTCGGCGAGGTTCAGCGCGGTCTCCACCGAGTCGGTGAGCCGCTGCTTGGCGGTCGCCTTGACCGTCAGGCGGTCCACGACGACCTCGATGTCGTGCTTCTCCTGCTTTTTCAGCTTCGGCGGCTCGGTCAGCGGATACACCACGCCGTCGACCCGGACCCGGCTGTAGCCCTGGGTGTTGAGCTTGTCGAACAGGTCGACGAACTCCCCCTTCCGGGTGCGCACGACCGGTGCGAGCACTTGGAACCGCAGCCCCTCGTCCATCGCGAGCACCTGGTCGACGATCTGCTGCGGGGTCTGCTTGGCGATGCGTTCGCCGCACACCGGGCAGTGCGGCGTGCCGGCGCGGGCGTAGAGCAGACGCAGGTAGTCGTAGACCTCGGTGATGGTGCCGACGGTCGAGCGCGGGTTGCGGTTGGTCGACTTCTGGTCGATCGACACCGCGGGCGAGAGGCCCTCGATGAAGTCGACGTCGGGCTTGTCCATCTGCCCCAGGAACTGGCGGGCATAGGCCGACAGCGACTCGACGTAGCGGCGCTGCCCCTCGGCGAAGATGGTGTCGAAGGCCAGCGACGACTTGCCGGAGCCCGACAGCCCGGTGAACACGATCATCGCGTCGCGCGGAAGATCCAGATCGACCCCGCGCAGATTGTGCTCCCGGGCACCTTTGACAACTAGGCGGTCAGCCACCGATGCCCCTTCTGATACTCAAATCTCTCGGCCTCATCCGTTGGGTGGGCGCAGTACAGACCCATGCTAGGTCTGACCACCGACATGTTTCTCCGACGGTGTCGACGGCGACCGGAGTGCACGAAGTAACGTGAGTGCACATGACAGTCGTCGACGACAACTACACGGGCCACGTCGAGCCCCAACGGGCGGCGCGGCGCACACTTCCCGGCGCGTCGATCATCAAAGTGTCGGTGGGTCCCATGGACAACAACGCCTACCTGGTCACCTGTTCCCAGACCGGCGAGACGTTACTCATCGACGCCGCCAACGACCCGGAGATCCTGCTCGAGCTCATCGACCGGCACGCCCCGACGCTCTCGCTGATCGTCACCAGTCACCAGCATCAGGACCACTGGCTGGCGCTGAAGGACATCGTGGACAGCACGGATGCGCCGACCGCCGCGCACAGCCTGGACGCCGGACCGCTGCCGGTGAAACCGGACCAGATCCTGTCCGGTGGTGAGAGCCTCACGGTCGGACAGCTGCACTTCGACGTCATCCACCTGCGGGGCCACACACCCGGGTCGGTGGCATTGGCGCTGAGCGGGCCGGCCACCGACGACAGAGTGCACCTGTTCACCGGTGACTGCCTGTTCCCCGGCGGCGTCGGCAAGACCTGGAAGGAAGGCGACTTCGAACAGTTGCTCGGTGACGTCACCGACCGGGTGTTCGACGTCTTCGGTGATCAGACCGTCGTGTATCCAGGACACGGCGACGACACGACGCTCGGGACCGAACGCCCCCATCTGGGCGAATGGCGCGAGCGCGGTTGGTGACCGCGGTATCACAGAGAAGGTTCAGGAAGGGATCATGAACACCGATCAGTTCAACAAGGCCCAGCGGGGGGCCGGATTCATCGCCGCGCTCGACCAGAGCGGTGGCAGCACGCCCAAGGCGCTCAAGCTGTACGGCATCGCCGAGGACGCGTACTCCGGTGACGCCGAGATGTTCAACCTGGTGCACGAGATGCGGACCCGCATCATCACCAGCCCGAGCTTCGACGGCGATCGCATCCTCGGCGCGATCCTGTTCGAAGACACCATGGACCGGCAGATCGAGGGCCGCGACACCGCCGACTACCTGTGGAACGTCAAGCAGGTCGTGCCGTTCCTGAAGGTGGACAAAGGCCTCGCCGAGGAGAAGGACGGCGCCCAGGTGATGAAGCCGATCCCCGGCCTCGACGAGCTGCTCGCCCGCGCCCGCGACAAAGGCGTCTTCGGCACCAAGATGCGCTCCGTCATCAAGCTCCCCGGCACCGGTCTCGAAGACGTCGTCGCGCAGCAGTTCGAGATCGGTCGGCAGATCCTGGCCGCCGGCCTGGTGCCGATCATCGAGCCCGAGGTGGACATCCACAGCCCCGAGAAGGGCAAGGCCGAAGAACAGCTCAAGGCCGCGATCCTCAAGGAGCTCGACGGCCTCGGCGACGACCAGGTGGTCATGCTGAAGCTGACGCTTCCCGATGTCGACAACCTCTACCGCGAACTCGTCGAGCATCCGAAGGTGCTGCGGGTGGTCGCCCTGTCGGGCGGCTACAACCGGGATCAGGCCTGCGACAAGCTCGCGGCCAACCAGGGCGTGATCGCCAGCTTCTCCCGCGCGCTCACCGAAGGCCTGACCGCCCAGCAGAGCGACGAGGAGTTCAACGCCGCACTGGACGCAGCCATCACCGCGATCGCCAAGGCATCGAACACCTGACATGACATGAGAACCCTGGGTCGGCGGTGCCGGCCCAGGGTTCTTTCGTGTGCGCGCTGTGTCAGGTCAGGAAGTGTGCACGATCAGCACGTCGCTCTTGGAGCGCCGCGCCACGTTGGCGGGCACGGATCCCAGCAGACGGCCCGCGATCGTGCTCAAACCGACATTGCCGACGACCAGCAAGTCGGCGCCGACCTCCTCGGCGAGTTCGACCAGCGCATCCACCGGCGCCCCGACGACCGCCTTCTCTTCGATGTTCTGTGCCCCGGCAGCCTTCGCGCGGTCCCGCGCCTCACGCAGGATCGCGTAGATCGGCGCGTTGCCGGACATCTTGTAGCCCTCGTCCTTGAGCACGTCCGCGGCGCGCGCGTCCTCGCTCTGAGGGAAGTAGGCGGTCGCGACGATGAGCTTCGCATCGGACGCGGCAGCGATCTGACCGGCGCGGTCCACGGCACGAAGCGACGAATCAGATCCGTCCGTACCAACCACCACCGTCTGATAGGCGCTCATCCATATCCTCCCAGTGTCAGTTGCAATGCCACCCGAGACAGTAGCCTGCCCGCAGGCGAACATGGGTGCGATTCACCACACAACGTTCGCATTTGCCCTGATTTGAGGCCATCGGACACAGGCAACGTCACTGCGCGGGCCTGACGTGATGCGCAGTACACGGTGAGCAATCCCATACTGCGCCAACACGAATCTTGCCGGCGTCACCACTGCCCGCGGTCGCGTTTCGGCGTGACGGCCGCGGGGGTAACGCTTTCCGGCTGCTCGGTGCGTCCGGAGGACCACGCGGTGCCCTCGCACACGAGGTCCCGGGGAACCGGCAGGGTGGCCGGTAGCAGCGGCAGCCCCGGAACCGCGTCACCCAGCGGCACAGCCGGAAGGGTGAGCGGCGGCGCCGCCGGCGCGCCCGCGGGCACCACCGGCACCGGTACCCCCGCCGGTATCGCAGGCACCGGGACGACGGCAAGATTCGTGTTGGCGCAGTATGGGATTGCTCACCGTGTACTGCGCATCACGTCAGGCCCGCGCAGTGACGTTGCCTGTGTCCGATGGCCTCAAATCAGGGCA
>NZ_LMVQ01000119.1 GCF_001545925.1 Mycobacterium sp. NAZ190054 | reverse complement strand
GCCCGTTCGACGCTGGCCCGCCGCACCTCGGCGGTCAAGACGTTCACCGCGTGGGCGGTGCGGCGCGGCCTGCTGGCCGACGATCCGGCGCTCGCCTGCGCCCCCAGCCATGACCGCAGCACCGGCAGGGTCAGGCCGCGCAGCCCCGAGCCGGGGCGGCGTTCGGCGAGGAAGTCGAACAACGACCGCAGATCGCCGAGATAGGCACGGCGGGTGTGCTCGGAGCGACCGCGCTCGAGCGCGAGGTATTCGTCGAACTCTTCGAGACAGGTCTCGATTCCCGGGTCGCTGCGCTCCTGCCCGTCGGTCTGCACGCCCTCACCGTCGCAGAGTCCCGACGTGGGTGTTCAGAGGACGCGCCGGAGCGTGTCCGGAGTGAGATCTGCCAGGGTGGGATAGCCGTCGACGGCCATGATCAGGTCGGTCTCGGCCAGCAGCGAGCGCAGCACGTGCACGAGGCCGTCCTCGCCGCCGAGTGCCAGGCCGTAGGCGTAGGGCCGGCCGACACCGACGGCGGTGGCGCCGAGCGCGAGCGCCTTGACGATGTCGGCGCCGCTGCGGATCCCCGAGTCGAACAGCACGGGGAGGCCGTCGGCGGCCTCGACCACGCCGGGCAGGCAGTCGAGCGCGGGCAGTCCCCCGTTGGCCTGGCGCCCACCGTGGGTAGAGCAATAGATGCCGTCGACGCCGGCGTCCTTGGCGCGGCGCACGTCGTCGGGATGGCACAGGCCCTTGAGCACCAGCGGCAGGTCGGTCAGCGACCGCAGCCACGGCAGGTCCGCCCAGGTCAGTGGGTTGCCGAACAGCTGGACCCAGTGCAGCACCGCGGCCTGCATGTTCTCCTCCGGCGGTTGGGCCAGGGCGGCGCGGAACACCGGGTCGCTGGTGTAGTTGGCCAGACACCGGCCGCGCAGTTGCGGGAAGTTCGACATCGCCAGGTCGCGCGGCCGCCAGCCGGGGATCCAGGTGTCCAGCGTGACGATGATCGCCTTGTAGCCCGCGGCTTCGGCACGGTGGACCAGGCTGGCGGCCAGGTCGCGGTCGGTGGGGGTGTAGAGCTGGAAGAAGCCCGGGGTGTCCCCGAATTCGGCGGCGACGTCCTCCAGCGGGTCTTCGGTGAGGGTCGACACCGTCATCGGAACCCCCGTGCGGGCGGCGGCGCGGGCAGTCGCCAGGTCGCCGTGACCGTTCTGCGAGCAGATGCCGATGACACCGATCGGCGCCATGAACACTGGGGACGGCAGCGTCATCCCGAACAGGTCGACGGTCAGGTCGCGCTCGGTGGCCCCGACGAGCATCCGCGGGATCAGCCCCCACCGGTCGAACGCGGCCCGGTTGGCGCGCTGGGTCTGTTCGTCGCCGGCCCCGCCCACCACGTACGACCAGACCGACGGTGGCATCGCCGACTCGGCCTTGGCCTCCCATCCGGCATAGTCCATCGGGAGGTTCGGCAGGATGCCGGACAGGCCTTGCAGGTAGATCTCGAGCTGGTAGTTGCCGAACGCCATGGGGCCCAGCGTGCCATCGACAGCCGTCGCCGAGCCGTTATTTCGCCTCGGCCTCGGCGAGTTCGCGCTTCCACTCCCGGAAGGTCTCCTCGGTGCGGCCACGCCGCCAGTACCCCGAGATCGACGAGGCCCATTTGGCGTCCACACCGCGCTCCTTGCGGATGTAGGGCCGCAGGTTGTGCATCACGGCCTGCGCCTCGCCGTGGATGAACACCTGCACCTGCCCCGGCAGCCAGGGCGTCTCCTTGACCGCGGCGATCAGCGGCGCGTGGTCGCCGGCGTTCTCTTCGGAAACCAGGTCGGCGCGGCCACCCCGGTAGATCCACGACACCTCGACGCCGGCGGGTGCCGTCAGCTCCATTTCGTCCTCGGGCCCGGAAACCTCGATGAACACCCGGCCGATCGCGTCGTCGGGCAGCGCCTCCAGCGCGGCGCTGATCGCCGGCACGGCCGACTCGTCACCGGCGAACAGGTGCCAGTCGGCGGCGGGATCGGGCGCGTAGGCGCCGCTGGGGCCCATGACGAACAGCCGCTGCCCGGGGGTGGCCGACGCCGCCCACGGGCCGGCGACGCCGTGCTCCCCATGCACAACGAAGTCGATGCTGATCTCGCGCCGTTCGGCGTCGGCGTGACGGACGGTGTAGGTGCGCACGGTGGGACGGCGAGCGGGCGGCAGTGCGTTGAAGCTGTCCAGCGTCAAGGGTTGGTCCAGTTCGGACACGTCGACATCGTCGGCGACGAACACCAGCTTCACGTAGGAGTCCGTGTAGTCGTTGGGGGTGAACGTGTCGAAACCGTTGCCGCCGAGCACAACTCGCACGACATGGGGGGTCAGCTGCTCGGTGCGCACCACCTCGAAGGTGTGCACGGGACGTCCTGCCACTTCACTTCCTTTGCTACTTAGCTGTCCTTGACGACTATACGAGCGCGACCCGAGGTGCAGGGCGCTAGCGTCGGCCCAGCCTCCAACAGCCGTCCTCCCGCACGGCCAACCCCCGGACGCCGAGCATCGTCAGCGGCCCCAGCACCTCGGTGGCCGGCATCCCCGCGGCGGCGGCGATCTCGTCGACGGTGCGGGTGCCGCGCCCCGGCAGCGCCTCGAACACGACGAGTTCGTCCTCGCTCAGGTCGTCGACCACAGAGGCCGGCCGGACGCGATCCGGCGCCAGCTCACCACAGCGCCCGACCTCCTCGACCACCTCCGACGCCCGACTGACCAACCTGGCCTTCTCGTTCACGATCAACTCGTGACAGCCCGCGGACGACGACGAGGTGATCGGCCCCGGCACCGCGCACACCGGCCGCCCCAGCGCGTCGGCCCACGCGGCGGTGTTCGCCGCACCACTGCGCACGCCGGCCTCCACCACCACCGTCGCCCTCGCCAACGCGGCGACCAGCCGGTTGCGGGTGAGGAACTGCCGCCGGGTCGGGCGTGTTCCCGGCGGGTACTCGCTGACCAGCAGACCGTGCCGGCCCACCCGGTGCAGCAACGCGGAATGCCCTGCGGGATATGGCACGTCGAGACCGGTCGCCAGCACCGCGACCGTCTCGCCGTCGGAGGCCAGCGCCGCGCGGTGAGCCGCGCCGTCGATGCCGTATGCGCCGCCGGACACCACGGCGACGTCGCGTTCCACCAGCCCGGCCGCGAAGTCGGAGGCGACGTACTCGCCGTACGGCGTCGCCGCGCGTGTCCCGACGATCGCGGCGCTGCGCTCCGGGATGTCACACAGCCGCGACGGGCCCGACGCCCACAGCACCATCGGCGGCAGGCCCTGCGGCCGATTCGCGAGGTTCACCGACTTGAACGCGACGAACGCCAGGAGCGGCCACTCGTCGTCGTCCACGGTGAGCAGACGCCCACCCATCCGGTCGAGGATCTCCAGGTCCTCCCTGGCGCGGTCGATGGCATACCGTGCTTCGGTGGCGCGCAACAGCTTCGCGTCGACGTCGCGGCGGCGGATGCGCTCGGCGGCCGCGACCACCCCTTCCGCGGCCACCAACCCGGCCAGGACCTGGTTGGGCGGTTCAGCCACCCGTGACACGTAAGCCCATGCCCGGCGCGTGATCTCGTCCATCAGAAGCCACCTCCCTGCCGGAAACTCATCGCCGTCGCGACGTCCTCTCGATTCGGTGAGGTGCGGCCGGCCAGATCGCACAGCGTCCACGCCACACGCACCGTCCGGTCCATGCCACGGATGCTCATCGCTCCCCGGTCGACCGCGGTGCGTAACGGTCTCATCGCCTCCTGGCTCAACCGGAACCGGCGGCGCAGCAGCGAACCACCGACTTCGGCGTTGGTGGCGATCCCGTACGCACGCCAGCGTTCTTTCGCGGCCGCACGTGCCGACCAGACCCGTTGACGGACATCGGAAGTCGACTCACCCTCCTGATCGTTGAACGTCCCCTCCCGGGACGCGTGCATCTCGACACGCAGATCCACCCGATCGACCAACGGCCCGGACAACTTGCTCTGATAGCGCCGTTTGTCGGCTGCCCCGCAGGTGCAGTCGCGGGGATCGGGCGGCGCGCACGGGCACAGGTTTGCCGCCAGGACGAGCTGGAAACGGCACCGGTAGCACGCCACGCCGTCCCGGCGCGCCAGCCGGATCTCACCGTCCTCCAGCGGTGTCCGGAGCGCCTCCAGCACAGCCGAGTTGATCTCGGCGAACTCGTCGAGGAACAGCACGCCGCGATGCGCACGGCTGACCGCGCCCGGGCGCGCCATCCCGGAGCCGCCACCGACCAGCGCGGCGATGCTGGTGGTGTGGTGCGGTGCCACGAACGGTGGGCGTGTGATCAACGGGGCGTCCCCGGTCAGCAGACCGGCGACGGAGTGAATCGCGGTCACCTCCAACGACTCGGCCTGCGACAGCGGCGGGAGCAGACCCGGAAGCCGCTGCGCCAGCATGGTTTTCCCGACGCCCGGCGGTCCTGTCATCATCAGGTTGTGGCCGCCGGCGGCAGCGACCTCGACGGCGTAACGCGCCTGGGTCTGCCCGACCACGTCGCTCAGATCGACGACGGGCTCCGGGGCCTGCTCCCTGCGCTCGACGCGCGCGTGCAGGTCCGCCTTGCCGGAAAGCCAGGCCTGCAGCCGGCCCAGGGTGCCGACACCCCACACCTCGATACCTTCGACGAGGCTGGCCTCGGCCAGATTCTCGACGGGCACGACGACCGTGGGCCAGCCCTGGCGTTGTGCGGCGAGCACCGCAGGGAGCACCCCTTTGACCGGCCGTACCCGCCCGTCGAGGGCGAGCTCACCGAGCAGTACCGCCTTCTCCAGCCGCGGCCAGGATTTCCTGCCGTGTGCCGACAGCACGGCCGCCGCGAGGGCGAGGTCGTACACCGAGCCCACCTTCGGCAGCGTCGCCGGTGACAGCGCCAGTGTCAGACGCGTCATCGGCCACTCGAACCCGCAGTTGCTGATCGCCGCGCGGACGCGGTCCCGCGACTCCCGCAACGCGGCGTCGGCCAACCCCACCAGAGACACCCCCGGCAGGCCTGAGGAGATGTCGGCCTCGATCTCGACGATCTCGCCCTCGACGCCACGCACCGCCACCGAGAACGCTCGCCCCAGCTTCGTCATCACCCCACCCCCTTGATGTGGTTGAGTTCGGGCGTACGGCGCCGACCGATCCGCACGGTGACGACATCGATGCGCACTGCGGCCCAACTGGCGGACTGCTGAGCCAGCCACAGCCCGGCCAGGCGGCGCAGCCGACGCAACTTGGCCGGGGTCACCGCCTCGGCGACCCCGCCGAACAGGTCGGTGGT
The DNA here is from genome assembly GCF_001545925.1 of Mycobacterium sp. NAZ190054. GTDB lineage: Bacteria > Actinomycetota > Actinomycetes > Mycobacteriales > Mycobacteriaceae > Mycobacterium. Next base: position 5,153 of record NZ_LMVQ01000119.1, on the reverse strand, counting down.
GCGGGTCTTCACCTCGACGAAGACCACGTCTCCTCCGTCGGCGGCGACGAGGTCCAATTCCCCGTAGCGGCACCGCCAGTTCCGGGCCAGCACGCGAAACCCCAGGCCCTGCAGGTAGTCCACCGCGAGCTGCTCCCCCAACGCCCCGATCTCGGCGCGACTCTCAGTTCCGGTCATGAGGCCACAGTCCTCGACGTCGCCGACAACGCCGGAAATCCATCCCCAAACCCGAATTCATCCCCAGCCGCCGCGGTTGTAGGAAACGACAGTTTTTGTCAGAGGACGTTTCTGCCGTATCCGGCCCACGGCCACGGCACGGGTGTCACGCTGAAGACACGATTACTCCTCGAGTAGAGCGGTGGCACCCATGCGCGAACCCACGCTTTTCCATCGTCTGTCGGCCGAATTCATCGGGACGTTCTGGTTGGTGCTCGGCGGTTGCGGCAGCGCCGTGTTCGCCGCGACCTTCCAGAACGACGAAGGGTTCCCACTGGGCATCGGCTTCGCGGGGGTCGCGCTCGCGTTCGGCCTGACCGTGCTGACCGGCGTGTACGCGTTCGGCACGATCTCCGGCGGACATTTCAATCCCGCGGTGACGCTCGGCGCGGCGGGTGGAGTGGCGGGTGGAGTGGAAGGTGCTGCCGCCCTACTGGGTCGCGCAGGTCCTCGGCGGGCTGGTCGCCGGCCTGGTCATCTACGTGGTGGCCCAAGGCAGGTCGGGGTGGACGGCCACCGGGAACATGGCCGCCAACGGGTACGGCGCCCACTCCCCCGGCGGGTACACGCTGTGGGCGGTGATCGTCGCCGAAGTGGTCCTGACCTTCATCTTCCTGCTCGTCATCCTCGGGTCCACCGACGATCGGGCACCGAAGGGTTTCGCCGGGCTCTCGATCGGCCTGACGTTGACGCTCATCCACCTGATCTCCATTCCCATCTCGAACACGTCGGTCAACCCGGCACGCTCGACGGGCGTCGCGTTCTTCAACGGCGACGGCGCACCGGCACAGCTGTGGGTGTTCTGGCTCGCGCCTCTGGTCGGCGCGGCGATCGCCGGGCTGGCCTACCCGTTCCTGTTCGGGCACCGCGAAGAACTGGCCGACCGCCCCGTGCGCGACGAGTCCCTCGACGCCGAGCAGGCCCGTCTGGACAGGCCGTAACCGCGGCAGCCGTTTCACCGGCGTCAGATTCGGGGTAACCGGGGCCATCAGCCGACCAGGAGGACCCCGATGAGCACCCGCCCTTCAGCAGCGTCTCTGCACCGCTCCGCGCACGGCGCCGCCGACCGCGCGACCGACAGCAGCGCCTTCGAGTACCTGGCCAGGGCGGGTTTCGCCGCCAGCGGCGTGCTGCACCTGCTCGTCGGCTTCATCATCGCCAGGCTCGCCTTCGTGGGCGGGGCCGGCAACGCCGACCAGTCCGGCGCGCTGTCCACGCTGGCCGGTCAGACCGGCGGCACGATCATGCTGTGGGCGGCCGCCGCGGGATTGGTGGCGCTGGGGTTGTGGCGGGTGGCCGAAGCGGTGATCGGCGCCAAACCCGGGGAGAGTTCCGGGCGCACCGGCGAGAACCCCGCATGGAAGCGCGCCAAGGCACTCGGGCTGGCGGCGGTGAACTTCGCGATCGCCTTCTCGGCGGCCCGGTATGCGATGGGCAGCGGGCAGTCCAGCGCCCAGCAGAACGCGGGCCTGTCGGCCCAGCTGATGCAGTCCGGTTGGGGCAAAGCCATCCTGATCGCCGTCGGCGTCGGGGTCGCCGCGATCGGCGCCTACCACGTGTACAAGGGCGTGTCGGAGAAGTTCCTCGACGACCTGCGGGTCTGCGGCGGCACCGCGGTCACCGCGACCGGCATCACCGGATACGTGGCCAAGGGCCTCGTGCTGGCCGGCGCCGGTCTGCTCGTGGTGATCGCGACCCTGCAGGCCGATCCGGCCAAGGCCTCCGGCCTGGACGCCGCCGTCAAGACGCTCGGTCAGGCCCCGTTCGGCAAGGTGCTGCTGATCGCCGCGGCAGTGGGTATCGCCGCCTTCGGCGCGTACAGCTTCATCCGGAGCAGGTACAGCCGGATGTGACCCGGCCGGAACCATGTGAGGTAAGGGTATCTTCACGTGGATGAGGACGTTGGTCGATCACTTGCGCGGTCACGGTGACCGCGCGGCGGTGTTCACCCGCGATCAGCAACTCAGCTACCACGACCTCGCCGAGCGGGTCGAGGCCTTCGCGCGGACACTGGGGCCGCGACGCCGCCTGGTCCTGCTGGAGACCCGCAACGACGTCACGACACTGGTCGGCTATCTCGGCGCGCTGGCAGCGGGCCACGTCGTGCTGCCGGTGCCCGCGGGCCGCGACCACACCAACATCATCGCCACCTACCGGCCCGACGTCGTCGTCGACGCCGCAGGCGTCCACGTGCACTCCGAGGCCGCCCGTGACCTGCACGACGACCTCGCGCTGCTGATGTCGACGTCGGGCAGCACCGGCTCCCCCAAGCTCGTCAGGCTGTCCCGCACCAACCTGCTCGCCAACGCCAGGTCGATCGTCGAATACCTGCAGATCCGCGAAACCGACCGGGCGGCGACCACGTTGCCGATGTCCTACTGCTACGGCCTGTCGGTGATCCACAGCCACCTGCTGGCCGGTGCCGCACTCATCCTGACCGAGCAGTCGGTGGCCGACGACGGTTTCTGGGAACTGTTCACCCACCACCGCGGCACGACCTTCGCGGGCGTGCCGTACACCTTCGAACTTCTCGATCGCGTCGGCTTCCAGTCCAAGCACCTGCCCCACCTGCGCTGTGTCACGCAGGCCGGCGGCCGGATGCCCCCGGAGCGGGTCAGGAAGTACGCCGCGCTCGCCGCCGGACAGGGCTGGCAGCTGTTCGTGATGTACGGAGCCACCGAGGCCACCGCCCGAATGGCTTATCTGCCACCGGAACTCGCGCTCACCCGGAGCAACGCGATCGGACGCCCGGTGCCCGGCGGGGCGTTCACGATCGAGCCTGTCGACGAGTGGGCCGAGCCCGGCACCGGCGAGCTGGTGTACCGCGGCGCCAACGTGATGATGGGCTACGCCCACACCCCCGCCGACCTCGCGCGCGGCGCCGAACTCGACGCGCTGCGCACCGGCGACATCGCCCGCCGGGGTGAGGACGGGCTGTACGAGGTGGTCGGCCGCAGAAGCCGCTTCGTGAAGATGTACGGTCTGCGGCTCGACCTGGCGCAGATCGAGACCACGCTGGCCGGCGCGGGTGTGCACGCGCTGTGCACCGACAACGGTGACCGCCTGGCGGTGGTGGCCACCGACGAGCACGACCCCGACGACGTGCGGCGGCAGACAGCAGAGGCAGCCGGCGTGCCCGCCGCCGTCGTCGACACGGTGTGTGTGGCCGACCTGCCCAAGCTCGCCTCCGGCAAACCGGACTACCCGACCGCCCGGGTGCTGGCCGCCGGGGCGGCGCGCAGCGCCCCGCGCGGCGGCGACCTTCGCGAGGTCTTCGCCGAGGTGCTGCTCCTCGATCCTGCCGAGATCGACGAGGACGCCAGCTTCGTCGACCTGGGAGGCAACTCACTGACGTACGTGACGATGTCGGCACGACTGGAACGCGCGCTCGGCCACCTGCCCACCGACTGGCCGCAGCTGCCGCTGCGCGCGCTGCGGAACCTGCCGGCGCCGAAACGGCGGCGCTGGCAGTCCTGGGGTCACACGCTGGAGACCAGCGTGGCGCTGCGGGCGGTCGCGATCGTGTTGATCGTCGGTTCGCACGCCGAGCTGTTCGAGCTCTGGGGCGGCGCCCACATCCTGCTCGGAGTCGCCGGCTACAACTTCGGCCGGTTCTGCCTGACCCCGTTGCCTCGCCCCGACCGCATCCGGCATCTGCGCGCCACGATCGCGTGGGTCGCGATCCCGTCGGTGGTGTGGGTCGCGTTCGCGCTCATGGTCACCGACGACTATCACGCGTCGAACCTGTTGTTGGCCAACAAGTTCCTGGGACCGCACGACAGCATGACCGCCGGGCGGTTGTGGTTCGTCGAAGTGCTGGTCTGGACGCTGATCGCGCTGGCGGTGCTGTTCTGCGTGCCGGCGATGGACCGGCTGGAACGACGCCACCCGTTCGGTATCGCGATGTCTTTCCTCGCCTTCGGCATGCTGCTGCGCTACGGCGTTCTCGCCGGCGACACCAGGGACGCGTGGTTCACGGTGCTGGCGTTCTGGTTCTTCGCGGCCGGCTGGGCGGCCGCGAAAGCCGCCCACACCTGGCAGCGGGCCCTGGTGACGGCCGTGCTGTTCATCGGACTGCTCGGGTACTTCGACGACCCGCTGCGGCAGACGATGGTGTTCGCCGGTCTCGCGCTGCTGATCTGGCTGCCCGCCGTCCGCTGCCCGTCGGGCGTCGCCGCGGTGGCCGCGGTGCTCGCCGAGGCCTCGTTGTACATCTATCTGACGCACTACCAGGTCTATCCGCTGTTCGGCAGCCATGAACTGATCGGCGTCGTGGCCGCACTCGTCGTCGGTATCACGGTGGCGGCGACGGTGACGCTGGCCCGGCAGTGGTGGCGTGACCGCGGTGTCAGGCTGCCGGACCGGGCGCGGGCTCCCGCTCTGCGATGAGCCCCTCCTGCACCACGGTGGCGGCGATGACGCCGTCGGCGCGGATCAGGCTGGCGGTCACCACTGCCCGGCCCCGCGCCGCGGCGGGCGACCGGCATTCCAGCAGGTTCCACTCGTCGGCGTGCAGGTCCCGGTGGAACCACACCGACGTATCGGTGGTGCCGCTGCGGTGGGTGCGCGCCCGCATCGAATGGCCGTGCACCTGCAGCGCCGGATCGATCAGGTACACGTCGGTGACGTAGACGGCGACGAGCGTGTGCAGCAGGGAGTCGCCGGGGAGATCGACGGTGGCCCGCCACCAGAGCCGCCGCACGAAACCCTCGCCGCTGCCCTCGTCGGCGTAACGCACGTCGAGTTCGTCCAGCGGCAGCGACGGCGCGGGCCCGGCCGGCCCGGTCTTCGGCAGTGCGTCCGGGTCCGCACCGACCGCGTCGGCGACGAAGCAGACGTCCGCCCCGACGGCATCACACATGTCGGCCACCGCGTTGACGAATGAGATCTTGGTCGCCACAAACGCATTCGCCGCCGCCTTGACCATCTCGGCGGTC